>JBKJTB010000275.1:0-2790 GCA_046594305.1 Devosia sp. | reverse complement strand
GCTGAGCATGTCAGCCCTTGAGCGCCTTGGTCAGCGCCGCCTCGACCGACAGCGGCTCGCGTCCGGCAAACCGCTGCACACCATCGCCGACCACCGCCAGCGCCCCCTTCTTCACTGCCACGTCGAAGCCGGCGAACGCCTCGGCCAGTGCCGGCGGCAGGCCAGCTCCGGTCATGCCGGCGAGCTGGGCCTCATGCGACACCTCGACGGCCTCGACCGGCTTGCCGCCCACCCGCGACAGGATCGCCGCGATATCGGCATAGGACAGCGCCTCCGGTCCCGACACGTCCACCAGTTCACGCCCCTCGGCGGTCAGCAGCGCGCCAGCCGCGGCGGCGGCAATATCGTCGCGGAACACGATCGCCCGCCGGCCATCGCCCGCGGCATGGAAGATCTTGCCCGCCTCCAGCGTCTTGGCGGCCTCCCAGACGATGAAGTCGGCGTAGATGTTGTCGCGCAGTGCGGTCCAGCCGCCCTTGCTCTGGAACAGCCGCGCCTCGGTCCAGAAATGGTCGTTGGAGACCGCGTGCTTGTCGTGCGGGTAGGGGCTCGCGATCGAGGTGTAGATGATGTGCGACACGCCCGCCCGCTCGGCGGCGTCGATGGCGCCGGTCTGCTGCCCGATGCGGACGCCCACGCTATCCGTGCTGATAATCAGCAGCCGGTCGACGCCCTTGAAGGCCGCGTCCAAGGTTTCCGGCTTGGCGAAATCGCCGGCACGCACCTCGAGATCGGCGAGCTTGGCCGGATCGCGCGTGATCGCAACAATCCTGTTAGCGCCGCGCGCCTTGAGATTGACGATGACGGCCCGGCCGACATAGCCGCCCGCACCGGTGACGCCGAGAACCGAGTTCGAAAAGTCTGCCATTTGTATGCTCCAGGTGGACCCACACTCCGAAAGAGAGTAGGTATCGAAAAGAGAGTGACTATCTAGGCGAAGCGGGGTCCGTCCGAAAGACGGCACCTGAAACTCATAAGGGCACTGCGAGGTAACCGATGACCACAGCACCAGGAATCGCTGAAGCCCGGGACGGGCTTGAGGCCTGGCGGTCGGACGGCCGTATCGCGCCGCTGTCGGAGCGCTGCCCGATCCGGGGCGTACTCGACAAGCTCGGCGACAAATGGAGCATGCTGGTCATCCTCGAGCTTTCGGCCGGCGAACGGCGCTTCTCCGAGCTGAAGCGCCAGATCCCGGACATCTCGCAGAAGATGCTGACCCAGACCCTGCGCATCCTGCAGCGCGACGGCCTTGTCGCCCGCGCCGTGCGCCCCACGGTCCCGCCCGCTGTCAGCTATCGCCTTACCCCCATGGGCCAATCGCTGCTGGCCCCCTTTGGGGCACTCGTCGCCTGGGCCGATGCGAACCACCCGGCGGTCATTTCGTCCCGCCGGGACTTCGACGCTACGGCCGTCTGACCCCAAGGGAAACGGGCCGGACGCGGCTCGAAAACGCCTGATTCCCATCCCATATGCATTAGCAGTGGAAGACATCAGGCGGATCGGGCTCAAATGCCCGGAATTGTTGGTTTTTCGCGCAGGAATCGACTAGACCCCAAACCAGCCGAAAACAGCCAGAAAAAACCCCATTGGCCGACACACCTGAAGACGACGGCGCGGCCCTCCCGCCGCCCTCCGATATCCAGCAGATTTCCATCACCGACGAGATGCGCAAGAGCTATCTCGATTACGCCATGAGCGTGATCGTGAGCCGCGCTCTGCCCGACGTGCGCGACGGCATGAAGCCCGTGCACCGGCGCATCCTGTTCTCGATGTACCAGCAGAACTACGTCTGGAACCGGCCGTACCACAAATCGGCGACCGTGGTCGGCGACGTCATCGGTAAGTACCATCCGCACGGCAACGAGGCCGTGTACATGTCGCTCGTCCGCATGGCGCAGGAGTTCTCGTTGCGCGTCACGCTGGTCGACGGGCAGGGCAATTTCGGCTCCATCGACGGCGATATGCCGGCGGCCATGCGCTACACCGAAGTGCGCATGGAAAAGATCACCAACTCGCTTCTCGACGATCTCGAGAACGACACGGTGGACATGAAGGACACCTACGACAACTCCAATCAGGAACCGACGGTCCTTCCGGCGCGCTTTCCGAACCTTCTGGTCAACGGCGGCAGCGGCATCGCCGTCGGCATGGCGACCAATATCCCGAGCCACAACCTCGGCGAGACCATCGACGCGACGCTGGCCGTCCTTGCCAACCCGCAGATCACCGTCACCGAGATCATGCAGTATTTGCCGGGACCCGACTTCCCGACGGCCGGCATCATCCTCGGCCGTGGCGGCATCCGGCAGGCCTACGAGACCGGTCGCGGCTCGATCCTGATCCGGGGCCGCGTCAACACCGAAGAGATGCGCGGCAACCGCGAAGCCATCATCATCACCGAGATCCCCTATCAGGTGAACAAGGCGACGATGATCGAGCGGATGGCCGAACTGGTGCGCGACAAGCGCATCGAGGGCATCTCCGATATTCGCGACGAATCCGACCGCCACGGCATCCGCGTCGTGATCGAACTGAAGCGCGACGCCGTTCCGGACGTCGTTCTAAATCAGCTCTACCGCTTCACGCCGCTGCAATCGTCGTTCGGCTGCAACTTCGTTGCGCTCAACGGCGGCAAGCCGGAACTGATGAATGTCCGCGACATGCTCGTTGCGTTCGTTGCGTTCCGCGAACAGGTCGTCACGCGCCGCACGAAGTTCCTCCTCAACAAGGCCCGCGACCGCGCCCATGTGCTGGTCGGCCTTGCCGTGGCTGTCGCCAATATCGACGAAG
>JBKJTB010000184.1:0-6074 GCA_046594305.1 Devosia sp. | reverse complement strand
GCTCAGGCGCAAGCGTATCGTCGAGACGGTCAGCGGTCCCCATGAGGACATCCTTCGCTATATGGCCAGCGCTGAGGGCTGGGTGATGTGTCGCAGCAAGGGCTGCGCCCCTTTCGTGATGTCGCGCTCGGACTGGGACAAGCTGGAACGCCTGCCATGATGTTCTTCGAGAACCGCCAGCCCATCGAGACCGCCCCTCGCGACGGCACGCTGATCATCGTCGGTCACGAGGATGTCGGCACGTTCATCATGCGCTGGAATCCGAAGGGTTCGAACGCGCTGGTTCAGCCCGAGCCATCCGGCATCTGGGAAGCGCGCGACGGATCGATCACCTGGTCGGAACGAGGCGATGGTGGTCCCGGCTGGTGGCGACGGATTGACGAGACGCATTGATCGCTGCCTCGCGCGCGACGCGCATATGCACGCGCGCGTGCGAGGCTTGAACCGATCGCCGAACAGGTGCATGCATGCGGCCTCCCACACCGCCCGCCCCGGCCTCACGGTTTTTCACCAGTGAGGTCGCATTTGCCGCTTAATACGAAGAAGTCGCCCTTCAGCCGTCCTCCGGAGGAGCGTTGGTACATCATTCGCACGACGCCCAACGGCGAGCGCAGGGCCGCTGGCGAGCTACAGCAGCTCGGCCTGCGGGTCTATGTGCCCAAACGCGTCTTCCGGCCAGCAGCCAAGCGCAAGACCAACCCTAAGCCTCGGCGCGCGCCGCTGCTTGTCGGCTATGTGCTGATCCAGTTCCCCCGGCGTCTGATTGATCATCGGCGCCAGCCGCAGTTCGGCATCGTCGTCGACTGCCGCAACGTCGCGGGCCCCTATGTGAGCTACGTCGATAAACGCGACGACCGGGTGCCGATGCCGCTAACCGATCAGGACATCGCCGACCTACGCGCGCGCCGTCGGCACAACGAATTCAACGAGCTGGCGCTGGCGGCCGACGAGCAGGCCAGCCGTGTCGCCGAGCTGCGCGCCACGATGAAGGAAGGCGGGCACGTCCTCGTCATGACCGGTCTATACGTGGGTCACATCGCGACGCTGTCACGGATCCATGACAACGGCAGCGCTGAGATCCTCATCCACCTCATCGGCCGGGACGCGAAACTGCATATGGACGAAGCAGCTTCTGGCGTTGCCCCGCTTGCCAAATCGGGCCGACGGGTCTAAACGTTCGTGATTGGTTCCGTCCTGTGCCGCTTCATTGATGGCCTCAGCAGTGTGGTTCGCCACCGGGGACGCCCAGCCGGCACACAATGCCCGGTTTCTTTTGCTCGTCCAAAATCCAAGAGGTCGAGGTTATGGTGAAATCCCACAACCTCACGTGCGCGGCGGCGAAAGATCACGGGAAAATCCCGTGATGTCCGCGAAGCCGTCATCTGCAGGTGGCGCTATCATCTGACGCCCGGATGAGATCATGGCCGGAAACGGCAAGGGCTTCCCCTTTACGAGACGCGGATGGCGGTGACGCCTAGTCCGTCCTATGCCCGGTACTAAGGCCGGCCGTCTCGACCAGATCGGACCTTGGCGATTGCGAGCCAAATGCCAGCGCCGCCAATAAGCACTGCAACTACTCCGAGGACCATCATCGTCCGAGCATCCTCGCAGTCGCTTGTGTAGCTTAGATCTGCTCCCTGCATCGCTAACGCGTGACATTCCGAGAACCACCTTCCCGCTGCCACCGTGCCTCCAATGCCGAAGACCAGCGCGGCCACGAGTGAGCAGGCGATGACAACGAACCACAAGAGTCCGAACAAGGTTCGTGCTATCGGCGCCTCCCTTTAGTCTGCCAATCCTGGCGGCAGTTGACCGGCTTTGAACAGCACCACAGGCTCGTCGTAGGTGTCGGTCTCGACATCGATGTTTGCCGAGTAGGCCCATACGCCCGCGCGTGACGGCGCCAGCCGCTCAGCCTTCAGGATCGCCGCCTCGGGCGAGCGAACCTTGTCAGGCGGATCGGGCTCGAGCTTCTTGCCTTTGAGGCGGAAACCTTGAACGAAAACCTCAGTACCCATGCCGGGACATTATCAGTTCGGACATCTAAGGTCACGCTATCGGTCGGGCGCAAGTCGAGACACCTCAAGCAGTGCTCGCAGGGTCTCGAAGTCCGTGGTCACCCACTCGATCGCCGAGCTGTACTGCTCGTCAGTCGTTCCCGGTCGGCGGTAGAAGGCGAACGTAAGCTGACAGCCCTCCCCGTTCGCGATCACGCGCATGGGCATCATTACGGGGTCTTCGCCTCTTCGATAGACGGCATGGTCCAGCACACCCAAGTCGTTCCGGGGACAAAACCGGATGAGCCGCGGGCCAAATTCGGTCTCTGCCTCCCAATCGTACGCATCGACGCGGCGAAGCGTATTGGGGACCACAGCTGCCCACTTGGGGTAGTTCGTCGGCTCTGCAAGGAAGGCGTAGACCTCACC
Organism: Devosia sp.; assembly: GCA_046594305.1. Lineage (GTDB taxonomy): Bacteria > Pseudomonadota > Alphaproteobacteria > Rhizobiales > Devosiaceae > Devosia_A. The sequence continues at coordinate 3,648 of JBKJTB010000184.1, read as the reverse complement.
CACCGGCCGCCTGATCGCAAGATTGATCGTATGGAACTCGTACATCAAGTAGCGGCTAACCCGATGTACGCCCGCGAAATAGCACTAGCGCGGCAATCCCTAGGCAGAGCAACGCCCCGCCGATCAAGGAGCCGTCCGTGATGCTGATAGTCCGATGCAAGAGCTGACCGAATATTGGGAGCATCAGGATGATGCAGCCACTCAAAAGCGACAGAAGTCCGATAGCCCTCATGACGACGGCCTCACTGTTCCGGTTGGACCAGCATGCGCTTGTCGCCTCAACGATCGATTAATGCATGGCCGGCGCCTGCTCATGAGTTTGAGCTAGAACGTGAGTTGCCAATCACCGGCCTGAAGACTGCGCAACGCGGATATGGCGGCAGATGGCAGCGAGCCCGGCTCGTATTCCTCGCCGACCATCCGTTCTGCGTCATGTGCGAAAAGGCTGGCCTGCTCAATGTCGGCACGCTGCACATGGACGGCACACCAGAACTCAACCGCCGACGCATAGGTCTCAGGGTAGACCACATCCTCCCACACCGAGGCGACCAAGCCCTGTTCTGGGACAAGTCCAACTGGCAGCCATTGTGCGCCGATCACCATGACATCGTGAAGCAGAGGCAAGAGCAGCAGGGTGCATCCATCAAGGGTGCGGTCGGGCTGGACGGTCGACCGCGTGACGCGAGCCACCCATGGAACCGGAGTGTTTGACCAGTGAAACCCGAGAAGTTTGACCTGACCATTTTGACGCATGAAGTGAGCAAGCGCCACGCAGAACGCTGGGCCACGAACTTTGCCAACGGCAACTTTTCACCACTGTGCACCATCGCCGGCCGCCTGCATCACATTGGGCTCTCGTATGAGAGGATATGCGTCGCCATGATGGACGGTCATCTGGAAGACGGTTGGTTCGAGACTGAGTGGAACAACGTGACAATAAGGATCAGGACGGGGTTCAAGGCATCCATGGCAATCAGGGCGTGACTGAGTTCATTGCCTACCCCCCGCGTCGATACGACGGCACTCTGGACCCCCGCTTTGTCTGGGCAGCAAGGATGGCTCCAAAGAGATACGCAGATTGGGCGGATGGTGAGCCGAAGGTCGTCGTGTCTCTCAGCAAGCCGATGGGCAACCCCAAGCGGTATGCCCGCCCCATGGTACGGCGTGACTGGCTGTTCGTATAGCCGACTGACCGGGGGGTATCCGAAAGTCTGATGCGGTTGGGGCTCCGGACCGGCTGGGGGCTTCGTTCGCACCGAACAGAGTTTCAGAAGATTAAGTTGGGAGCACCCCCGTAGGGGGTGATGTGTCATGGACTTCGTCGATACGGCCGGCAACCCGGTGCCCGAACCGGACTGGTCGACGATTTTCAGTGACGTCCTCGAGGTTGCTGCTGCCGCCGACCGGTGGCGGGTGATCATGATCGAGCTGCGCGAGCGGCTGCTGCTCACCGAGACGAACAGCCATTCAGTGCTGAGGCTGGTGGTGGCCTACGCGCTCTATGACCGGGCGGCCCGCGAGGTCGCCGAGCATGGCGCCGTCACCAAGCCGCGACGCGGCAATTCGAAGGCCATCCCACGGGTGAGCCCATTCTTCACGGCCATGCGCGAGGCCAATAGCGACGCCACGGCCCTCGAAGCCGAGCTTGGCTTGTCGCCGCGCCGGAGAGGCGATGTCACCAAGGCAGAGCGGAAAGCGACCCGTGCCAGGGCGGCGGACAACTACCTCAAAGTCGTCAAGTGATCCAACCACCCACTACGCGCTCGCTGTAGCGAAGGGGCGGAGGCCGGATGGATCACAGGCCGGCGAGTTCGAAATAGCGGCGTGCAAGCGCCATCTGGAGGATCTGAAACAGGGCGCCGATCGCGGCCTTCGCTGGGAGCCTGATCGAGCGGCCCACGCAATCGGGTTCTTCCCGGCGATGCTGACGATCAGCGAAGGGGCCAAAGAGGGCAAGCCGTTCGATCTCCTGCCCTGGCATGTGTTTGTCGTCGGCTCGCTGTTCGGCTGGCGGAAGACATCGGGCCGGATGCGGTTTCGGTCTGCCTGGCTGGAGACGGGCAAGGGGCAGGCCAAGTCGCCGCTGATGGCGGCCATCGGGCTCTACATGACCGGCTTCTACGGGATTGCGCGGGCGAAGGCATTCGCGATCGGCCAGGACCGAGCAACGGCGAACGTGCTGTTCAAGGACGCAGTCGCGATGTGCCGCGGGCCGATCCCGCCGGCGCCGGGCGAAGAGGTCGACGCGTCAGACACGTTGGTCGAGCGCGGGCATGCGGTGATCCGCGGCGAGGGCGACAACGCATGGAAGATCGAGTTCCCCGAGTCTGGGGCGCTGTTTCAGTCGCTGGCGAATGGTGAGGCCATCTATGGTCCGAAGCCGACGCTGGTGGCGGCTGACGAGATACACGAATTCAAGGCCAATACCTCGATCGAGGTTTGGAAGAATGCCATCGCCAAAATGCCTGGCGATGCGCTGATGTTGCTGGGGACGAATACCCCGGCATCGGACCAGATCGTCGGGACGGACTACTCCTCGTTTTACCAGAAGGTGGCGACGGGCAAGATTTTCGATGACGAGGCGTTCTCGTTCATCGCCCGGGTCGACGCAAAGGATCACGAGACGGTCTTCGAGACCCCGGAGGTCTGGTCGAAGTCGCTGCCGGCGCTGGGGATCACGTTCCCTCGCGAGAACATCGAGGGCATGGTCAATACGGCCAAGCAGTTGCTCTCGACGGCGATCTCGACGAAGCGGCTGTATTTCGGCATCCCGATCGGCGCGACCGAATTCTGGATCGCGGAAGATGCGTGGGTCGCGGTTCAGGGCAAGGTCGAGCCGGCGAAGCTGAAGGGCCGCAAGTGCTGGCTCTCGCTGGACTTGTCGCAGAAGAACGATCTCACCGCGCTCACCGCGGGATGGCTCGATGAGGCCGACCACCTCTGGGCGAAGACTTGGTACTGGACGGTCAAGGCGCGGCTGAAAGAGCGCGCCATCGCCGACCAGGCGCCGTACGTCGAATGGGCAGAGGCGAAGTACATCACCGCGCTCGAAAGCGCGACGGTCGACAAGACGTTCATCGCGGCGGAAGTGCAGAAAGTCTGCGCCGAGCACGAGGTCGAGTTCCTCGCGTTCGATCCGGCCGGCATCGCAGACTTCATCGCGGCGTGCGAGCAGATCGGCTTCCCGGTCTGGAAATTCGAGGGGCCGGACAAGCCGGAAGGCGTCGGGCTCAAGCTCGTCAGCCATGCGCAAGGCAAGCTGGTCCGGTTCGAAGAAAAGCAACTGACGATGCCGCGCTCGATCGAGCGGCTCGAGGATCGCATCCTCGCCAAGAACGTCACCATTGAGGAATCGCCCGTGACCTATTCCTGCGCCGCCAACGCGCATCTCGATAGCGACGGGCAGGCAAACCGGGCTTTCGACAAGAAGCGCTCGCGTGGTCGTATCGACGGGCTGGTGACGATCGCGATGATGACTGGCGCGGCGGACAACGAGCTCGGAGAAGAAGCGCGCTCTCCCTATGAGACGCACGGCGTGAGGATGATCTAGCCTATGGGCATTCTTGACATCTTCCGTCCACGCTCTGCGGCGGCACGCGCATCGCCCCGGGCCGACATCGGCGAGAGCGCAGCGTTCTATGACCTGAG
>JBKJTB010000171.1:0-7090 GCA_046594305.1 Devosia sp. | reverse complement strand
CGCGTACGCCTCGATGTGTATTTTAGTGAGACGTACTCGCCTCGGGGCGCGGGATTTCAGGATCACGTGCGCGATCGGGCTGGGCTCTTGCCCAGTACTGCCACCGCACGGCCCAGGTTGGGGGCGACCCCAACCCACCCGCTGTCCGGTTCACGTCGTTCGCCGTCGACTCCGTCCGTGCGAACCGGATGCGCACATAATACGCCCACCCGGAGCACCGTTGATAACTTATTTGCACGACGGCATTTTGTGCTTATGCATCAGGTCTCTGCCGGCGGCGGCTGAGACGAAACTGAGGCATCGCGGAGCCCTTGCTTGTAGCCATCCTCGAAGCGCTCCTCGAGACGGCCCATGATCTTGCGGCGCATCTCTGCAACGCGGCGCTTGTCCTTGGCCGACTTTACGCCGGCGCTCGTCACCGGGCGGAGGCGCTTGACGGGTTCGGGCCGGCGCAGCAGCCACACGTAGCATTTGCGTTCGGCATCCCACGCCGAGTGCGCCGCCTCGAACGCATCGAGCTGCGCCAGCGCGCGGCCGAGTTGCGTCACGAGGCCACCAAGGTCCTCGGCAATCTCGGGTAGGCCGCGGCGGACGCCGGCGGAGAAGCGCTGCGCGTCGAACAGCAGGTCGGCGGCGATGGCGTGGGCGGCCGGCGGCACGGACGCGGAGGGGTTTCGCGCGGCCATGGTTTCGAGCTGCCGGGTGAGGCGCTCGAACTCGGGATAGAGCCCCTCATGCGCTTCGGCCTTCTGGCGGGTGAGAATTTTGTCGGTCAAATCGGTCTCCTTTGCCGTTGGTTCGGGCGCATTTTACAGCAGGTGTGGGGGACCGTGCGTAGCGAGAGGGCGGCGGGAGCGGAAAGGGGCAAGGGGTTGGGGGTGGTTTTGGGGCGGAAAACTGTGGGGGTTTGGAGGCGGCAGTCGGACCTTCTCCCGCCTGCGGAGGAAGGTGGCGCCGAAGGCGTCGGAAGGGGGGAGCCCACCTCCGCTTTGATGCGAGGGGCACCCCTCTCCCACCGCAAGCGGTTCCCCCTCTCCCGCGAGCGGGAGAGGGACCCCGACTGCGGGCTTGGTGGTCCGGCGGCGCGGGCCTACAAGGGATAGCGCGTGTTCTTGTTTTGTTCTTTGCACTATGGTGATGGTTCCTGAGTCTGACGCGGCAGCGAGTTATTGGATTCCGAAATGGTTTGCTCATCTTTCGTTCGTATTGACTTGTGGTCCTTGGCGGTTTGCGAGATAGTTGACTCGCGCGGTTCGGCCCCGGGGGGATCGGCCGCGCATTTGATTCGGGGTATGCGCCAATGCCAACCTTGGAAATAGCCGAGAACCTGAGCAGTCGCCTTGGCCTCGCGCGTAGCTCGCTATTCAGCCACGAACGAGACGCAAACCAAAATCATCACGCACTGTTTGACGGCGTCGAGGGCAGCTTCTGCTTGTCTGGTGGACCGATCGACGTAGGAGCAGTCTTGGATTGGACCTGGTCGACGCAGATCACTACGCACGTGGCTGTTGAGGAAGAGGTGATTATCGCACGGCAGGTCTCGGCAAACGCTCCCATTCTGCGATTCAAACGCGAGCAAGTGGAACGCAACCCGGATGCGTTTCTCTCTTCGATCATCGCGAAACGAATCGAACCGCCCGTAGATGTTGTTGAGCATGTCGTGAGCTGCTTCAGGTCGCACCGACACATAGCTGCAGCGGCGACTCTCACGCCCGCACAAGCACTAGACACCTTCCTCGCAATTCTGGGTGAGGAAATTGTCGAGCCAGAAGAGATCATTGGCACAACTGGAGCGCTAAGAGGGCCGCGATCCATGTTGCCGGAAGATCATGAAGAGCGACTGCGAGAAGAATTACGTTACAATCGGTTGGCGGGACGCCGCGCAGACCTTGGGCTGACAATGCGCCATGCAGCTGGGATGGTGTTTCAGGAAGCCCATGCCGAGCTCCTAGCCGAACCGCTCCAGCCGCAGCTCTTTGGCTTGACTCCGGTTCCCGAGCAGCACTCGCGCGCTGAACTTGGTGCCTACTACACACCGCCAGGGCTTGCTCGAACACTGGCAGATATCGCCGTTGCAGATCATCTTGGAAAGCCCTCACTAACGATAGTCGATCCTGCTTGTGGCTCCGGAATCTTCCTCTACGAAATAATGCACGCTTTGGAACGGCGCGCTTATCAGGGACAAGTCAGACTGATAGGATTGGATGTTTCCCCTAGCGCAATAACTATGGCCAAATTCGCGCTTGAGTACTCCGACGTGATGGAACGCCCCAATGTCCGAGTATCACTGCGAGTCGCCGACTTCCTGCACCTTGAGGACGGGCTCAATGCGGACATAGTTATTATGAATCCGCCGTTCCTTGCGATGCCTGATATGGACGGCCCAGTCCGAGCGCGACTACAGCAGATTTTGGGTGAAAGCTTCCGTTATCGTCCCGACCTATCTATGGCCTTTACGTCCCTGGCGCAGCACCACTTGGTCTCTGGAGGCACACTCGCGACACTCTTGCCGGCAGGTGCACTCAGTCAAAACGGCGGTATCAGGTGGCGCGACGGTTTGCTGCGCGAAAACGAAGTGGAGCTAGTCGCAGTTCTCGGCGACCACGGACTATTCCGCGATGCCTTGGTGAATGTCGCTGCGATGGTCCTACGCAAAGTGCGCAGTCGGAGAGAGCCTATCTCTACAATGTTGTGGGCGAGCCAGAAACGTGGCGCTGGTAGCGCCGCACTGCGCCGTCTTCGTCAATGGGGAAGCGGCAATCGGCGCGCGGACCGAACAATCGACTGGTCGATTTATCCCATTTCCCAGAGACTTCTTGCAGACCGAGACGATTGGACACCGCGACCTTACAGCCTAGGTGACCTGCCCGAGAGGCTGACTGAAACTCCCGGAATTGTTACCGTTGAAGAACTATTTCATGTCGAACTTGGCGTCCGGGCAGGAACGATCGGATCAGCGCTTCAACTGGATACTGCTGACTATGAGCGACTGCCTCAGCGCGAGAGAAGGCTGTTCCGTCCCGTCGCCGAAACCCGTTCAATTCGCAATGGTCGCGTTCAACCGGTATCTTGGATATTCTACCCGACCGAACCAATGACCGCCGCTGAGATACAACGCGTCGCGCCAGCATTTTACACCCGGCATCTTGATGTGCTCAACACGGCGCCGGATACCAAGGTCGACTTGGAGCGCGCACGTCGCGAAACCAATCTGGCTTTTAGACCCAGGCTGGTCTCTAGGGCCTTTATTAGCACCGACAGCTTCGCGGTTGACGAAGACGGCAGCCATGTGGTCGTCCAAGGCTATTCTTGGATACCACAGCAATCCCTTATCAATGCCGCATTTGACGTCGTGCCACTGCTCCGGGACTACACGTACCTGCTCAATTCACGGGTGTTCTTTGCCCTACTGCGTGAGAGCGGTAGGATCGTAGGAGGCGGTCAGGTCGACGGCGCGAAGAACCAAGTTCGCCGCGTCCCATTGCCAGACTTGCCAGCGATCTACTTAGAGACGCCGGCATTGGAAGCACAAGCGCGTGAGTTGCGCGAACTCGATGCGCGCGAACGACCGTCACCGCAGTTACTCGACAGCTTTGCCGCCGCAGCCTACCGGACCAAAGTTGAGGAGTGGCTGGTGTCATGAGCCAGCCGCTCGTTCGGTCTCAACGGGTTGTTGAGAGCCGGCTGCGTTCGCTCGGACAGAAGTTGAACGACGAACTAGGTTTTCGTGATCAGCGGTTACGGTTCACACAGCGTGTCATGCGCAGCGGCCCAACAACATGGCTGCTGCAGAACCAACAGCTAGAGATTGCGGCAGTAAAGCTTCCGCAAGGTAGCGTGGCCGAACTCGCGGCTGCAGGCGACGATGAGTCAATCCTCTATTTTGCATACAATGAGGAATGGCAGCCGGCGCGCGGGCGGGATCAGATTGAATTCGTCTCGAGCAACCTTCGCTTCGTAATAGCGGGTCTTTCGGACACGCCAGATCTCCGGTTCCGCCTCGAATGGGCGGGAGCAAAGACGGATAAGGGCGTGATTGGCTATCCGGGCGTCGGCGCTGCGCATCCTCATTGGCAGTTCGATGTCGATCCCCATTGGATGGAGTCGGTTGGCATGCGAGCGAATGCGACCGAACCGAAAGCAATCGAAATCGATCTCGAGCCCTCTGCGGAGACGATAGATTTGGAAGCGGGTGATGAGGTCGTGGCGGCTACCCCGACGTTGCGGATTAGCGCTGCGCTTGCAGGCTTTCATCACCTACACTTGCCGGCTCGCACTATGTGGCATGACCTTGCCTGTATAATGCCCGACTTAGCGACCCCACAGCAGCACACTCCAGCCTCCGGAGAAGAGATCGACCGCTGGGTAGTCTCGGCCCTACGCTACCTCAGATCCGAGTTTCAGAGGTACGTCTGAGTAGCCAACAGCGATATCGGCTACTCATGCGCCGCGATCCGTCCCTTCGGCGCCGGGGCCGTGAGCGACGAGAAAATCCGCCCCAACAGCCCCTGCTCTGCGCCGCTGGCCTGCGACTCTTTCCTGAGCTGGACCACCAGGGCGCTGGTGCGGTCGAGGCGTTCGCAGGCGAGCGTTGCCACATGCAGCGCCATCAGCGGGTTGCGCTCGAGGAAGGGGATGGCGTCGTCGATGACGCGGACGGTGCTCTGCAGTTCGGCGCGCACGGTCGCCGAGTGATCGACGCCGAGGAGGACGCTCATTTCGCCGATGAGGGCGCCGGGTTCGTCGATGGTGGCGATGGTGACGCCGTCGCGCTCCACAATCAGACTGCCGAGCTCGAGCACATAGAGCTCGCCGCCGGCTTCGCCTTCGGTGATGAGCAGATCGCCGCGGCTGAGCTGGCGCTGGGGCTGGCCTTTAACGAGGGCGAGGATGCTGGCCATGCTCAGTGGTGCTCGCCGGAGACGGCGGCCATGAGGCGGCCGAAGACGCCGGAGGGTTCCGGGGGCTTGCCCTTTTGCGCTTCGACGAGGAGCGCGGAGGTGGCGTCGAGCCGCTGGCTGAGCAGCATCGCGACGCGCAGGGCGACGAGCGGCTGGCGCTCGAGATAGGCCAGCGCATCTTTGACGACGCGGACGGTGGTGGGCTTTTCGGCGCGCACGGTGGCGGTGTTTTCGGTGCCGAGCAGGACGCTCATTTCACCGACGAGGGCGCCGGGGCTCTGGATGCTGGCGAGGGTGACGCCGTCGCGCTCGACGCGGAGGCGCCCGGTTTCGAGGACGTAGAGCGTGCCGCCGGGGTCGCCTTCCTTGATGAGCACGTCGCCCGGCGCGAGCGTGAGGGTGGGCTGGGAGAAGGTGAGGGTAAGGAGGCTGGCCATGGGTGACGCTCCGGGCGGGGGTGGCGCGGAGAGTAGCGGAAGGTTTGGGGGTGGGGAAGCGGGGCATCGCGGCTGCGGCCGCCCCCTCCACCAGCCTTCGGCTGGTCCCCCTCCCCCGTAAACGGGAGAGGATTCCCGACTGCGCTCTTCCTTGCGCTCTGGCCAAGCGATCCCAAGCGGGCTCGCTTGGCCAGCCGTGTTACTTGTCGTCGCTCATCTTCAGCGCGGCGATGAAGGCTTCCTGCGGGATTTCGACGTTGCCGAACTGGCGCATGCGCTTTTTGCCGGCTTTCTGCTTTTCGAGGAGCTTGCGTTTGCGGGTGGCGTCGCCGCCGTAGCATTTCGCGGTGACGTCCTTGCGCATGGCGCGGACGGTTTCGCGGGCGATGATCTTGCCGCCGATCGCCGCCTGGATGGGGATGACGAAGAGGTGGGGCGGGATCAGCTCTTTCAACTTTTCGCACATCAGCCGGCCGCGCGCTTCGGCGGCGTTGCGGTGAACGAGCATGCTGAGCGCGTCGACGGGCTCGGAGTTGACGAGGATCGAGAGCTTCACCAGGTCGCCCTCGCGGTAGTCGTTGAGGGTGTAGTCAAAACTGGCGTAGCCGGCGGAGATGGATTTGAGGCGGTCGTAGAAATCGAAGACGACTTCGTTGAGCGGCAGGTCGTATTCGACCATGGCGCGATTGCCGACATAGGTCATGTTGCGCTGGATGCCGCGGCGGTCCTGGCAGAGTTTCAGGATCGAGCCCAGATATTCGTCGGGCGTCATGATCGTCGCCTTGATCCAGGGCTCGCGGATTTCCTTGATCTTGGTGACTTCGGGCATGTCGGCCGGATTGTGCAGCAGCAGCGTTTCGCCGTTGGTCTGCTCGATCTGGTAGATCACCGACGGTGCGGTGGCGATGAGGTCGAGGTCGAACTCTCGCGACAGGCGTTCCTGGATGATCTCGAGGTGCAACAGCCCGAGGAAGCCGCAGCGGAAGCCGAAGCCGAGGGCCGCCGAGGTTTCCATCTCGAACGAGAAGCTGGCGTCGTTGAGGCGGAGCTTGCCCATCGCCTCGCGCAGTTCCTCGAAGTCGGAGGCATCGACCGGGAAGAGGCCGCAGAACACCACGGGCTGCGCCGGGCGGAAGCCGGTGAGCGCGGTCGCGGTGGGTTTCTTATCGTCGGTGATGGTGTCGCCCACATTGGTGTCGGCGACCTGCTTGATGGCGGCGGTGAAAAAGCCGATCTCGCCGGGGCCGAGCTCGGCCATCTCCACCATCTTGGGGGTGAACACGCCGACGCGGTCGAGCTCATAGGCGGCGTTGCTCGCCATCATGCGGATCTTCTGGCCCTTCTTGATGGTGCCATCGATGACGCGGATGAGGACGACGACGCCGAGATAGGTGTCGTACCAACTGTCGACCAGGAGCGCCTTGAGCGGCGCCTTGACGTCGCCCTTGGGAGGCGGCAGGCGATGCACGATCGCCTCGAGCACGGTGTCGATGCCGATGCCGGACTTGGCGCTGATCAACAGCGCGTCGGACGCATCGAGGCCGATCACGTCCTCGATCTGCTGCTTGACCTTGTCGATTTCGGCGGCCGGCAGATCGATCTTGTTGAGGACGGGCACCACTTCGTGGTTGGCATCGAGCGCGTGGTAGACGTTGGCGAGGGTCTGCGCCTCGACGCCCTGGCTCGCATCGACGACCAGCAGCGAGCCGTCGACGGCGGCCATCGAGCGCGACACTTCGTAGGCGAAATCGA
>JBKJTB010000140.1:0-22498 GCA_046594305.1 Devosia sp. | reverse complement strand
TGCCGCCGCCCTGGCTGCCGCCGGCAACGGCCACCTTGTCCGGATCGATCTCGGCGCGGCTGCGCGCCGCCTCCACCGCGCGCACCGCATCGGTGAACACACGGCGGTAGTAGTAGGTCTTGGGATCGAGGATGCCGCGTGTCATCGAGCCGGGATGCGCCGGGTCCGATCCGACCGGGTCGGGCGTATCGCCCATCGACCAGTTGCTGCCCTGGCCGCGCGTGTCGCACACGAGCACCGCACGGCCGGTCGATGGCCACAGCAGATGCTGCTGCGGCAGATCGCGGCCGCCGCCATAGCCGATGAATTTGACGACGCAGCGCTCGACGGCGCGGCCCGCTGGCCGGATGTACCAGCCGCGGACGCGATGCCCGCCGAAGCCGGAGAACGTCACATCATAGGTCTCGAAGACTTCGAGCCCCACATCGGTCCGCTCGAACACCGGGTCGAGCGCGAAGGCGCGCGTTTCGCTCAGCGTCGCCGACCAGAATGTGTCGAAATCGGCGGGCGCCCTGGCGCTGGAGCGATAGGTTTCGAGCTGGGACTGCGGAAGATCGAAGAACGGCATGGGACGCTCACGGGGGTTAACGGACCGCCGCACATCGCCACGGCTGAATTGAACCTTCAAGCCCTTTCGCGATGATCGGCAAGAACGGCCTGGATGACCTCGAAGGGATGAGCCTCGATGTCGTTGCCGGTTCCCCCGCCGCCGAGCACCAGCGCCGCCTTCCAGAGCGCCCAGCCGCGCGCCCGCAACCAGGTTCTTTCGTCGGCAGCGATCGCCTCGCGAAAGACCGCGCGGCTCTCGCCCTCGAAAAATAACCACGCGATGACCAGGTCGCACGCGGGATCGCCCACCGCGGAGCTGCCGAAATCAATCACCGCGGCAAGCCGTCCGTCGCGAACCAGAAGGTTGCCCACGGCGATGTCGCCGTGCACCCAAACGGGCGGTGCTGTCCGCCGCGAAGCCTTCGCCAAATCGAGCAGTTCGTGCGCCGCCCGCGCGTCGATCCGGCCGGCGAGCAAGTCGATGCCACGCCGCGCTTCGTCCTCGAAGGCGGTCAACGGCGGATCGCCCCGGAAATAGCTGTGCTGGCCCGGAGGCGGGCCGCCGACCGGATTGATCGCCTGCAGCGCGTGAAGGAAATTGGCGACGTCGCGCGCCAGCTCGATGCGATCGCCGATATTTCGCTGGTTGACGCTCTCGCCCTCGATCCACTCATACACCGACCACAGCCACGGAAATCCCTCGTCGGGATGTCCCACGCCGACCGGCACCGGAATCTCGAACGGCAGATGCGGTGCGAGGAGGGGCAACCAACGGGTCTCCTTCTCCGCCTGCTCGGCATAGCCCTCGGCCGACGGCAACCGCACCTTCATCCGATCGCCCAGATGGAACGTCCAATTGTCCCAGCCATCCATCGCGACCGGGCGGATCGGCAGATCGGCCCATTGCGGGAACTGGCGCGCGATGAGCCGCTGCACCAGCGCGACATCGACAGGAAACTTGCCGGCCTTCAGCTTGTCGTCGCGGTTCACCATTCACTCGCCCACAATCGGTATCTCGGAGAGAGCGCGAGATACCAGATTGCGAGCAGCGCGCTCCCCGCAATCACCGCGAGATAGACCGCAAGGTTGAGGCTGGGTGCCACCAACCACAGGCGCACGAACGGCACGATCAGCACCAGATCGTAAGCGAGAAAGCCGATGAGTTGCCCCTGGGCGTTGCCCCACACCGGACGCCGCAGCCCGTAGGCGAAATAGACCGCCGCGCCGAGGAAGATCAGGCCGTAAACGATCGAGCTGTCGCGATCGAGCAGCCACGGGAACACGTTCTGGCGCAGGACCAGTGCTGTGCCCACGACGACGAGTCCGAGTCCGAAAATGCCGAAGGCGATGCGCACGACAACCGGTGTCGGCCGGTCGTCGCGCCACTCTGCCCGCTGGCTGGCGACGAGCAGCAGCAGCGCCACCATCGCGACCGCGAGGTGGATGATCGCGAACATCTGCACCCGCCCGGCCGGATCGCCCCAGCTCTGCGACAGGCCGTAAGCCGCGACGCCGCTGCCGGTGACCAGCAGATTGGCGGAGCCGCCGCGCAAGGCCGCGAACTCGCCCGAAACCCCGATCCAGATCACCGGCGCGGCGATGGCGGCAAGGATCGAGGCCAGGAACACCGGCGTCATGCCGTAGCCGAGGAACGGCCAGACGCGCACCACATCGCGCCAGCCGAGGAGGAAGCCCAGGGCCCCAACCAGCGCGGCAACGCCCGCGACGACGAGCACGCCGCGAAGGACCAGTCCCCTCGCTTCGTCGCGCGGTGTCGTCCCGAACAGGTCGAACATTTATGCCCTCGCTTTGGCCCAGGGCGGCAGTGGTAACCCCTTCTCGCGGGCATCGTCCATCACGGTGCGTCCGCCATATTCCGGCGAACGGCGCCATTCCTCGGCGACGTACTCATGGAACGTCGGTCCATTCGCGGTGGATTCGACGATGCGCGCCTGGTTGTCGAGCCGCTTGATGGCGGCCAGCTCTTCGGTGGCGCCGAGCCGGGCTTTGACCACTGCATATTTGAGGACCTTGATGGTCTCGTCATAGACTTTCAGCGGCACCGGGAACGGTGCACCGTCCTTGCCGCCCTTCGACATCGAGAACCGCGCGGGATCGGAGAAGCGGTGCGGCGCGCCGTGGATCACTTCCGCCACCATCGCCAGCGAGCGGACGGTCCGCGCGCCGACGCCGGGAACCAGCAGCAGATTGGCGAAATCGGACGGCCCCTGGTCGGCGGCCGCGGTGAGCGAGCCGTGCAGGCGCCGCAAGATCACATCCTTGGGCCGCACATCGTGATGCGCTGGCATCACCAGATGCGGCAACATCGGCTCGTCGTCCCCGGCCGGCGCCGCGTCGCGCCCCTCGATCTTGCCGATCTCGCGCACGATCCGATCCGGCCCGAGATCACCCAGCAGATCGACCGCCAGCGTGCGCGAGCGGGCAGCCCGCACATCGGTGAGATTGACGATGGTCCCCTGCCCCTCGCCCTCGATGGCGCTGTGCGGCGCTTCGACGAAATCGCGGAGCCCCGCCGATTGCCAGTGATAGCGCCGCGCCGTCGAGGTCTCGTCCTTCATCCCCTGCTGCACGACCACCCATTTGCCGTCATCAGCGACGATGAAGCCGTGGAGATAAAGTTCGAACCCATCCTGCACCGCCGCGCTGTCGACCTTGGCCACCAGCCGCGAGGCCTGCGCCATCGCATGCCCGTCGAAGCCGACACGGTTGCCGATGGCGACCAGTTCGTCCGGCGTTTTCCGCGAATGCTTGCCACGCCCGCCGCAGACATGGAGGCCAAGTTCTTTCTCGAGTGGCGTGAGGCCGCGCTTCAATGCGCCGATCACCGAGGTGGTGATACCGCTCGAATGCCAGTCCATGCCCATCACGGCGCCGAACGACTGGAACCAGAACGGATTGGCGAGCCGGCTCAAAAACTCGTCGCGGCCGTACTCGCGCACGATCGCTTCGGCGATCACCGCGCCGAGCTTGGCCATGCGGCCAGCCAGCCATTCCGGCACGCGGCCCCCATGCAGCGGCAGATCGGCGCTTCCGGCTCTCTGTGTCATGCGGGGAAGCTACCACGGAACAAACCAGAAACAAAGATTTCTGCGTTCGGCCTGTTGACTCGGTCGCACGTTCGCTTCATAACCAAATAGTTCTATAACACTTCGGTTATGCAGATGGACCCTTCGGAACGCCTCGATGCCACCTTCGTCGCCCTCGCCGACCCCACGCGGCGCGCCATCCTCGCGCGGCTGAAGCAGGGCGACGCGACGGTCAACGAACTGGCGGCGCCGTTCGACATCAGCCAGCCGGCGGTGAGCAAACACCTCAAGATCCTCGAGCGTGCCGGACTCGTGAGCCGCTCCAATGTCGGCACCTCGCGTCCCGTGCGGATCGAGGCGGGGCCGATGCGCGAAGCGGCGGACTGGCTCGAGAAGTACCGCGAGTTCTGGGAGAAAAGTTACCAGCGGCTCGATGCCCTGCTCGAGATCCTCCAGACCCCACTCAACACCGACAAGCCGACCAAGACAAAGAAGCAAAGGACGGACGACGATGCCTAACCCTCTCACCATCACCACCCCTGGCGACCGCGACATCGTTGTTACCCGCGAATTCGACGCTCCGCGCAACCTGGTCTGGCTCTGCTATTCCAAGCCCGAACTGGTGCGCCGCTGGTACGGCCTGCCTGACTGGCAGATGACCGTCTGCGAGATGGATTTCCGCGTCGGCGGCAAGTGGCGCTACGCCACCAAAGGTCCGAGCGGCTACGAGATGTGCAGCCAGGGGCTCTACACCGGCATCGCCGAGCCCGAGCGCATCGACCAGACCGAATATTACGACGACGACTGGACCAAGGGCGGCAGCGATAACTCTGTGGTGTTCACCGAGCGAGATGGCCGCACGACTGCGACCATGACCGTCACCTACTCCTCGCCCGAAGGTCGGGCGGCCGCCGCGGCCTCGCCAATGGCAACGGGCATGGAGATCGGCTTCAAGCGGCTCGACGCCGTGCTGGCCGAAGAACTGGCCAGCTAGACTAGACCGACCTTCTACCAACGACGACCAACAGCTCCCTCGCAATGGTGCGGGCGGAGACCGGGCAAACTCGCCCTCAAAACCAGGAGACCGAAATGACCATGACCATGAACGCTTCCGCTCCCTCGCACCGCTGGCTGCGTTACACCGGCGCTTTCATCGTCGGCTTCGCCACCGTCGCGATCCTCTCGATGGCGACCGACACCCTCCTGCATTCGACCGGCATCTACCCCAATGACGGCTCGGTCGGCAGCGACGCCAATCTCGCCTTCGCCCTCGCCTACCGCACCGCATTCACCGTGCTCGGCGGCTTCATCGCCGCCTGGCTCGCGCCGGCCAACAAGCTGCGCCTGTCGATCATCCTCGGCCTTGCCGGCACCCTCGCAGCCATCGGCGGCGCCGTCGCCATGTGGAGCGTCGGCCACAACTGGTACCCGGTAGCCCTCGCCGCTCTCGCTCTCCCGTCAACCACGCTGGGTGGTTGGCTTTTCACTCGCGCTTCGCGCTAATCTCACCCCACCAAGGAGACCTCAAATGACCACCACAACCATCACCCCGTTCCTCTGGTTCGACAACACCGTCCCGCAGGCTGTCGATTTCTACACCTCGGTATTCCCGGACGCCAAAGTCGAGATGAAGAGCGAATTCATCGCCGTCTTCGAAATCCAAGGCCAGCGCTTCTACGCCTTGAATGGCGGGCCGCAGTTCAAGTTCAACGAGTCGGTGTCATTCTTCATCAGCGTCGATACGCAGGAAGAGGTCGACTACTACTGGAACGCGCTCATTGCCGGTGGCGGCAAGGAGTCGATGTGCGGTTGGCTTGAGGACAAGTTCGGCCTTAGCTGGCAGGTCATCCCGCGCAAGCTCATGGAGCACCAGGGCAGCTCGGACCGCGCCGCTGCCGAACGGTCGCAGAACGCCATGCTCAAGATGCGTAAGATCATCATCGCCGACCTCGATAAAGCCTATGCCGGCAAGTAAGCCTCAGGCGCGGGCCCTCACCGCCCGCGCCTTCACCGACCGCCTGCTCGCCCTCCAGGACGACGAAGAGCTGCGCAAGATCCAGCGCTACTTCAAGTCCGGCGAGGGCGAGTACGGCCACGGCGACACCTTCATCGGCGTTCGCATGGGCTCGATCTTCGCGCTCGCCAAGGAGTTCGCCGAGCTGCCGCTCAAGGAGATCGAAAAGCTCCTCGACAGCGATATCCACGAATACCGGGTCGGTGCGTTGTCGATCATGGCCAAGCAGTATGGGCTAAAGACCACGACGGAAGAGCGGCGTAAGGCGCTCTACGACCTCTATCTGCGCCGCCACGACCGCATCAACAACTGGGACCTGATCGACCTTGCCGCCTGGTACGTCGTCGGCCCGTGGCTCGTCGACAAGCCGCGCGCCGTCCTCCACAAGCTGGCGAAATCAAAGAACATGTGGGAGCGCCGCACCGCAATCCTCGCGACCTTCAGCTTCATCCGGCGCGGCGAGTTCGACGACACCCTGGCGATCGCCAAAGTCCTGCTCAAGGACGACCAGAACCTCAGCCATAAGGCCGTCGGCTGGATGCTGCGCAGCGTCGGCGACAAGGACCGCGCGGCGCTCATCGCGTTCCTCGATCAGCATGCCGCGATCATGCCGCGGGCCATGCTGAGCAACGCTATCGAGAAATTCACGCCGGCCGACAAGGCACGCTACCGGGCGCTCAAGCCCGACGACTGAGGGAAGGTCCGGTCGTCCGGCGGTCAGCTCTTGGGGATGTCCGGGCAGACATAGGGGACCGCGGCTGGCGTGTAGTGTTCCTCGACATCACCGCCGATGAGCTTGAGCGAGAGCACCAGTTCGTCGGCGGTCAACGTCACGATGTCGGCCTTGATGTCCATGCCGTCCTCGTTCCAGCTCACGGAATTGTCGCCCGTCTTCTGCCAGGCGGAGAGGCGATGCGTTTCCCAGCAGGAATCCTGCACCAGGGTTCCGTCCGAGAGGAAAATTCGAATGACGCCCGGTAGTGCGGTTTCGTCGCCGGTCTTGACCCAGACGCGGTCGGTCAGATCGTCGCCGTCATCGCTGTCGGCCGACGAGTCGGTAGCGGGCGCGCTGGTGTCCTGCGCGACGGCGGGCAGGGAAACGACGCTGCCGACGCCCCACAGGCTGAGGAGAGCGAAAATGGCGGCTTTGCTGGTCATCGATGGGTCTCCGTCAAAATCAAACCGCACGTGGGGTGCGCCACGTGCGGCTGCAAGGTTAGCCTGCAAGAAGGCAAAACTAAGTGTTGCCGGGACGTTACTGGGCCGGACCGACGGTCGCGAACCAGTACGAATTGCCCTGCTCGACGAAGCCCGAGGCGACGTCCGAGAACTGGATCTTGAGCTCACCGCGGCGGTCGAGCGAGATTGGGCCTTCGCTTTCGAGCGATGACTTGCCATCGACGAACACGTGGTTGACCGCGATCTCGAGCGCGCCGTCGGTGTCGTTGTTGAGGTTGAGGAGGAAGGACGACGGGTCGAACTCGACCTGTGCCGGGTTCTCGGCCTGCAGCGCCTTGATGACCTCGTCGATCGGCTTCAGCATCTTGAGCGTCAGGTCGGCGCGCCCCTCATCGGTGGTGGCGACTTCGAGCACGAACAGGTTCGGCTCGGCGACGTCCGTGCCGGCCGGCACGATCTGCAGTTCAGTCTCGATCTCGGCGAGTTGCGTGCCCTGCCCGTGCTGGTCCTTGCTGATGCACTGGCCCTTGCCATTGGTCGGGGCCAGCGCGCTCAGCTTCTCGATGAGGGCGGCAAGGCCCTCCTTGCATTCGTCTTCGCCGCTCTGCGGCACGCGCAGCACGGCCGGGACCGTGACGGCTTCGCCGCTTTCGACCGCCTTCATGACGTCGGCGAGATAGATGGTGGATTCGACTTCCGGCGCGCAGGCGGCGAGGAGTACCGGCAGCGCAAGCGCGGCGGCGAGGGTTTTGATGTTCATGGCGAGCTCCCAAACTGATCGGGCGCTCTTGCCTCAGCCAAGATGAACACAAGCTGAGCGCGGGCGCCGCGGTCATGGCGCGACGCCCCCATAGCGCGCGCTACTGCCGCAATCCTAGCACATGATCCTTGCTGCGCACGCGCTCGCGCGCCTGCTTCGGCCACAAATCATACTCGGCACCATCGAGGATATGGTGGGCATGGATGGCCCAGTTGGGATCCTCCAGCGCGCCGCGCGCAAAGGCCACGAGATCGGCCTCGCCGGACGCGAGAATGTGCTCGGCGTCGTGCGGATCGTTGATGAGGCCGACGGCGATGGTCTTGGCGCCGGACGCGCGCACCGCCTTGCTCAGCGGCACCTGATAGAGCGGGCCGGGCTTGATGCCGGCGCCCTCGAAGCCGCCCGACGAGACGTGGATGGCGTCGACCCCGCGCGCGGTGAGCTCGCGCGACAGGACGACCGAATCCTCGACGCTCCAGCCATCGGCGGAGCCGTCGGTGGCCGAGATGCGGATGAAGAGCGGCTTGTGGGCCGGCCACACGGCGCGCACCGCATCGGTGACTTCGATGGCGAAGCGCATGCGGTTCTCGCGGCTGCCGCCGTAGCGATCGGTGCGCTTGTTGGCGATGGGCGACAGGAACTGGTTGATGAGATAGCCGTGCGCGCCGTGGATCTCGACGACGTCGAAGCCGGCCTTGTCGGCACGCACCGCGGCATCGGCGAAGGCCTGCACGGTGGCCGCGATATCGGCTTCGGTCATTTCGCGGGGCGTCGTGAAGCCGGGGTGCTTTTCGGAATGGATGACGGGGCTCGGCGCGACTGGCGTCCACGACTCGAAGGCGTAGTCGGCCTTGTCCTCCGCCGTCTCATCAAAACCATGCCGCCAGCCGATCGGCGTCGAGGCCTTGCGGCCGGCATGCGCGAGTTGGATGCCGGCGGCGGAGCCTTCCGCATGGAGGAAGTCGACGATGTGCTTGAGGGGCGCGATCTGCTCGTCGGTCCACAGGCCGAGGTCGCCATACGAGATGCGTGCCTCGGGCAGCACGCCCGTCGCCTCGACGATCACGAGGCCGAAGCCGCCCAGCGCGAAGCGGCCGAGGTGGACGAAATGCCAATCGTTGGCGACGCCGTGCTGGGCCGAATACTGGCACATGGGCGCAACGACGGTGCGATTGCGCAAATGGAGGTCGCGCAGGGACAGCGGCGAGAAAAGGAGGGACATCGGTCTACTGTGGTCGAGGAAGGAGGCCGGTATGTAGGCCCCTCGCCGTTCCATCGGCAAGTGACGATGGAACGAAAATACTACTCAAAGAGACCTGTTCCGCGGGACGAATAACCACCGCATGCGCAGCGGCGGCGACCGGGCGGGCGCCTACACGACCGCGAAATCCCCCGCGTCCACCACCGGCTTTGTCGCAAGCGTGGCGAAGTGGATCGCCGCATGGCCGCGCTTGCCATCGTCGTCGTAGTAGAGCCTGCCGGTGGACGTGTCGTAGATGATGCGGTCATCCCTGTCGTGCGCCTTGACCGCTCCGGCCCCGGCATAGAACTCGGCGGCATCGAGCGTCGGGCCGACGGTCCGGAAGATGGCGTCGCTGAGGTGGAGCAAGTCGGTGTCGTGCGTGAAGTCCGCCACGGTGTCGGTGTTGGTCCCGCCGAGCTTCGTGTTGAACACGAACTCGTCCCTGCCGGCGCCGCCCGTGAGCGTGTCGTTGCCGAAACCGCCGATGAGTGTGTCGTTGCCCTTGCCGCCATCGAGACTGTCGTTGGCTTTGCCACCATCGAGCTTGTCATCGCCCGCGCCGCCCTTGAGCAAATTGGCCTTGGCATCCCCGGTCAGCGCGTCGCTGCGTGCGCCACCCGTGACGTTCTCGACGTTGCTGACCTTGTCCTCGGCCGTGCCACCAACGAAAGGAACGACTTGCTTCGATCCATTGAGGGCGAGGACCACGCCGGCCTTCTTGTCGGAGTAGTCGGCGGTATCGACGCCGGATCCGCCATCGAGCCTGTCCCTGCCCGCGCCGCCGCGCAGCAGATCGTTGCCGGCATCGCCGTTGAGGGCGTCGTCACCTGCGTCGCCCTTGAGTGTGTCGTTGCCGCCGGCGCCGAACACCGTGTCGTTGCCGCCCTTGCCGTCGATAAGGTCTTGCTCACCGGTCGCGCCGAGCGGACCGATCTTGTTGACGGTGTCGATCGTGTCGGCTCGCGACGTCCCGTCGATCGTATTGCCGGCGGCGTTCAGAACGCGGATTGCGAGGCTTCGACTATCGGGCAGTGCGCCGTCCGACACGACAAGAGTGACGTTATAGACATTGTTCGCATCGCTATCACCCGGCGCTTCGTAGTCGGCGGCCACGGCGAAGCGCAGGGTCGTGCCGTCGTAGCTGAAACGACTGGCGTCCGGCCCCTGCAGGCTGAAGGTGAGCGAGGTGCTATCGAGATCGGAAACCAGCGGCGAATGGACATCCAGCGTGCCTTCCAGCACCGCAAGCACCGCACTGGGACCGATCCCCGGCGTGATGAAAGCCGGTGCGTCGTTGACCGCCGTGACACCGACGATCACCGTCGCCGCCGCCGAAACAGCACCCGAGCCGTCCCTCGAGCGATAGGTGAAGCTCGCCTGACCGTTGAAATTGGCCGTCGGCGTGAACGTCACGGTACCGTCGGCATTGAGGACCACCGCGCCGCCAATGGCATCGCCGACCGACGCGATGGCGAGGGCGTCGTTCTCGGCATCAATGTCGTTCGCGAGCAGCGACGACGCGGCAATCGTCAACGGCGTGTCCTCCGCCGTAACCAGTCCCGCGCCCAGGTCAGCGTTGGCGACCGGAGCGTCGTTGGCCGCGGTGACGTTGATCGTCATGGTCTTCGTCGCACTCTGCAGCACGCCGTCAGAAACCTCGAAGCCGAACGACGTCAGCGGCGATCCATTGGCGTTCGCCAACGGTGTGAAGGTCAATTGCGAGAGCTGCCCCACCCCAACGCTTTGCCCCGCCGCCAGTGCCACGCCATTTAGTTTGAGCGTGCCGCCGCTCGGCAGCAACGAGATCGTGACGGACTGCAATGTGTCGTCGGCATCGGGATCGCTGAAGCCGAAATCGGATGCCGCAAAGGTGACGCTCTGATCCTCCGCCACGACGATGGTCTTGTCGGCCCCGCTCGGCGCATCCGGCGTCGCCAGGATTATGAAACTCACCGTGGCGGTGTTGCTCGTCAGCGTGCCGTCGGTGGCGGTGTAGGTAAAGCTCGCAGCGCCGGAGTAGCTGGCCTGCGGCGTGAACACGACATTCCCCGAAACGAGTGCCACCGTTCCGTGCTGCGCGCCGCCGACCGATGCGATGGACAAAGTCTGGCCGCTGTCCACGTCCGTGTCGTTGGCCAGCAGAATGCTTTGCGCGAGGGTGATCGCCAGATCTTCGAGATACGGGCCAGCAAACAGGCCGTCATCGTTCGCGGTCGGTGCGTCGTTGACGGCGGTGACGTTGATCGTGATGGTCTTAACCGCGCTCTCCAGCGCCCCGTCAGACACCTTGAAGCCGATCGCAGCGAACGCCGCTCCATTGCCGTTCGCCGGCGGCGCGTAAACCAGCTGCGAAATCTGGTTGGCACTGATCGTCTGGCCTGCGTTGACAGTCGCGCCACTCAGTTTGAGCGTCCCGCTGCCCGGCAAAGACGCAATGATCACGGCCTGCAGGGTGTCGCCCGAATCCACATCGGAAAAACCGAAATCAGCGCCAGCAAAAGTATGGGCGCCGTCCTCGGCAATCGTGACGACACTGTCCGACGCCGTCGGCGCATCGCTGACGCTCTCGACGGTGACCTCGACCTGCCGCGTCAGCGTGCCGCCCAGCGCATAGCTGGCGGTGTAGGAAAAGCTGCCGGCGCCGTGGAAGTCTGCCGCCGGTGTAAAGATCACCTGACCGCCCGAAAGCTGCACCGTCCCATGCGACGCGTCCTGCACCGAGATCAGGGTGATCGTCTCGCCCTCGGGGTCGATGTCGTTCGCGGTCAGATCGGAGGCGCCGATACTTATCGCCTCGTCCTCTCGGGTCGAGACGCTGTCCGCGCCTCCGGCCGTGCCATCATTGCTGCCGGCAATGCTGATATCGAGTGTCGCCTCGTCCCCCAGCGATCCGTCGCTGATGCGGTAGGTGAAGATGTCGTGGGCGGTTGTCCCCGCCTGCAGCGCGTTGGTCGCCGGCGCGAGGTCATCGAGCGCGTAGGTCCACGAGCCATCGGCCGAGATCTTCAACGAGCCATATGTGCCCGTGATAACCGTCGACGTCCCGACAGCGAAGTATTCGCCACTACTGCCCGCCCGCGCCTCGACGACGCTGAGCGGACCACTATGGGCACCCTCATCATTGTCGAGCACATTGCCTGCTGCCGAGGGGTCGCCCGCGACGCCTGTCGCCGCCTCGACGACCGGGTCGGCCACATTGCTGTCATCGACCGCGGCGGGCGCGGCGGGCGCGAACGTCGAGGCCGCGACCTTCACGCCATTGAACGAAAAGACCTCGACGCCGGAAACCGTGTCGGTCTCCGAGCCATCCGTCCTCGCGATCGTGAAGACTCCGCCCTCGACCGTG
This sequence comes from Devosia sp., assembly GCA_046594305.1. Classification (GTDB taxonomy): domain Bacteria; phylum Pseudomonadota; class Alphaproteobacteria; order Rhizobiales; family Devosiaceae; genus Devosia_A. Next base: position 10,360 of record JBKJTB010000140.1, on the reverse strand, counting down.
ACGTCGTAGGCGTTCTGGTCGAGGCTCAGATAGAATGTGTCGTCGCCAGCGCCGCCCTCGATCGTGTCATTGCCGTCGCCGCCAAAGAAATGGTCGTTGCCGCCGCCGCCGTGGAACATTTCAGCACCACTCGAGCCGTAGAAGAAGTCGGCGCGGCCGGTGCCCACGATAGTGAAGCCGGCATCGATGAAGTCGAGATCGCCAAAGGTATCGCGGGAGAAGCCGTTGCCCGTCGTCGCCTCGTCACCCGCAAGGATCGCGACGAGCGCCGCGGCGAGGCCGGCATCCAGCCAGGACATGTCGGTGGGATCGATCGTCTGACCAAGATTGACCACGACGCCATTGGGGCCGACCTCGCCGCTGTAGTCGACACTGTCGACGAAAGGCTCGTCTCCCCCGCTATAGAACTGATCGTTCCCGGCGCCGCCCTCGAACCGCATGCCTTCGCCGCTGGCGCGAAAATTCTCGCGCCCGACCGAGCCGCGGAAGACCTCGATACCATCGAACGACCAGATGCCCTGTGCTCCGGCCTGGCCATCTTCGATGACGATCTCGCGCCCTTCCACCATGACGCTGATGACAAAATCGGCCCCCACGAACCGAAGCGTGTCGTCGCCCTCACCTCCGTCGATATGACCGACGCCGAAATCGGTATGCAGCACGATCTGATCATCGCCGGCGCCCGCGGAAACCGTCGCGGGTGAGCCCTCGAGCGTAAACATCGTGCCGAGATCATTGCCCAAAAGCGTGAGGCTGGACTGGAACGCGACGAGATCGACATCGGCGTCGTCAGCGAGCGCCAGCGTCGTCAGCCCGCCGAACACGACGGCGAGCACCTCCGGCAGATCACCGAGCGCCGCGTCCAACGCATCCAGCGACACGGTATACGCGGCCTCGGCGTAGAGCGTCCCGCTGCCGTCGGTGACGACGAATGATGTCGCCAGCGTCGGATCGAGGGTATCGAGCGTGAACACGACGTGCAGTGTCGGGCCGGCGACGGTGACATAGACCGCCTCGTTCGGATTTGCGCTGCTGGCCCGCATCACCGCAGCGAGCGCGGCCAGCGGGCCAAATGATTGGTGGATGGTCAGCGTGCCATTCAGCATCTTCCCACCACAAAATCAAAATGAACAAAGTAACCGAAACAAAAAATGAACAACTGGCAGCCCCCTGCAGCCGCCAGTTAGTCAACTACGAATCCGTAGTTCTACGCAAGAGTGTAGATTCGCCTCGGTTAAATACGGAGTCCTAGGTTACTCCGCCGGCACTTCGCTCATGTTGCGCTCGCCACGGCCGAGCGTGAACTGGGTGATCGCAAACGCCAGCACCGCACAGACCGCGAAGGCCACGACCATGGGGCGGGCGCTGCCGTCGGCGAAGGCACCGACGATGCCCATCACCACCGAGGCGACGATCATCTGCACGGTGCCCATCAGGGCCGAGGCCGAGCCCGCGATCTCGCCCTGCTCCTCCATCGCCAGCACGCCGGTCGAGGGCAGCACCAGCCCGAGGAAGCCGAACGCGACGAACATGAAGCCGCCCATGATGAAGACGCTGTCGGCACCGCCGAGAGTGACGGCGAACAGGCCGAGCATCGCGACGGCATAGCCGGTGACCGCGATGCGCACGACGCGGTTGAGCCCGAACCGCCCGACGAGGTAGCCCGTGGCCTGGCTGGCCGCGAAGAAGCTGATGGCGTTGACCGAAAAGGCCAGCGAGTACTGCGTCGGCGTCAGCCCGAAATGATCGATATAGACGAAGCTCGAATTGCCCAGGAATGCCATGAAGCTCGACATGCCAAAGGTGCCGATCAGCGTGAGGCCGAGGAAGCGTCCGTCGCGGAGCAGCGTTCCATAGGCGCGGAGCGCGCTGCCGAGGCCGGAATCGAGCCGCGCCGATTTGGGCCGCGTTTCCTTGAGCCCGAAGGTGAGCAGCAGCAGGCCGAGGCCGCCCACCACCGTCATCACCCAGAACATCGAACGCCAGTCGCCAAAGGCGATGACGAGGCTGCCCGAGAGCGGTGCGAGGATCGGCGACACCGAGAACACCAGCATGATGAGGCTCATCAACTGGGCCGCCTGCGCACCGGTGTAGTTGTCACGGACGATGGCGCGCGGCAGCGACATGCTGGCGCAGGCGCCGACGCCCTGGAGAAAGCGGAACAGGATCAGCATGTCGGCATTGGGTGCAAGCGCACAGCCGATCGAGCCGAGGACGAAGATCCCCATGCCGAAATAGAGCGGCGGCTTCCGGCCGAACATGTCGCTCAGCGGGCCGTAGACGAGTTGGCAGATGGCGACGGCCGCCATGTAGGCCATGAGGCTGCGCTGGATGACGGCGTCGGACGCGCCGAGGTCGGCGCCGATTGCCGGCAGCGCCGGCAGGTACATGTCGATGGCCAGGGGGCCGATCACTGAGAGCAGCCCCAGGACAACAGCGGTGCGAATGAGTTGAGCGTTCATGCGAAAGCTTTCTGCGAAAGACGGGTCAGCCATCCGGCAGGGCCGGTTGGTCGAGACTGAAATTGGATGGATCGAACGTGGCCCTCGCCGGCGCTCGAAGGAGGCATTGCCTCAGGCGGTATGATTCATCGTCGGATCACTCCCGTCCGAACTGGAGGATGAGAGTATCGTCGATTGACGATGAAGCCACCCGGATTTGACGCATTCCAGCCATGCGCCCGCGCCGCACGCTCCAATGTGACTTGCATGCGGCGGCGCTTGTTACAGCCGGACCTAGAGCAGAACCTGCGTGCCGATCTCGACCACGCGGCCGGTCGGGATGTGGAAATACTCGGTCGCATCCGTCGCGTTCCGCGCGAGCGCGATGAACATCTTGTCGAGCCACACGGGCAGCCCCTTGGGGGAGGCCTTGAGCGAGCGGCGGCTGAGGAAGAACGAGGTCGACATGATATCGAATTTCCAGCCAAGCTTGCGGGCCAGCGCCAGCGCTTTGGGAATGTTGGGCGTCTCGATGAAGCCGAACCGCACCACCACGCGATAGAACAGATCGTTGTAGGCGTCGATCGTTACCTTCTCGTCGTCGGGGACACGCGGCGTGTCGGCGGTGAGCACGGTTAGAATAACGTTGTGCTCGTGCAGCACCTTGTAGTGCTTGAGACTGTGCAGCAGTGCCGTGGGCGCGCCCTCGATATCGGAGGTGAGGAACACCGCCGTGCCGGGCACGATGATCGGCCGCTTCTTGGCGAGGTTCTCGACGAGGAATGCGAGCGGCACCTCGTCGCGCCGTGTCTTTTCCGCCAGCCGTTTGCGGCCCTGGATCCACACCGTCATGATTCCGGCGACCGCCCCAGCGACGACGACCGGCACCCAGCCTCCCTGGGCGATCTTGAAGGCATTGGAGACGAAGAACGTGGAGTCGATGATCAGGAACGGTGCGATCACCAAAGCCGCCGCAAGCAGATGCCACTTCCAGACGCGCCACATGACGATCGAAATCAGCACCGCGGTCACCAGCATGACGCCACTGACCGAGATGCCGTAGGCCGCCGACAGCGCGCTCGACGAGCCGAAGGTCAGCACCAGCAGCATCACCAGGATGAACAGGATCGAATTGATCTGCGGCATGTAGATCTGGCCGCTCTGCGTCTCAGACGTATGAAGCACCGTCAGGCGCGGCAGGAAATTGAGGGCCGTCGCCTGCTGCGCGAGGCTGAACATGCCGGTGATGACGGCCTGACTGGCAATCACGGTCGCGGCGGTCGCGAGAATGACGAACGGCAGCTTGAACCAGTCGGGCTGCATCGAGAAGAACGGGTTCTCGGCTGCCGCCGGACCGTTGGCGATGACGTATGCGCCCTGACCGAAATAGTTGAGCAGCAACGCCGGGAACACCAGCCCGAACCAGGCAAGGACAATGGGCTTGCGGCCGAAATGACCGAGGTCGGCATAGAGCGCTTCGGCGCCGGTGACCGCGAGAAACACCGCGCCGACCACCACAAAGGCGGTGTCCGTGTGTCGCAGCAGGAACAGGATCCCGCTCGCCGGGTTGAGCGCCCACAGCACCGTCGGCGCGTGGATGATCTGCACGATCCCGGTGAAGCCCAGCACCAGGAACCAGACAACCGTCACCGGCCCAAAAATCGAGGAGACCCTCGCCGTGCCGAAGCGTTGCACCATGAAGAGAATGACGATGATCACCAGCGTGATCGGCACCACGTAGCGCGTGAGCGCGGGCGTCACTGTCTCTAGCCCCTCGACCGCGGAGAGGACCGATATGGCCGGAGTAATGATGGCGTCGCCCAGAAACAGCGCGGCGCCGATGACGCCGATGGCGGTCAGCCAACCCGTCTTGCCGCTGAGCGTGCCGCGCACCAGCGACATCAGCGACAGCGTACCGCCTTCGCCCTTGTTGTCGGCACGGGTCACGAAGAACACATACTTGATGGCAACCGTGATGGTCAGCGCCCAGACGATGAGCGACAGCAACCCGGTGACATCCGCGGAAAGATCGGACGTCTTGCCGTGCGCCGCGAAGGCCTCGCGGAACGCGTAGATCGGGCTCGTACCGATATCGCCATAGACGACACCCAGCGCCCCGAGAACCAGGATGGGGAGCTGCTGCTTGTTTTTGGCGTGGCCGGCCGCGGGGGTCGCAACGTCACCGGCCGCGTGAGCGCCGGATGCGGTCGTCTGCGTCATGTAGCCTTCATAGCCCCCTTATGAGGCGGGCGGTCTCTACACCCGCCCAAAGTCGCGTTCAACCGGTCAATCTGCGACAGCTTAGCAACATTCCCTGTTGCAAAGAATGCGAGCGGAGCGGTGTACGTTCCAAAGGCGGTCCAGGGACACCAGGTATCAAAACTAAGGGCGGTGCCTTGCGGCACCGCCCTCGTCCGGACAGAAGGAGAAGGTCCGGGCGAAACCCGGATGCGTGTCAGGCTGCCTTGGCAGCGACCTGATCGGCCTCGCGCGCGGCCTTCGTGGCGTTGGTCCACCAGGCGAGGTTGTCCAGCAGATCCTTGGTGTAGGGCACCTGGCCGGGGAGCACGTCGTCCCAGGTCTTCTGTCCCATCATCACCGGCCCAAAGTCGGAACCGCCGATGTGGAGCGCGTGACGCACCGATACCGCCTGCAGCTCGACCATGATGGTGCGCAGGTGTTCGACCGCGCGGGCGCCGCCAACCGAACCGTAAGCCACGTAGGCAACGGCCTTCTTGATGAACGGCTTGTAGGCCCAGTCGATCGCGTTCTTCAGCGCGCCCGGGATCGAGCGGTTGTATTCCGGCGTGACGATGATGAAGCCGTCGAATTCGTTGAGCTTGGCCTGCCACTTGGCAGCCACTTCGTTGGGCGTCGGCATCCAGAAGTCGGACGCCGGGGCGTCGAACAGCGGCAGCGGGTAATCCTTGAGGTCGACCACTTCGACGTCAAAATAGCCCGTTTCCTTGGCCAGCTTGGCGATCCAGTTCGCCGGCTTGTCGCCCTGGCGGTTGGGACGGATGCTGCCGATGATCACGGCAATCTTTGGTTTGGTCATTTGCATTGCTCTCCAGTAACAAATCGTAACTGGGTGTGCATATGTGCCTGTACCGATAAGCCCGCAAGCGGGCACGATTTACTGCCGAGAGAACAATGCGGTCAGTGCGTTAGGTCCCTGTCCTCTAGGCACAATTTTGTGCCTCTCGGCGGCTCCTGCCGATTGCCTCTCCGGCGCGGCGTGCTCGCAGGCGACGATGCGTCACCGGTCATCATTCCAGCGTCGATTGTTCGATAATCGCGATCAGCCACCGAGAATGGCGCGATACCTCCGCACCGTTTCGGCAAATCCGTAGATCAGCGCGTCGGTCGTCAGGGCGTGCCCGATCGAGCATTCGGCAAGGTCGGGAATCGCCGCCTTGAGAGCGGCCAGATTGTTGAGCGTCAGGTCGTGACCCGCATTGATTCCCAGCATCCTGCCGGCGGCCACATTGTGACCTGCGGTCCGCGCGGCCTCGGCTGTTGCGGCCAGTCGCGCCAGTTCGGCGCTCACGTCGCCCCCCGGGTGGCCGTAGGGTCCGGTGAACAATTCCACCCGATCGGCGCCGATTTCGGACACCGCCTGCGGCACGTTCGGATCGGCATCGATGAACAGCGACACCCGCATGCCGGCATTTTTCAGCCGCGTCACCGCCGGGACGAGGAGGCGCAGATTGGCCGCGACGTCCCAGCCATGGTCGCTCGTCGCCTGCGACGGATCGTCGGGAACGAGGGTTACCTGCTGCGGCGCGGCCGACTCGCAGAGCGCGAGGAAATCCTCGGACGGGTAGCCCTCGATGTTGAACTCGCGATCCGGCCAGTCGCGGAGCAGCGCCTTGAGCTCGAACACGTCGGTCCGGCGGATATGGCGCTCGTCGGGACGCGGGTGAACCGTCAACCCCTCGGCGCCCGCCTCGAGGCAGATCGCGCCGATCCCGGTCACGCTCGGCCACGGCAGGTCGCGGCGGTTGCGGAGCTGGGCGACGGCGTTGAGGTTCACTGAAAGGTCGGTCATGCGCGCACGCTTACACTGGGCAGCACGCAAAACGAAAGCGCGACTTCCGGCGATATCGCTCAGGTCTGCAACGTTTCCGTTACTCTAGCTGAATATTGTCCAGGCCATGAATTGACGGGCACATGCATTGGCATATGCTCAACTACAGGTTACTGCTCAGTGATCCGATAGCCAGGGGAAAAAATGGCCACCTTCGATTTTAAGCGCCTCGCCGTAGGCGTGAACGCAGACGACATCGTTGCGCGCGTACTAAGCTATGGACCGCTCAAAACGTTCCTTGTGACCGACACCGAGACTACCTCGTTCACAATGGACCCGCCCGGTCGCATCAAGGTCAAGTACGAAGGCACAGGGTTCAAGTACAACGCGAAAGATGACCCGACCAAGGGGACCATTGAGTCGATCGTTGTCACGTCCAAGGACCACCCCGAAGAGACCTTCAAGATCACGAACTTGAACGTCGACATCGCCGCGCTTAAGGCGTCCCAGGGTGCGACGCTCCTGTCGATCTTCGACGGCAACGACACTTTTGAGGGCAGCCGGAAGGCGGACAAGCTTTACGGCTTCAAGGGCAAGGACACGATGAATGGCAGCGACGGCAACGACAGCCTCGACGGCGGTGCCGGCAATGACGTCCTCAGCGGCGGTCGCCATTCCGATAGCCTGACCGGTGGCGGCGGCAAAGACTCCTTCATCTTCAACACCGCGATAAAGGCTGGCGGCAACGTCGACATCATCACGGACTTCAATCCGGCCGATGACACGATCAAGCTCGACGACGCTATCTTCGCCGGCCTGGGCAGCACGGGCCCGCTGAGTGGGGCACTGTTCCATGTTGGTACCGCCGCCGATGCAGCCGGTGCGGGCAACAAGATCATCTACGACGCCACGACTGGCGACCTTTACTACGACAAGGGCAACACCGCCCACCTCTTTGCCCACCTCAACGGCGCCCCGACGCTGACGAACGCGGACTTCGTGATCGTCTAGCCTTCGACTGGCCTCAGGCTTTTTGCGGCCGCCTTCGGGCGGCCGCTTCGTTTTACGCCAGCACCATCAGCCGTCGCCGCCGCTCATCCAGCAGCACCACGGCGATGCCGCTGCCGACGATCAGGCCAATTCCCCACAGCGCCAGCGTGTTGGGGAACGTGCCGAAGACGAAAAAGCCCGACAGCACCGCCCACACCGAGAACAGATAGTAGAACGGCGCCACAGCGCCGGTCGCCGCCGCCCGGTACGACATGAAGATGAACAGGTGTCCGAGGCTCAGGAACAGCCCCGACCCGGCGAGCAGCAGCAGGTGCCGGGACGTCGGCATCACCCAGTCTTCGAACACGAACGTCACGATGCCTGAGCCCACCATCACCAGCAGCAGCGTCGCATAGGCGACGATCGGCGCCGGAATGTTGGTACCAACCTTGCGGCCGGCAATGTCGCGAGCTGCGGTGCCCATCGCGCAGAGACCGCCGAGCACCATGTAGGGCGAAAAGCCCTTGAGCCCCGGCTGCGCCACCAGCAGCGCGCCGGCAAAGCCGAGGGTCATGAGCACCATGCGCATGACGCCGATCTTCTCGCGATAGATCAACGATACACCGAGCAGCAGCAGCATCGGCGAGATCTGCCCCAGCGCCGACAAGTCGGCGATCGGCATATTGGCCAGCGCCACGATGAAGCACAGCACCGCGAGGAACTCAAAGCTGTTGCGGATCAGCACCCATTTGTCGACGACATGTCGCAGATGCTTGCCGTTCCCGGTCAACAGGATCAGCGGCAGCATCAGGATCGACGCCATCACGCCGCGCAGGAACAGCACCTCGTAAGGGGGCAAGCCCGTCGTCGCGAGCTTCATCAGCACGTCGTTGGTCGAAAACACGCCGGTGGCGATCGCCATGAGGGCGATGCCGCGCAGATTGGAGTTGGGCAAGGAGGACATGATGGGCTCGCGAACGCGCGAAAGGCCTATCCCGCGCGCCCGACAGCGGTCAACCGCTCACTGTCCGGCGTTGGCCGGGGCGATGTCGTAGTTGCGCGCGATGATCTCGTAGTAGCCCATGCCGCCATTGATCTGGCTCATCACAAAGCGGATCTCGTCGGCCGCCGCCGCATCGCAGGCCGACTGGTTTACTTCCGCGAGGCCGCGCACAAAATCGCTGTAGAATGAATAGAACCGCACGAAGATGCCGAGGTTGGCGTCGCCGAACGCGACCATCTGCGGCAGCACGGCATTGTAGACCGGTGTCGCCGGCGCCAGTCCGCGCTGCATCGCCTCCGAGAACATCACGCAGGTCCCGCTGAGCCCCGGCGCATCGAAATTGATGGTTGCGCCGATCTGCTGGCCGAGCTTCAGCCCGATCGCCATGCGCTCCACCTCGAGCGCCAGCCCATAGCCGATCGCATGCGCCGCGCGCCCCGATTCCCGCTGCGCCGCATCCTGCTGGATCGCCGTCGACAGCACCAGCACGCCGGCGGCACCGAGGAAGCCGAGCACCGCGCCGATCAGCTGCTGCCAGCTCTTCAGCGCATCGAGCCAATGCCCGTGCTCGGTCCGCCCCAGATCGAGCGCCAGCAGCGACCCGATGGCCGCCACCACGAAAATCAGCAGTGCAAGTGCGGCCGCGACGAGCATCCGAGGTCCCCCGCCGCGACGCTAGCCGGTTCGCGCGCCGCTCGGCAAGCGCAGCATCAGGCGAACGCGACGACCACGCTGCCGACCTTGCGGCCGCTGTCGACGCGCCGGTGCGCCTCGGCAATCTGCTCGAACGGATAGATCTTCTCGATCACCGGACGGAGGACGCCACGCGCGACGAGGTCGAGCAAGTGCGCATAGCTTTCGGAGCTGAACGCATTGTCGTCGTCCTCGGCTTCGATCACCTGCTTGTTCCATTTCGCCGAGACGAACGCCCCGAGCGTGTCGAAGATGACGAGGAGGAACCGGCCGCCGGGTTTGAGCGAGCTCTTCACGCGCGAAAGCGGCGCGTTGCCGTGATTGTCCATGATGACATCGTAAGTCTTGCCGTTCCGCGCGAAATCCTCGCGGTCGTAAGCGATCACATGGTCGGCGCCGAGCGAGCGCACGAGATCGGCGTTCGCCGCGCTGCAGACGGCGGTAACCTCTGCGCCCATGTCCTTGGCAATTTGCACCGCCATGGTGCCGACCGCGCCCGAAGCGCCGTTGATGAGGATCGACTCCCCTGCCTTGAGGCGTCCGCCGCGAAAGAACAGCAGCGAGGTCATGCCGCCGAACAGCACAGCCACCGCGTTCTCATAGGTCACTCCGTCGGGGATGCGCGCGACCGCGTCGCCTCCGGTGAACGTGGCATATTCGGCGTGCAGCCCGAACTTGAACCCGTGCGAACCGACGACCCGGTCGCCCACCTTGAAATTCGTGACGTTGCGGCCGACAGCCTCGACATCCCCGGCCATCTCAAAGCCCTGGATCGGCTGCTTTGGACCGTTGAAGCCCAGCACCAGCCGCATGAGGAAGCTGAACACGGGACCACCTGGCACCCGTATCCCGCGCACCCGCGCGTCGCCCGAATTGACGGTCGTAGCGCGCGCTCGCACCAGAATCTCGTCGTCGCCGGGCACCGGCGTCGGCACCTCCCGAAGCTTCACCACTTCCGGCGGACCATAGCGCTCGACGACTGCAGCTCTCATTTCGACACCCCCAAAACAGCAATGTTGGTGATATAGTTCACCAACACACCTGTTCAAGAGGGAGCGCTACATCCCTTCCGGGCCGCGCGAGATTGCCGCGAGCCCCGTCCGGACGACCTCGACCAGCCCGAGCGGCACCATGATCGAGATAAAACTGTCGATCTTGCTCGGCTTGCCGGTGATCTCGAACACAAAGCTCTCCGTCGTGGCG
>JBKJTB010000072.1:0-10698 GCA_046594305.1 Devosia sp. | reverse complement strand
CACGGGGTGGCGATGAAGCCGATGTTCCGCTCGGCCCGGATCTTCTCGATCTCGGGGACGACCTCCTCCCAGCCGTAGGACAGCGCGGTGGACTGGTCGGTGTAGCTGAACGTCGCGACCACCGGCAGCAGTGTGAAGTTGACCGCAAGGATCAGCGCGACGAGGCCGCCGAAGACGAAATGGCCAACGGCGAGCGCGCGTGAACGCAGATATGCCGCGAGGAACGGCAGGACCGCGGCATAGGCGATGGCGTTCCAGTGGATGAGGATGTCGGTGAGGAACGACGCGGCGAGGAAGCCGAGCGTTGAGAACCAGAAGATCAGGCGGTTGAAATTGTTGCCGTCGCCGCGCGTGAACAGGAACCGCCCGAGCGGCCAGAGCAGGAACGGCGACAGGACCAGCGGGAAGCCGAGGAGATAGCCGGCGAACCCGCCGAGATCGAAATCGCCGGTGATGCGGCGTCCGCCGAAGATGAAGCCGAACGACGCCATGCCGTGCTGGAGGTTCCAGATCAGCACCGGGGCCTGCATGACGATGACCAGGAGCATCGCGAGATAGAGGTGCGCCGAGCGGAAGAGGCTGCGCAGCTTCGGCGTGAACGCGATGCTGAGAACGATGCAGACCGCGAGCAGCGCACCCGAATATTTGCTGAGCGTCGCGAGACCGACGGTGAGGGCTGCGAGATAGAGGAAGTGCCAGCGCGGAATGCCGGCTTCGAACGTGACGCGGAAGCGCATGAAGGCATAGATCGCCGCGAGCGCGAAGAACACCAGCAGATGGTCGGGCAGCGCCAAATTGGTGAGGCCGCAAAAGATCGGTGTCGCGACGAAGAGCGCGGTACTGCCCCAGAACATCTCGCGCCACGCGGCGCCGCCGATGTGGCGGGCAAAGCCATAGAGCAGCGCAACGTCGCCGATGAGGGTGAGAAACACGAAGGCGCGGAGGCCGATATTGTTCCAGCCCAACAGTGACGCCAGTGCCTGCGTCCAGCCGACGAGCGGCGGGTGGTCGAAATAGCTGAGCGCCAGGTGCTGACCCCACAGCCAGTAATAGGTCTCGTCCATGAACGGGCGCGCGGTGACGAGCAGCACGACCTTGAGGGCGAGGAAGCCGATGGCGAGCGCACGATAGACGCGCCAATCGAATGCGGGCGCGGCGGTCACTGGGGCCTGTATCCCTTGGCGAGATAAATCCGCTGGCGGTAGAGGGTCCGGCCCTGCGCGGTGACGACTTCGCTGCCGATCTGCTCGATGCTGTCGAACCGCCGCTCGATGGCCCGATCGATCGGCCGCCAGCGGTCGGCGTAGAGGATCGCATCCTGGCCCGCGTGGGCCTTTGCATCGAACCAGAAGTCGTACTGGTCCTGGCCGGGAGCGAGGCTCACCACGTCGCGGTCCTTGAGCGCGAAGGCAAGCAACGAGGCAGTGGTGTAGTCAACGCCGGCGACGAAGCCCGCATGGTATTTCTCGCGCGCCGCGTCAACGGCGTCGGCCGTGGCCGACCAGTCGTAGGACCAGGCCGTCGCTTCGTCCTTCCAGCCGCTGACATTGGTGACTGGCACGATCGAATAGTTGACGAAGATCGCGATGGCGAACGCCATCCCCCACACGGCGTGCAGCGGGATCAGCCAGCGCGGGCGCATGTAAAAGGCAAGGAAGGGCAGCATCGCCGCATAGGCCACGAGATTCCAGTGGAAGAGAGTCAGCGTGAAGAAGGCGAGCGCCACGATGGCGATGGTCGAGACGATGAAGGTTGTGCGTGCAAAGCCGATGCCTTGAACAGCGTTCCGACGCGAGAAGACGAACTCGGCGATGGGCCAGAGCAGGAAGGGGCCGATGAAGATGCCGATGCCGATCAGCAGCGGCGGGAGGCCATCGGCCCAGGCCAGGAGGCCGGCGTGACGGCCACTCACGATGAAATCGAAGGACGCGAAGCGATCGGCAAAATTCCACACGAGGAGCGGTGTTTGCAGCACGATGGCGATCGCGGCGGCGAGATGGAGCCGCAGTTGCGTGAGTAGCGCGCGGTCGTAGAAGAGGACGAACAGACCGACGCCGATGCCGAGGAAAGCGGCGTTGTACTTTGCGAGGCCGGCCAGACCGAGGAACAGGCCGCCGAGGAGAAGATCGCGCGTCGATCCGGCTTCACCCGATGACCGGTCGGTGAAGAAGCGCAGGAAGAAATAGCCAGCGAACAGCAGTGCCGTCAGCAGGATATGGTCGGGCAACGCGTAGTTGGTCACCATCGAAAAGATCGGCGTCGCGAGGAACAGCAGCAGCGTCAGCCAGAAATGCCCGCGCCAGTCGCCCCCAATGCGGCGGGAGATGAGATAGAGCGCCAAAATGTCGGCGAAGAAGGCGAGCGCGACGGGGAGGCGCAGGGCGAACAGGTTCCAGCCGAAGACGGCCGAGGAGAGCCCGAGCAGCCACGAATTGAGCGGCGGATGATCGTAGTAGGAGAGCGCCGGATGCTGGCCCCACATCCAGTAATAGGCCTCGTCCATGAAGACGCCCGAAAAGCTCCAATGGGCGAGCTTGAGGCAGAGCAGCAGGACGCACACGATCTGCACGAGCCTCAGCGGCAGCCCTGACAGAATGCTCGTCCTTATCTCCAACCCCATTAGCTTTCATGCTTGCTCTGTCCGATCGATCCGAAGACGGCTCGCTCGGCCAACCGCGCCCGCGGCGCGGCCCGGCGGCTTATGCCACGCACATCTGGCAGAGGCCACCCAGCGACATTATCTGACGTTGACAATCATGTTTCACCCGCGCTTTATCCCGCGCGGTTTTGCCCCAGTAAGCCCCATGCTCGTTTGCCAGTGCAATGTGATCACCGACCGAGAAATCGTTCGGGTTATCAAAGACTTGCTCGCCGATGATCCGTGGCAGATCATCGTGCCGGCCAAGGTCTATCGTGAGCTCGAAAAGCGCTGCAAATGCTCGGGCTGCGTGCCAAATGTGGTGGACTTGATTACCAGCGTCACCCATGAGTATCACCTCGAACTCGCGGACACTCCTGCGGCGGTGAACGCACCCCCGGTGATGGCTCCGCGCCGTCGCAAACTCAAAGGAGCGGGCCATGAAAGGCGAAGCACAGGTCATCGAACGTCTCAATGAGGCGCTGTTCCTCGAGCTGGGGGCGGTCAACCAATATTGGGTCCACTACCGGCTGCTCGCGGACTGGGGCGTCGGCAAGCTCGCCGCCAAGGAGCGCGCCGAGTCGATCGAAGAGATGCACCACGCCGACAAGCTGATCGAGCGCATCATTTTCCTCGAAGGTCATCCCAATTTGCAGCGCGTCGCACCGCTCCGCATCGGCCAGTCGATCAAGGAAGTGCTCGAGGCCGACCTCGCCGGCGAATACGATGCGCGCAAGGCCTACAAGAGCTCACGCGAGCTGTGCGAAGAGCTCGGCGACTATGTGACCAAGAATCTGTTCGAGGAACTGCTGACCGACGAGGAAGGCCACATCGACTTCCTCGAGACGCAGCTGCAGCTGCTCAACTCGATCGGCCCGGAAAAGTACATCGAGCTGAATTCGGAGCCGGCCAACACGGCCGAATGACGCTCAGTAAGCCGGGCCTTCTCGCCCGAACCCGGTGAGGTCGATGTCTTCGGCCTCGCCCTGCCCTTCCGCCAGCAGCGCAGTGATCTCCGGTACCGCTTCGGTGACGCCAAAACTTTCGGCGAGACGGAGCCAGTGCAGCGCCTGCTCGCGATCCTCGGGCACGCCCATGCCGTTGGCGTAGGCGAGACCGAGCGAGAGCTGCGCGAGGCCGAAATTGTCGGCGACGGCTCGATAGAGGCCGATGGCTCGCTCCGGATTTTCCTCGATGCCGGCGCCGGCCATCAGCATGTCGCCGAGCACGGCGTGGGCCAGCACATTGCCGGCGGTGACACCTTCTTCGAGCAGTGGAACGGCGTCCTCGTAGCGCTCGGCGCGGGCATAGGCGCGCGCAAGCCACACCTTGTTGCCGATGGGCGCCGGGTTGACCGCGATGGCATTCTCGCACGCGGCGATGGCGTCGTCGGCATTGATATCGAGGAAGGCGCGGCCGTAGCCGATGCCGCCGGGCTCATAGGGCGATCCGGCCGCATCCTGGCAGGCGAGCTCGGCCTCGACTCCCGGAATCTGGTCGGCCGAGTATTGGTCGCCGCCATTGGCGCCGTCCTGGTAGTGGAATTTCGCCTGCGCCAGCATCCGCTCGGTGCCCAGCCCATTCTGATAGAGATAGCCGAGGATGCCCTCGGCATAGACGACGCCCTGGCGCTGCGCCAACCAGGCGAGATCGTAGGCCTTGACCGCGTCCACCTGCGTGCCCTGGCCGAAGAGGTAGTGGATCGACAGCGCCGCGTGGGCAAAGCCCCAGTTCTGGTTTGAGGCTGCGGTGAGGAGGGCGAAGGATTTGTCGTAGTCCTGCGGCACGCCGAGGCCCTGCTCATAGAAATAAGCCAGCGCGGTCTGCGACAGTTTTTCGCCGGCGTCTGCGGCGAGTTGATAGTGCTCGGCGGCTTTCGCGTAATCCTGGTCGACGCCCTGCCCGAACTCGTAGAGCTGGCCAATGCCGTTGTTGCCGAGCGGTTCGCCGAGGTCGGCGGCGCGCTGGTAGAGGTCCATGGCGCGCCCATAGTCGGCCGCGGTTACATGGCCGCCGTGCTCGAAATAGCCGAGCTTGTAGGTGGCAAAGCCGTAGCCCTGATCGGAGGCGGCCTGATAGAGGCGCTGGGCCGCCACGTAGTCGACAGTCAGCCCGTTGCCCGTCTCGTAGCGCTCGGCAAGATCGGATTGCGCCGGGGCGAAATCGCCGTCGGCTGCCTGGGTAAGGAGAGCCACGGCGCCATCGCTGTCCTGCTGCCGTTCACTGAGACCGGAGAACAGGTAAGACGCGAACGGATTGCCCGCGTCGCTTGCCGATTGCAGCAACGACGTCGCGTCGTCGATCCGCCCGGCCATCAGATAGGCGCGCGCCAGCCACGTCTGGACTTCGAGCGATTGTGGATCGGCCGCCAGTGCGGCTTCGCAGGCAGCGATGGCGCCATCGATGAAAATCTCATCATCCGCAACGCCGCGCCCATCGCGGCCGGCCTCGTACGGCGACGCAGCGAGGTCGCCGCAAGCGGCTACCGGATCATCGCTGTCAGCGCCGCCGCCGAGGACGACGACCTCGGGAGCAGCCAGCGCGCTGCCGGCCATGAACAGGCCGGCCAGCAGGCCGATCGTCAGGTGATAGCGGTGCCCGAGCATGTCCCCTCGCCTTGCGCGTGGGACAATCCTAACCGGTTTTGCGGCGAAGGCGAGGCCTACTGGAAGCCGGCCACCGCGTGCGGCGTGTAGGGCGCTTCAAGCGCCTTCACATCGTCGGCCGTGAGCGTGACACTGAGGGCACCGAGCGCGTCGGTCAGTTGCTCCAGCTTCGAGACACCGACGATCGGCGCCGTGACCGGCTGCTTCTGCATGACCCAGGCCAGCGCCACCTGCGCCATGGTCGCGCCCTTCGCCTTGGCGACACCTGCGACAGCGGTGTTGATCGCCTCGTCATCCTTGAGATGCGCCTGGTAAAGCGAGGTCCCGAACGGGTCGGTCTCGGAGCGCTTGGTGACCTCGCCCCACGGTCGAGCAAGACGACCACGAGCCAGCGGCGACCACGGGATGACCCCGATGCCCTGATCGACGCACAGCGGCATCATCTCGCGCTCTCGCTCGCGGTACATGAGGTTGAGGTGGTTCTGCATGGAAACGAAGCGCGACCAGCCATTGGCCTCCTGCGTCTTCAGCATCTTCATGAACTGCCACGACCACATCGAGGAGGCGCCGATGTAGCGCGCCTTGCCCGACTTCACGACCTCGTCGAGCGCCTCGAGGGTCTCCTCGATCGGCGTCAGATAGTCGAAGCGGTGGATCTGGTAGAGATCGACATAGTCGGTCTTGAGCCGGCGCAGCGAATTGTCGATCTCGCTGAGGATAGCCTTGCGCGACTGACCGCGGCCGTTCGGCCCCTTGCGCATCTCGCCATTGACCTTGGTGGCGATGACGATCTCGTCGCGCGGCGCCAGTTCCTTGAGCACGGTGCCGGTGATTTCTTCGCTGGAGCCAGCGGCATAGACATTGGCGGTGTCGAAGAAATTGATGCCGGCTTCCCAGGCGGCACGGATGATCGGCCGGGCGGGCTCGAGCGGCATGGTCCATTCGCGTCCGAGCTTTGGATCGCCGAACGACATGCAGCCCAGACAAATGCGCGAGACTTCGAGTCCCGTCTTACCCAAACGTACATAGTCCATTGGCGGCCTCCCACGGCGTGCGGCGTTGCGATGTCAGGATGGTGTTCCGGACCGCAAGCCTAGGACTCGTAGAGGGGCCGCGTCAACGCCTCAGGGAATGGCGCCGCGATTCATCTCGATGGGCGAGAGGATCGAGTCGAGCTGCGCGATGGTGGCCTGGATGTCGCCGGTGCCCTGCGGCGCCTCGGGGGTGTAGGCGAGCCGCGGCGCGCCGCTGGGGAACGCACCGAACTGCGTGAAGAAGGCAACCATGTCGTCGACCACCGGCGCCCGCCACCGCCACATCTTGCCGACGGCAAAGACCAGATCCATATGGCCGAGCCCGTCATAGTATTTCTCGGTGACCCAGTCGCCGGCAGCGCGCATTTTCTTCGCGAAGTGCTGCGAGTTCTGGACGCGAACGATCGGGTCTGAGATGCCGGACGCGACGAACATCGGCGGCCGGTCGGGAGCGACGAGGTTGATGGGCTGCGTGCCCTGCGGGTTGTCGTTCTGGCCGAAGACGTTCCGCACTTCGTCATACTCGAACGGATAAAAATCGTAGGGGCCGGAGAGGGCGGCGATGCCCTTGATGGGCATGGTCACCCCATAGTCCTTGAGGAACGATTTCTCGAGCCCGAGCATCACCGCGCCGTAAGCGCCAGCGGAGTGGCCAGCAAGGAAGAAGCGAGAGGTGTCGCCGCCATAGTCCTTGATGTTGTCCTCGATCCACTTGACCGCCTGTGCATTGTCCTCGAGGAAATCGGGATAGGTGACCTCGGGATAGAGCCGGTAGTCAGGGATGACGACGACAAAGCCGTTGGCGGCGAGGGCCTTGCCGATGAACTGGTAGTCTTCCTTGCGCCCCTGCCTCCACGCGCCGCCATAGATGAACATGACGACCGGCGCCGGCGACATGATCTCGTTGGGCCCGTAGATATCGAGCCGTTTTCGGTCGCCGTCGGCATAGGGCAGGTCCTGCGCGAGCACCCGCGCATCATCCATGGCCGCGCCCTGATTGAAGGGCGCCATGATGTCGATCTGCGCCTGGGCGGGCGCGGCGAAAGCGATGGCGGCGAGCGCCAGAAGGACAGGTCGAAGCATCTGCGCCTTGTGCGGGGGAAACCCGAAGATTGTGTGACCGCAGCTCAGCCGCGGCGCTGTGCCGCGCACCAATCAGACGGCGCTCGCCGCGGTCCGGCCGGCGATGCGGCCCGAGAACAGGCAACCGCCGAGGAACGTGCCCTCGAGCGCGCGGTAGCCGTGCATGCCACCGCCACCGAAACCGGCGATCTCGCCCGCCGCATAGAGGCCGGGCACCGGCTCGCCGGACACACCGAGCACGCGGGACGAGAGGTCCGTCTCGAGGCCGCCCAGGGTTTTCCGCGTCAGGAGGTTGAGCTTCACGGCGATGAGGTCTCCATGCCGCCCGTCCAATAGCGCATGGGGTTTGGCGACGCGGATGGCGCGTTCGGTGAAAAATTTTCGGGCGCGCGCGATGGCGAGGGTCTG
The DNA here is from genome assembly GCA_046594305.1 of Devosia sp. Lineage (GTDB taxonomy): Bacteria > Pseudomonadota > Alphaproteobacteria > Rhizobiales > Devosiaceae > Devosia_A. The sequence continues at coordinate 2,929 of JBKJTB010000072.1, read as the reverse complement.
CGCGTCGGTTTCGCTGTTGCGCTGGTCGATGGCGGCGCGCACGGCGGTGGCGGAGATCGGTGCCTGCGGCGTGAGGCGGTTCATGCCGGCGATGAGGGCGTCGAGGTTTTGCGCGACGACGAAATCCTCGCCCCTGGCCTTGAAGGCCTCCACCGGTCCGGGCGCCTGCTTGCCGAACGCACGGCGGGCGACGAGGCGCCAATCGCGGCCGGTCAGGTCCGGGTTCTGTTCCGAGCCCGAGAGCGCGAATTCCTTGCGGATGATCGACTGGTCGAGGACGAACCAGGAGTGATCGTGGCCGGTGCTGCGCAGATGCGTGAGCTGGCCCAGCGTGTCAGCGCCCGGATAGAGCGCGGCCGGGACCCGGCTGCCACTGCCGTCGAGCCAGAGCGAGGACGGCCCCGGCAGGATACGGATGCCGTGGCGCGGCCAAACGGGCGCGAAATTGGTGATGCCCTCAACATAGTGCCACATCCGGTCGCGATTGATGACGCGGCCGCCCGCGGCTGCGGTGATGCCGAGCATGCGGCCATCGACATGGGCGGGCACGCCCGACAGCATGTGGGTGGGCGGCGGGCCGAGCCGCGACGGCCAGTTCTGCCGCACCAGCTCGGGATTGCCGCCGATACCGCCCGCGGTGACGATCGTGGCGCCGGCGCGAATGGTGAAATCGCCGACCATGTCGCGCGACGAGGACTGGCCGCGCTCCACGCTGGTGGGTGCGAGGACCGCCCCGCTAACGCCCGTGACGGCGCCGCCCTCGACGATCAGCGTCTGGGCGCGATGGCGGAAGCGGAAGCTGATGCGCGACTCGAACTCTTTCGCACGCCGGAGGAACGGCTCGAGCACGCCGGGGCCGGTGCCCCAGGTGATGTGGAAGCGCGGCACGGAGTTGCGGGCGCGCTCGGCCCAGCCGACGATTGGGAAGATGCGGAGGCCCATCTGGTGCAGCCAGGCGCGCTTTTCACCGGCGGCGAAGGCGACATAGGCCGCCGCCCATTTGCGCGGCCAATAGTCCTCCTCGCGGTCGAAACCGGCGGCGGACTGCCAGTCGGACCAGGCGAGATCGTAGGAATCCTTGATGCCCCACCAGTCGCGCTGCTCGGGGGAATTGACGAGAAACAGGCCGCCAAGCGACCAGTGGGCCTGGCCGCCAAGCGATTGCGGGCCTTCCTGATCGAGCACAACCACCCGCCGCCCCGCGGCCGCCGCCTCGGTGGCAGCGACGAGGCCGGCGAGCCCGGCGCCGACCACGGCGATGTCGAATTGCTCCGTCATGTCCGGACGTTAGGGCGTTTGGCGGGCAACTGTCGATTCCTGACATGCTCGTTCGTCATGGCTGTATCGACGAACACAAAGAGGACCATCATGACCATCGACACCGCTGTTTCCGCCCTGAAATCCGGCCTTTCCGGCCATCTGATCCTGTCCGGCGACGCGCAATACGACGCGGCGCGGGCGGTGATGTATGGCGGGTTCGACTTCCATCCGGGCGCCATTGTGCGGGTGAAATCCCCCAAAGATATCCAAAACGCGGTGAAAGTTTCAACGGAATCGGGCCTCGAATTGGCTGTGCGCAGCGGCGGGCATTCGGGTGCGGGGCATTCAGGATCCGACGGCGGCATCGTCATCGATCTGCGCGAGATGAAGGCGATCGAGATCGACGAGGCGGCCAAAACCGTGTGGGCCGAAACCGGCGTTACGGCGGAGGAGCTGACCAGGGCGACGACGGCCAAGAACCTCGTGGTCGGTTTTGGCGATGCGGGCAGCGTCGGCATCGGCGGCATTACGCTGGGCGGCGGCGTCGGCTATTTGTCACGGCTCCACGGATTGACCATCGACTCGCTGCTGGCGGCCGAGATCGTGACGGCCGATGGACAGCTCAGGACGGTGGATGCGACGCACGAGCCGGAGCTGTTCTGGGCGATCCGCGGCGGCGGCGGCAATTTCGGCGTGGCGGTGCGGTTCAAGTACCGTCTGCACGATCTGCCTGAGTTCACCGGCGGCATGATCTGCCTGCCCGCGACGGCTGAAACGATCGCCGGCTTTGTCGCTGCAGCAGAAGCGGCGCCCAGCGAACTCTCGACCATCGCCAATGTGATGCCGGCGCCGCCGCTGCCGTTCCTGCCGGCGGAACTGCACGGCAAGCTGGTGATCCTCGGCATGATCGCCTACGCGGGCGACGATGCGGCGGCGCAGACGGCGATCGCGCCGTTCCGGGCGCTGGCAAAACCCCATGCCGACTTCATCAAGCCCGGGCCATATCTCCAGATGTATCCGCCCGAGGATTCTGACTATCACCCGACCGCGGTGTCGAGGACCATGTTCATGAACCGCGTGGGGATGGCCGAGGCCCAACAGATCATCGACACGCTGAGTGCGGCTACCGCCGTGTTCCGCGTGACGCAGATCCGGGTGCTGGGTGGGGCGATCGCGAAAGTCGCGGCGGATGCGACCGCCTATGCGCATCGGACGGCACCGATCATGGTCAATGTCGCGGCGTTCTACACGACACCCGAGGACCGGGCGAAGCAGACGGGCTGGGTGGAGACTTATGCCGAGGCGCTGCAGCAAGAGGAGGCGGGGGCGTATGTGAACTTCATCGGGCTCGAGGCGCCGGAGCGGATCCATGCGGCATATCCGGGAGCGACGTTGGAGCGGCTGCGGAAGATCAAGACGCAGTACGATCCGCGGAACGTGTTCAACCGGAACCAGAATATCGTTCCGGAGTGAGGCTGGGCGGTTCACACGACCACCCCATCCACCGCAAGAGCGCCCCCCTCCCCCGCTTCGCGGTGGCGGAGCGCTGACTGCATGCATCGGCGGGTGGGCCAGCCCCCACCCACCACGCTGCGCGTGGTCCCCCCTCCCCGATGGGAGGGATACGCCAGATTTCGTTTATCGAGTGGAGCTCATCCCTCCCTTCCGG
>JBKJTB010000452.1:0-13073 GCA_046594305.1 Devosia sp. | reverse complement strand
GGAGCGGCTGAACCGGGCGCTCAACCGGTTGGGGCCGACCTATGTGAAGTTCGGGCAGACGCTGGCGACGCGGCCGGACATTGTCGGGATCGACGTCGCGGCGCACCTGGCACTGCTGCAGGACAAGATGGAGCCGTTCGACAACGCGCTGGTGCCGGCGCTGCTGACGGCCGCACTGCACGAGCGGGCGGCGGATCTGACCGAGATTTCGCCGCCGATCGCGGCCGCGTCGATCGCCCAGGTGCACAAGGCAGTGCTGGTCGTCGACGGGGTGCGCCAGGATGTGGCGGTCAAGATTTTGCGGCCGGGGATCAAGGCGCGGTTCCGTGCCGATATCGAGGCGCAGTATGCGGGCGCGGCGCTGGCCGAACGGTTCGCCAAAGGCCTGAGGCGGCTCAGGCCGACCGACATCGTCAAGACGCTGGACCGCTCGGCGCGGCTCGAACTCGATCTCAGGCTCGAGGCGGCCTCGATCTCGGAGATGGCCGAAAACATCAAGGACGATGAGGGCTTCGTCATCCCCAGCGTGAGCTGGGACCACACGGCCGAGATGGTGCTGACGACCAGCTGGGTCGACGGCATTCCGATCCGCGACATCGATGCGATCGATGCGGCGGGCCTCGATCGAAAAGACCTCGCGAGAATCCTGCTGCAGAGTTTTCTGCGCCATGCGGTGCGCGACGGCTTCTTCCATGCCGACATGCACCAGGGGAACCTCTTCGCCGACCCCAATGGCAAGGGCATCATCGCGGTCGATTTCGGCATCATGGGGCGGATCACGCGCAAGGAGCGGCGGTTCCTCGCCGACATCCTCTACGGTTTCATAACGCGCGATTACCGGATGATCGCGCAGCGGCATTTCGAGATCGGCTATGTGCCACGACACCAGTCGGTCGACGACTTCGCGCTTGCCCTCCGCTCGATCGGGGAGCCGCTGCAGGGGCGGATGGCCAACGACATCTCGATGGCGAAGGTCCTCGGGCAATTGTTCGCGACGACCGAGCTGTTCGAGATGCAGACGCGGCCCGAGCTGGTGCTGCTGCAGAAGTCGATGGTGCTGGTCGAGGGGGTGAGCCGGATGCTCGACCCAGAACTCAACATCTGGACGACGGCCGAACCGGTTGTGGGCGATTTCGTGCGGCGCGAGGCAGGGCCGCTGGGGCGGCTCGAAGACCTCAAGGACCACGCCGGCGTGGCGCTCGATACGATCGGCAGGCTGCCCGGCCTCGTGACGCGCGCCGAGTCGGCGCTCGACGATTACGACGCCGACAAGCGCTCGCCCGACCGGCGTTCCAGCCGCACCATGATGGTGATCGCGTTCTGGGCGATCCTGATTATTGCCGCCACACTTGTGGTCCGGCTGTTCATTTAGGGTTCATTGCATCGGCCCTAGGGGTCGGGCGTACGCTTGCGGTCACATAGACCGGCCCGTAGATTGGCGCCGCAGGGGCAAGGCGTTCAACGAGAGGGCTTTATCATGAAATTCATCACTCTGGCGAAGATCGCCGGCGCGCTGGCACTGACCATGGGTCTGGCCGGCTGCATCGACATGACCAACGACATCTACGTCACCTCGCCGACCACGGCGAAGGCGACGATCACCTCGACCATGACCGCCGAGGTCTATTCGATGGTGAAAGCCGGCGGCAACGAGGGCGACGACCCGTTCTGCAAGAGCGACGGCGAAACGCTGACCGAAAACGCCGACGGCAGCGGCACCTGCGTCGCGATCTCGGAAGGCGACTTCGCCGACCTCAAGTTCGACGATGGCGGTTCCAAGCCCATCATCACCACCAATGACGATGGCACGGTCAAGATCGCCATCCCCACCAAGGACATGATGGGCGATCTCGGCGCCAAGGACGATCCGGAAACCGCGGCAATGCTCAAGCAGATGTTCGAGGGCCACTTCCTCACCATCCGCTTCGGCGGCGCGGAAATCGTCGATTCCAACATGGAAGCGGCGGCCGATTCCAACGAGTATGTGGAGATCAAGATCCCGTTCCTCGGCCTGATGGACGGCACCGCCGAGTTGCCCGAGGAACTCTACGCCGTCATCCGGCCCTAAGGACGATCGCGTGACCAGCCGGATCGACATTGGACTGAGTTTTCTCGATCACGGCCGGGGGCTCGAGCTTCCGAAGCAACAATCGACGGGCGCGGCAGGAGTTGACCTCCTCGCCGCGCTCGGCATTTCCGAGGTGGTGACGATGGCCCCGGGCGCACGCGCCATCGTGCCCTGCGGTTTCGCCATGGCGCTGCCCGAGGGTTTCGAGGCGCAGGTGAGACCGCGCTCGGGTCTTGCGGCCAAGCATGGCGTGACGGTGCTCAATACACCGGGGACGATCGACGCCGATTATCGCGGCGAGGTCAAAGTGATTCTCATCAACCATGGCAGCGAGCCGTTCGAGATCCGGCGCGGCGACCGCATCGCGCAGATGGTGGTGGCGCCGGTGAGCGCCGTGACATTTTCGGAGAGGGAGACTCTCGATGCAACGACACGTGGTGCCGGCGGCTTTGGGTCGACTGGCAGGTAGCCTGCTGGCGGCGCTGCTGCTGGTGCTCGCGCTGCCGGCCGCGGCGGCCGACCGGGCGCTGATCGACATGCTGGGCTATTCGGCGGACGGCAACATGTTCGCCTTCGAGCAGTTCGGCATCCAGGACGGCTCCGGCTTTCCGTTCTCGAGCATCTTCATCATCGACCTCGCCAACGACAAATGGACTGCCGGTACGCCGTTCGAGGCACGGATCGACGACGAAGCCGCCTCGCTCGGCGCAGTCCGTGCCGAGGCAATGGCCAAGGCGAAGGCAACGCTCGACCAGTACAAGATCAGCGTTCCCGTCGAAATTCTTGCCCTCAATGGCGAGGGCGAGTTCGCGACCGATACCGGCATGCGCGTCCACTGGTCGACGCCGGCCTGCTGCGGTGCGGGCGTGACGCAGGCGGACGCGCAGTCGTTGATCCTGTCGCTGCGCAGCGCTCAGTCGGAAGAGGCCTATTGCCAGGACATGAACCCGGTCGGGTATGTCCTCGCCTACCAGGACCAGAATGGCGTGAGGGAGTTGCACGCGGATGGCGACGTGCTGCCCAAGTCGCGCGGCTGCACGCTCGACTACCGCATCTATGCCGTGGTCCAACCCTTCAGCGAATACTACGGCGACGGCTTCACGAGCCGGCGGGTCGCTGTCATCGCGACGTACCCGTTCGGTTTCGAGGGCGTCGACCGTCGCTTCCTCGCCGTACCGATCGACAAATGACGCTCAGCGCCGACGAAACGCGCCGCTATGCAAGGCATCTGGTGCTGAAGGATATCGGCGGCGCGGGCCAGCAGAAGCTGAAGGCCGCGCGGGTCGCGGTGATCGGCGCAGGCGGGCTCGGCAGTCCGGTGATCGCCTATCTGGCGGCGGCGGGCGTCGGGACCATCGGCGTCGTCGACAACGACCATGTGAGCCTCAGCAATCTGCAGCGGCAGATCGTGCACCGCACCGAAGATGTGGGTGCCGGCAAGGCCGCGAATGCCGGCAGGTTCGTGGCGGCGATGAACCCTTATGTCACGGTGGTGCCGCATGAGGCGCGGCTCGATGCGGGCAATGCGCAGGGCTTGCTCGAGGGCTACGAGTTGGTGATCGACGGAACCGACAACTTTGACACGCGAAGGTTCGTGGCGGAAGCGGCGGAGGCCCTCGGCCTGCCGCTGGTGTCGGGCGCGGTGTCGATGTGGGACGGGCAGGTGACGGTGTTCCTGCCGGGCGGCAAGCGGTTTGCCGATCTCTATCCGGTGACGCCGGACGCGGCAGATGTGCCGAGCTGCGAAGCGGTCGGCGTGCTGGGGGCGGTGACCGGGGTGATCGGCACGCTGATGGCGATGGAGGCGATCAAGCTGATCACCGGCGCGGGCGAAGTGCTAGCCGGGCGGCTGATGCTGTATGACGGGCGGGCTGCGCGGTTTACGGAACTGGAATTTTGATCTAGCGCCGGTGGCGCCAGATTTGCCCCTGGTATCCGCTGGCCGTCGTATCGAGGCGTTCGAAGGTCGCGTCGAGGCGGCGGGCGACAGCTTGGGACGCGAGATTGTCGACGTTGCACCAGCTCATCAGCGGGTCGTTGCCCGTTTGAGAGTAGTACCAGTCGCGAGCCGCCGCGGCGGCTTCGGTGGCGTAGCCATGGCCGTCAAAACCTCCGAACAGGTGCCAGGCGAGTTCGGGCTCTTCATTGTAGAAGTGAAAGATCACCCCGGCGCGACCGACGAAGAGGCCGCTCTGCGTGACGTCGATCGAAAACAGGCCATAGCCGCGGAGGGCCCAGTGTCCCATGTCGGCGAGGAGCGTCCGCCACTGAGTGGTCTTGTCGGCCTTGCCGCCGAGAAAGCGCATGCGGTCCTCGGACTGGCCGAAGGCGCACAGGGCGTCGAAGTCGCTTTCCCGCGGCGGGCGCAGGGTGAGGCGCTCGGTGGTTAGGGTTGGGCCCAGAATCATGTGCAGGCGGCGCCCCCTCCGTCCTTCCCCACGCTTCGCATAGGGGAGGACGCTGACTGCTAGATCAGGTCGGGGTGGCGGAACACCAGCGTCGCATTGGTGCCGCCGAAGCCGAAACTGTTGCTCAGCGCGATGCCCACATCGACATTGTCGCGGCGCTTTCGAAGAATCGGCATGTCGGCGAAGGCCGGGTCGAGATTGTCGATGTTGGCGCTTTCGCAGAGGAAGCGGTGCTGCATCATGAGGATGCAGTAGATCGATTCCTGGACGCCCGTGGCGCCGAGCGAGTGGCCGGTGAGCGACTTGGTGGCGGAGATCGGCGGGCACTTGTCTTCGGTGCCGAAGACGACGCGCAGGGCCTCGATTTCCTTGGCGTCGCCGATGGGGGTCGAGGTGGCGTGCGGGTTGATGTAGTCGACCCGCTCCTTGACGGTTTCGAGCGCCATCTTCATGCAGCGCGCCGCGCCTTCGCCCGAAGGCGCGACCATGTCGTAGCCGTCGGACGTGGCGCCGTAGCCGACGATCTCGGCGAGGATAGTGGCGCCGCGGGCTTTTGCATGTTCGAGTTCTTCGAGCACCAGCACACCGGCGCCGCCGGCGATGACGAAGCCGTCGCGCGCTGCGTCATAGGCGCGGGAGGCCTTGGATGGCGTCGCGTTGAAGTCGGACGACATGGCGCCCATGGCGTCGAACAAGTTCGACATGGTCCAGTCGAGATCCTCGTGGCCGCCGGCAAACACGATGTCCTGCTTGCCCATCTGGATCTGCTCGTAGCCATTGCCGATGCAATGCTTGGATGTGGCGCAGGCCGACGTAATCGAATAGTTGACGCCCTTGATGCCGAAGGGCGTGGCGAGCGTCGCCGAAGCGGTGGAGCTCATGGCCTTAGGCACGGCGAGCGGGCCGATGCGCTTGGGCCCCTTGTCGCGCGTGATCTCGGCGGCTTCAACGACCGTGCGGGTGGACGGACCGCCCGAACCCATAACGATGCCGGTGCGCGGATTCTTGATGTCGTGCTCTTCGAGGCCGGAATTTTCGATCGCCTGCTGCATGGCGATGTAGTTCCACGCGGCGCCCTTGCCCATGAAGCGGGTGGTGCGGCGGTCGAGCACGGCGAACGGATCGAGCTTTGGCGCGCCATGCACATGGCAGCGGAAATTCAGGTCGGCGTAGTCCTGGGCGAAGACGATACCGGGGGTCGCAGTCCGAAGGCTTTCCAGCACCTCGGACGTGTTGTTGCCGATCGAGGACACGATCCCCATACCGGTGACGACGACTCGTCTCATGCCTTTAACGCCTCCCCTGCTGACTCAGGTGTTTGTTGTTTATGCGCTCGCCGTCGACGGGAAGAGCCCGACACGGAGATCTTTGCACTCATAGATAAGCTTGCCGTCGGCTTTCACAAAGCCCTCGGCGATACCAAGCGCGACTTTCGAGCGGACGACGCGCCGGATGTCGATGCCGTATTCCACCAGCTTGACGTCATTGGTGACCTGGCCGGTGAACTTGATTTCGCCGCCGCCGAGCGCCCGGCCCTTGCCGGGCGAGCCGCCCCAGCCGAGGAAGAAGCCGGTCATCTGCCAGAGGGCATCAAGTCCAAGGCAGCCGGGCATCACCGGGTCGCCCTGGAAGTGGCATTTGAAGAACCACAGGTCCGGATTGACGTCGAGTTCGGCGCGAATCTGGCCGCGATTGTGGCTGCCACCGGTTTCTTCGATGAGCGTGATGCGGTCGAACATCAGCATGGGCGGCAGCGGCAATTGCGCATTGCCGTGACCGAAGAGTTCGCCGCGGCCGCAGGCGAGCAGTTCGTCGTAGCCGTAAGCGTGTTGGCGTTCCGCCATCGGACATTCCGTTGGTTGGTGTGAGGGCCGTGTGTAGAGACGCCCCCCAGATGGGTCAAGGACTGGACTGCCGCGACAACCCTGCCGCTTGTGCCCAAATGCCGCGATAGCTATAAGTTGGCGCGAAAAGTCGAGTTTTCCGGGCCCCATGCACGAGCAGCGTATCTTCAGCCGCCCCGTTCCGTCCCGGCGCCCCTGCCTTACGGCGGTGTTGCGCATGGCCGGATTGCGACCCACCCGGCAGCGCGTGGCGCTGGCCGAAATCCTGTTCGGCGGCGCGCATCGGCATGTGAGCGCCGAGGAATTGCTGGCCGAGGCCAATGTCGCCAAGGTCAATGTGTCGCTGGCGACGATCTATAACACGTTGCACCAGTTCCGCTCGGCAGGGCTGCTGCGCGAAGTTGCAGTGGACGCGTCGCGGTCGTATTTCGACACCGACACGTCGGATCACCACCATTTCTATCTCGAGGACGAGCAGCGGGTGATCGACATCCCGGCCTCGGCGATCATGATCCAGAACCTGCCCGAGCCTCCCAAGGGCATGAGCATCACGCATGTCGACGTGGTCGTGCGGGTCCGCAAGGGCGTTTGAGCCCTGCCCAGTCGCGCTTTCTAGGTTTCAGTCGGGGATATGCCGAGTTTCGAGGCGATCCCGTCAATCCGGTCGTCGAGGTGGTTCCTGAGCCCGATGCCTTCCATCTTGACGGTGGTCTCGAGGTCATCCTTGACGTCAGAAATGCGCCTGTCGAGGTTCGACAGCGTCCGGTTGATCGATACGAGCGTCTCGTTCAGCGCGCGCAGAGTGCGGCCCAGTTCCTGCTGACCATCGCGGATATCACGGTTTTCGCGCAGCATCCGCTCCATGCCCCGCGCCAGGAACTCCAGCGAGATGTTGTCCGTATCGCTCATGACTGAAATCTAGGCGCTCTGGCCGTTTCGGTCTAGTGCGGCTGCGATCGCCTCAGTCGAAGCTTTCGCCGCGATACACCCCCCACAAATCGCCCTCGGGCAGATAGCCGGTGTAGGTGGCGGCGGGGCGGCCGTCGGGGTGGTCGACGGCGAGGACGGCGCACCAGCCGCCTTCGCAGCTTTGGATCTTGACCGGGAAGCCGGGGCCGACCCAGGCGGCGACGCCCGCTTCGTCGCTGGTGGCCTGACGCAGGGCGACGCGCTCGACATTGGCTTCGGGGAGGACATAGCCGGCGCGATTGCCCGAGAGCATGTTCTGGTGCACCCAGCCTTCGGAGCCGTCGACGTCGCGGATTTTGCGCCAGACGTCGAATTCCTGGATGATTTCGACCGGGGTGCCGGCGACTTTGTAGACCCAGGTGACGTCGTATTTGGTGCCCGGCCCGACGCGCACATTGATGGGGGTCGAGCGCGTGGTGACGAAGCGCGGCAGCGGCAGGCCGCTGGGCGTTTCGGCCGCAGTCGCGGCAGTGGCGACAGCCGCCGGCAGCAGAGCCAGGATGAGGGCGGGGACGAGGCGCAAAGCATTCAGACGCATGTACAAACCGATGTGAGCGGGCCCGGGGCGCAGCGCGTCGAGCAGGTCACCCGCAAATCCGGTTCCCACTTTTGCGCGCTATGCTTTATCGTTAGCGAACAGACCTTAATGGTCCCTTGAAAGGCTGCCCGTCCTGACCAGCGCCAAACCGAAAATTCTCGTGACGCGGCGCCTGCCCGAACCGGTGGAACAGCGGATGGCGACGCTGTTCGAGGCACGCCTTAATCCGGCGGACGCGCCCTATTCGGCCGATGCGCTGGTCAAGGCGCTCGAGGGCTGCGACGTGCTGGTGTCCTCGATCACCGACCGGATCGACGCAGAACTCATCGCGCGCCTGCCCAAAAGCGTGCGGCTGATCGCGCAATTCGGCAACGGTTTCGACAATGTGGACATCGAAGCGGCCTACGCGGCGGGCCTTACGGTGACCAACACGCCGTCGGTCTTGACCGAGGACACCGCCGACATGGCGATGATGCTGATGCTGGCGCTGCCGCGGCGGCTGGTGGAGGGGGCGCAGGTGCTGCCCAGCACCGGCACCTGGCCGGGCTGGTCGCCGACCTGGATGCTGGGGCGGCGGTTGCGCGGCAAGGCGCTGGGGATCGTCGGCATGGGCCGCATCGGCAGCGCGGTGGCGGCGCGGGCCAAGACATTCGGGCTCGCGATCCATTATTTTTCGCGCAACCGGCGGCCGCCGCAGCTCGAGGACCGACTCGACGCGAAATTCCACGATTCGCTCGACGGCATGCTGGGCGAGGTTGATATCGTGTCGCTGCACACGCCGCTGACGCGCGACACGCACCACATCCTCAGCCGTGAGCGGATCGGGCGGATGCGGCCGGAAGCGTTCGTCGTCAACGTGTCGCGGCCGGAGCTGATCGACGAGGAGGCGCTGGTCGATGCGATCGGTGAGGGCCGGCTGTCGGGCGCAGCGCTCGATGTGTTCGAGAACCGCAACGGCATCAGTCCGCGATTGCTGGAACTGGCGCGCCAGCACCGCATCGTGCTGACGGCGCACATGGCCTCGGCGACGCTCGAGGCGCGGATCGAGATGGGCGAGACGGTGATCGTCAATATTCGCGCGTTTGTGGATGGGCACCAGCCGCCGCATCGGGTGCTGCCGGAGACGCGGGCTCGGGCTTAGCAATCGGCGATCCTCACCTGTGGCGCAGCCACGGGGGAGGGGCACGTCCGGTAGGCGGGGGAGGGGCGAGACTGGACTGGGTGTCTGCGGCCGCCCCCTTCCGTCAGCTCTGCTGACACCTTCCCCCGCTCGCGGGGGAAGGGACGCCGACTGCGGCTTCGCAGCTAGTCCAACTCTCGCAGACGCTTCTCGATGAAACGTTGTTCTGCTGCCTGGGTCGTGAGCTCCAGCGTCCGCTGATAGGCAGAGCGCGCCTCGTCCTTCCGACGCAATCGGCGTAGCAAATCTGCCCTCGCGGCGTGCGCGAAGCGATACGTCGCCAGCGGACCCTCGGCCAGTGGCTCGATCAGCGCCAATCCGGCCTCCGGGCCATCGCGCATCGCGACCGCCACCGCGCGGTTGAGTTCGGTAATCGGGCCGGGTTCGGCGCGGACCAAGAGGTCGTAGAGCCAGACGATGCGGGGCCAGTCGGTGTCGCCCGGTTCGCGGGCGGCGGCGTGGGTGGCGGCGATGAGGGCCTGGATGGTGTAGCTGCCGATCGGCGGGGAGGCGAAGGCGAGTTGCGCCAGGGCCGTGGCTTCGGCGATGAGGTCGCGGTCCCAGAAGGCGCGGTCCTGGTCTTCGAGGAGGACGATGTTCCCTGCCGCCGTCTGCCGCGTTGCGGCGCGCGATTGATGCAGCAGCATCAGCGCGAGCAGGCCGTCTATGTCGGGAGTAGAATGGAGTTCCTTCAGCAGCCGCGCGAGGCGGATGGCTTCGTCGCAGAGCTCCGTGCGAATGAGTGCACCACCGCTCGAGGCGTCGTAGCCCTCGTTGAAGATGAGGTAGATCGTGTGCAGCACCGTATCGAGGCGGTCGGGCCATTCGGCGGGCAACGGCACCTCATAGGGCAGTTGCTCGTCGCGGATGCGGGTTTTGGCGCGCACGATGCGCTGGGCGATGGTCGGCGGTTTGCTGAGGAAGGCCGAGGCGATCTGTTCGGTGGTGAGGCCGCACACTTCGCGCAGGGTGAGCGCGATCTGTGCGTCGGCCGGCAGCACCGGGTGGCAGCAGGTGAAGATCAGCCGCAGCGTGTCGTCTTCGATGGGTTCGCGGTCGGGCGGCATCTGGTCCTCCTCGGCTTCGAGCTGGCGCCGCAGTTCGGGCGCCAGCAGCTTGAAGCGGCCGGATTTGCGCAGCCGGTCGATGGCCTTGAAGCGGCCGGCCGAGACGAGCCAGGCGCGTGCATTGGCGGGCACGCCGGTCTTCGGCCATTGCTGCGCCGCGGCGAGGAAGGCCTCGGCCAGCGCCTCTTCGGCGAGATCGAAGCCACCGAGCAGCCGGATGAGGCTGGCCAGCACCCGGCCGCGTTCGGCGCGATAGATGCGGTCGAGGTCGATCACGGCGGTGTCGGGATGATGTAGACCGGCCGCACTTCGATGGTGCCGTATTCGGCGATCGGGTCTTCACCCGCCATGGCTACGGCCTCGGCCATGTCGCTGGCTTCGATCAGGCAGAACCCGGCCATCTGCTCCTTGGTCTCGATGTAGGGACCATCGGTGACCGAGACTTTTCCGTTGCGCACGCGGACCAGTACGGCGCTGTTGCCGTCCTGGATGGCCTGGGTGTGGATGAGGATGCCGCGCTCGACGAACTCGGCGTTCTTGGCGAGGGCGCGGCGATCGACGTCCTGCCGTTCCGCGACGCTCATGCGGTCGAAATTGGAGGCGTCGAGATGAACGAGATGGATGTAGCGCATCAGCGTTGCTCCGGCGGCGTCGGGATTTCGTAGATGGGGCGCACTTCGATGGTGCCCATTTCGGCCATCGGGATGCCGGCGGCGAGACGCACGGCCTCGTTCATGTCGCGCGCCTCGATGAGGATGAAGCCGGCCATCTGCTCCTTGGTCTCCATGTAGGGGCCGTCGGTGTTTGACACTTTGGCCTGTCGCGTACGGACCAGCACCGCAGTACTGCCATCCTGAATGGCCTGCGAGATGACGTAATGGCCCTTCTCAATCAGCTCTTGGTCGTAGGCCAGTGACCGGCGGTCGAGGTCCTGATGCTGCTCGAGGGTCATGCCCTCGGACCGCTCCGGATCGGCATGCACCAGACAGATGTAACGCATGGGAAAATCTCCTCTGTTGATGCTTCTGATCGAACCGGCGGCCGGGATTCGACATCGGCTCACATACAATTAGCGTGAAATTGCCAAGAAGCGCGAAGCCTTCGGGCAAATACGGAGGTGCAAGGTAGGCGGTCAGTGCCGAACCTCGCGGGGCGCGAGCTATGTCGATCCAAATCATCGAGCCCGCTCCGGCGGCCCATGCCGCTGTGCGCCCGCGCACGGAGGCGCTGCTGCCGCCGGCGATTGTCCTCTTGGTATTCGCCATGGTGGTGATCGCGATCGGCGGCTTTGCCTATGTGGGCGGGCAGCAGAGCGCGCTCAACGCGCTGCGCGGCCAGAGCGAGGCGATGCGCGAGGCGGCGGGCGCGCTGGCGCGCACCGATGCAAGCGCGGCCCATGTGATGGGCGGCGACCGCAATGCGATGTCGGAATTCTTCCGCAATGCCGAAGCGCTGCGGGCGCTGCGGCCACAGACGTTCGATCTGATCGGCGGGGTAACCCCGGTGCTCGACACGCTGCTGCTGGACTGGACGGAGGCGACGACGCTGAGCGTCGATGGCCACGCCGCCGAGGCCCAGCAATTGCTGACCGGGCGGCAGACCAGTGTGACGCTCGATACGGTGGCGGATGCGGCGCGCAATGCGGTGGCCGACGCGGACGCGCAGTTCGGGGCGCATGAGCAGCGCATCCAGTTTTTCACCCTCGTGGTGCTGCTGTTGCAGGTGCTGAGTGGCACGCTCGCTATTGCGGCGATGTTCTTTGCCTTCCGCTCGAGCGCCCGCGAGGCAGATGGGCGCTCGGCGGCGCTCAAATCGGCCGACACTTCGCGTGAGCAAGTGGCGCGGCTGTTCCAGATGGCCGACGTGCTGCAGAGCGCGGCGGACTATGGCGACGCCAACCAGGTGCTGAAGGCGACGGCGGCGGATCTGCTGCCGGGCTTCGGCGGGGCGCTCTATGTGTTCAACAATTCGCGCGACCGGCTGGTGCTGTCGACCAGTTGGGGGCGCGACGGCGAAGCGCAGCATGAGTCGATTTCGCCCGATCAGTGCTGGGCGCTCAAGCGCGGCAAGGCGCACCTCAACCGGGCGGCCGGCAGTAAGCTCTGCTGCGAGCATCACCACGGCGAGGGCACGGTGCTCGAAATTCCGATGATCGCGCGCGGCGAGATCATGGGCCTGTTCCAGCTCTTCGCCGAAGGCGAGGATGCGGAAGCGCGCCTCGAGGGCGTCACCGGGCTCGCTTCCGCCATCGCCGACGGCATGAGCCTGGCGCTCGCCAATATGGGGCTGCGCGAAAAACTCAGGAACCAGGCGCTGCGCGATCCGCTGACCGGGCTCTACAACCGGCGCTACATGGAGGATTGCCTGCAGCGCTTCGTGCGGCTGGCCGATCGCGAGAACCGCGAGGTGAGCGTGGTGATGGTCGACCTCGACCATTTCAAGAAGCTCAACGACGAGCATGGCCATGCCTTCGGCGACGCGGTGCTGCGCGACACCGCGATGGCGATCGTGGGCGGGCTGCGCGAGACCGATATCGTGTGTCGCTATGGCGGCGAGGAACTGGTGGTGATTTTGCCCGACTGCAACCTCGACCGGGCCGAGACCAAGGCGGAGGCCCTGCGCTTGCGCGTCGAGGCACTGAGCCAGACGCACGGCGCCGCGATCTCGGCGTCGTTCGGCGTGGCCGCGGTGCCGTATACGTCGACGGGCGTGACCGATCTGCTCGCGGCGGCGGATGGCGCGCTCTACAAGGCCAAGCAGAACGGCCGCAACCAAGTGGCGACCGCGCCGCGGCGGCCGTTCCAACTCGAGCGGCTCGAGGATACACTCGGCACCCCGCAACTGCAGGCCGCCGAGTAAACGACAATTCTAATATCGGCCGCCCGCGCCTCAGTGCAGCGCGGCCTGTTCGGCGATGATGCGCTCGAGCAGCGGCTCCATCTCGGCGTTGTAGGGCTCCTTGTCGGCGAGTCGCTTTTTTAAATATTTGATCGGTTCGC
>JBKJTB010000012.1:0-3508 GCA_046594305.1 Devosia sp. | reverse complement strand
GGTCGATGGCTTCCTCGGTCGAAGTGTTCTTGTTCGACATAGCGACACTCCTGATCCCCGACTCAGATTGTTCCTGCGAGAAGCAGAGCAACGTACCGGAGGAAATCCAGGAGGTCGGACCGAGCATGGGCGATAAGAGAGCTCCGCCACGAAGTCCGTTGGGGTGGCTAAATTTTGCGACGTTATTGCGATAGCGTTCCAGTCCGTGTCAACGCAAACCACTTAGCCGAACTGCCGGTAGGCATTGTGCAGGAGACTCAATACGTTGGATCCTCCGCCGGTGTGGGCCGACCCCAGCCGCGGTTAGGCAGCAGCGATTGGGGAAAAGTGAGGGGTAGTTGATCACGCGGCGCAACTGGATGTCCGCTCAGCGTCAGAAGCGGAGGGTTCCCAACCAGAGTATCGATATTCAGACGATCGGAATTGCCCGGCGCCCGGCCAAAAGGGCGACATTCAGGAGCTCTTCCAGAGTTTCGGCCTTGAAAGGTTTGCGAAGGATCGGACGATCGCTATACCCCTGCCTCAAATCGCCGCCGGTGTTCCCGGTTGAATAGATGAACGGCACTTGGTGCGACGCGAGGGCGTCTGCTATCTGCTCGCTGCTGCTACCGCCAAGGTTCATATCGAGCATCGCCACGTCAAATGCGGTGCTGCCGATATGGCGGAGTGCCTGATCGACTGTCGCCGCGGTCGTTATCGCTTCGCAGCCGAGGTCGGCGAGCATGTCTTCGATCATCATCATCACGAGCATTTCGTCTTCGACGACGAGCACGCTCAGTCCAGATAGCAACCTAGTCATGATGAGACTCTTTGGGGGCTGGGATATCCATGGTGAACACGAGGCCGTCCTTCCGATAGTCGAGACTCGCTTCCCCCTGAAGTTCGTAGGCAAGGCCACGTTCGATCACCCGTGTGCCGAACCCCTTGCGGGTCGGCGCTGTCACTGGTGGGCCGTCCTGCTCCCGCCAGGTCAGCTTCAGCCGCCGACTGCCCGAGGCCGTATCCAACGTCCAGTTGATCTCGATCGTTCCGGCCTCAACTGACAGCGCACCGTATTTGACGGCGTTGGTCGCCAGCTCATTGAACGCAATACCCAGCGCCAATGTTGCCTTCGGGGCGAAACGCACATTGCCACCGCGAAGGACGATCGCTCATGCGCCCCGGAGCCTTCAAACGGTTCCAGCGCGTCCTTGATGATGTCCCGCAGGCCCGCGCTCTTCCAGTCTTCGCGCGTCAGGAGATCATGCGAACGCGACAGCGCGAGCAGGCGCGACTCGATCGCATCGTGGATCGATTGAGGTTCGGTCGCCGTTCGCAGCGCCTGGAAGACAATCGACTGCACCGTTGCCAGCGTATTCTTCACCCGGTGGTTGAGTTCGTCGATGAGCATCTTGGACTGGGTCAGCTCCTGCTTGTATCTCGTCACATCGGCGAAGGAGGCGAAATGCTGGACAATCTCTCCGGCCTTGTCGCGAACGGGGCTGATGAAGAGCGTGGCCCAGAAATCATGGCCATCCTTGCGCCGATAGCGGATATCCGACTCGCCGAGCGTTTCTCCATCGAACTCCTGCTGGATCAGCGCCAGCGCGTCGGCGTCGTCGATGCTCGCCAGCATGAAGTTGAAGCTTTGACCGAGCACCTCCTTGCGTTCATATCCTGTCAAAGCGAGGAAGCTGTCATTGGCGAAGATGATCGGATTGCCATCAGCCTTGGCGTCGGTGAACACCATTGCCATCCGGGTTTGCTCCGCGGCGACGACGAATGGGCCAAGGTCGTCATGGAAATCCTTGACCTCTGCTTCGGCGTCCTGCTGTTCGTCGGACTTTCTAAATCACTTTTGACATGATGTCCGTCCTCCCCTGCGCGGGCCCGGTATTCGCGTTGTGATGGAGCGTGGCCGTGTCCGGCCGGCGACAGTCAAAACGGGGCGCACTAGCGCCACGGCTATCGGTCCCGCAGTAGGCGCGCGAAACCACCGATGTGCAAACGAATAAGTCGAAGCCCGCATCGGTCTTGCTACGTGCCTCCATCATCACGATGAGCTGCGCGGCCCCCGGCCATTAGTTCTACTTGCTGTTCGCGAGTATCGCGGCGGCATTGGCCTTGTCGCGACTGCCGCCCGCCTTGGCGAGGATGCCACGGGCGCGGATTGTCGTGAGGTCGTGTTTCCTGACGAAATAGTCGAGTTTGTACTGCCCAATTTTCGCGACGACGGGGAGCCCTGGCGCCTTGATATCGTTCGTCATTGCAGCTCTTCCTGTTGGGCGCGGCTGTGCTCTCGCAACAGCGCGCGATCTGGGCGAAGGCGGACCATTATGGAGCGTCTCGCAGAGTCATCGGTTGAGGTGCCCAGCCATTCGCGCACGACATCGCAAACGGCCGGGCAGATGCCCGCGGACCGAGGGAGGACACGGACCGCGGTATGGCAATGTGCGCCGCCAATCCTAGTGCTTGGCGCTCTTCAGGCTGAACCAGCTGGTCTCATGCTTGCCGGCGGAATGTTTCCAGACAGCGGCAAAATCGGCTAGAGCGGCCGCCTCAGCCGGGCGCACAGAAATCAATGTCACGGGGATATGGCGCGCCCTTAACAATTTGGCGACGGCCGCGGACAGAAGAGGGCCGGACAGACCTGCAGCGGTGCCCTGAAAGGCATCGCCGCCGAGCGCGTCGCGGATGCGACGCTTAAGCTCACCAATATTGTCGATAGCCATGTCGCCCTCCACGGGTCGCCGGAAGTCATCGGCTTGGAATTCAGAGATGATCGGGTCGCAGGACGCGACATCGCCCGAGACCTTGGCGGCAATATCTCCGAGATGGTGTCGGTTCGGACAAGGTTAATGCGAGACGCTACACTTCGATGCAAAGATAACTGAAGCAAGCGGGCTGCCACGGACGTATGATCGGGGGTTTCCGGCGCTGCAGGCCCACGGGAGAACCAGCGGCGCCTACATTCGGCTTCGAAGGCATCTGCGTCAGGGCCGTCCGCGAACGCCCCGGCCGGCGGCGGGGCTATTTTAGGGCTGTATAGCGACGGTTGTCCTGACCCGCGACAATCGGCGCGCATCTCCCGCAACGGCATGGAGCTGTCGGACGCCAGTGGCGTCCAGCACCGCATCGGTCTTGTCCGGGAACCAGACCGTCGCACTGAGCTTGATGGCGGGGTCGTAAACGTCTCGAGCTGGACTCCGGGAGGTGTAGGCGACCAGTTCGAAGGCTTCGTCGATGACGCTGGAGCATGCGGCGTGTCGCTCCGTGATCCGCTCGAGGCGACCGGCTTTTTCGCCTGAGACGAGCTAGCTGCCGGTCGAGATCGACCAGATCGATGTGGATCTTCCGCTTTGCCATTCGACGCTCCGCGAACCTGCGCTGTTAGCACAAGGGCTGAGCCGGTGAGGAAGTCTAGTGATCGCCCCTGTCGCTGCCGAATAGCCCAGTAAAATCAGATTCCAACGGGTCCTGCCGCCGCGACTGCCGCTGTGGCCGGCCCGAGCCGCAGTTAGGCAGCAGC
>JBKJTB010000320.1:0-4710 GCA_046594305.1 Devosia sp. | reverse complement strand
CGCGACGAGTTCCCGCTGGTCAAGGTCATGGCCCGCGCCTACGACCGCGGCCACGCCATCCAGTTGGTCAAGGCCGGCGTCGAGTTCCAGATCCGCGAGATGTTCGAGTCCGCGCTGACGCTGTCGGGCCAGGCGCTCCGCATTCTCGGTTCGACCGAGGAGGAGATCGCCGACCTCATCGAGGGCGTGCGCGAGCGCGACCGGCGCAGGTTCAGCGCACAGATCGTCGGCGGCCTGCAGGCCCGGGCGCGATCTCCTGCTCTCGAACGCCGAGGAGCAGGCGCGGGAGAGCGGCGCGGTGGAGCGTGCGTCGGAGCCCATCATGCTCGACAAAGCTCCCGAAAAGCCGGCCGATACGCCCTACGGCTAGGGGGCCAGCAGGGCTTCCCACTGCACAAGTTTGATGCAATGGTGCCCGCACTAGAGGGGAATACATCGTCATGCTGATCGGATTGCGTCATGTCGCAAAAGCCTATCGTATTGGACGCCCCCAAGCCGGAGCCGCGCGCCCGCACGGCTGAGGCCCTCCAGTCCGAGATCCTTGAGAAACTTACCTATTCGGTCGGCAAAGACCCGATCGTGGCGCGTCCGCATGACTGGCTGAAGGCCACGATTCTGGCCGTGCGCGACCGCATCATCGACCAGTGGATGGAGTCGAGCCGCGCCACGTGGCGGACGTCCGAGAAGCGCGTCTACTACCTGAGCCTCGAGTTCCTCATCGGCCGGCTGATGCGCGATGCGATGAGCAATATCGGGCTGATGGAACCGGTGCGCGAGGCGCTCAAGAACCTCAATGTCGATCTGGGCGACCTGATCAACCTCGAGCCCGACGCGGCGCTCGGCAATGGCGGCCTCGGCCGGCTTGCGGCGTGCTTCATGGACTCGATGGCGACGCTGCGGATCCCCGCCTATGGCTATGGCATCCGCTACCAGAACGGCATGTTCCGGCAGGAGATGAGCGAAGGCTGGCAGGTCGAACTGCCCGAGGACTGGCTGGCGCACGGCAATCCGTGGGAGTTCGAGCGCCGTGAATCGACCTACGAGATCGGCTTCGGCGGACAGGTGGTGCCGGTTCCCGAGCCCGATGGCTCGACGCGGCTCGAGTGGCGGCCGGGTGAGCATGTGCTGGCCGTGGCCTTCGATACGCCGATCGTCGGCTGGCGCGGGACGCGCGTCAACACGCTGCGGCTGTGGAGCGCGCAGCCGGTCGACCCGATCTATCTCGACAAGTTCAACAATGGCGACCACATCGGCGCGCTCGAGGAAAGCTCGCGTGCCGAGGCGATCAGCCGGGTGCTGTATCCCGCGGATTCGACCACCTCGGGCCAGGAACTGCGGCTGAGGCAGGAATACTTCTTCTCCTCCGCCTCGCTGCAGGACATCGTTAGGCGCCATATGCAGCAGTATGGCGATATGGGCTCGCTGCCCGACAAGGTCGCCATCCAGCTCAACGACACGCATCCGGCCATTTCGATCGCCGAGATGATGCGGATCCTCATTGACCTCCACGGCATCAAATGGGCGCAGGCCTGGAAGCTGACCAAGGGCACGTTCGGCTATACCAACCACACGCTGCTGCCCGAGGCGCTCGAGACCTGGCCGGTGTCGCTGCTCGAGCGGATGCTGCCGCGCCAGATGCAGATCATCTACGCCATCAATGCAGAAGTGCTCGCCGAAGCGCGCAAGGTCACCGGGCTCAACGATCAGCAGATCGCCGCCGTGTCGCTGATCGATGAGGGCGGGGCGCGCCGCGTGCGCATGGGACAACTCGCCTTTGTCGGCTCGCATTCGGTGAACGGCGTTTCGGCGCTGCACACCGAGCTGATGAAGAAAACGGTCTTCTACGACCTCAACAAGCTCTACCCCGAGCGCATCAACAACAAGACCAATGGCGTGACGCCGCGCCGCTGGCTGATGGAATGCAATCCGGGCCTGACCAAGCTCATTTCAGATCGCATCGGGCCGGAGTTCCAGGACAACATCGATCTGCTGACGCTGCTCGACAAGCACGCCGACGATCCGAATTTCCAGGCACAGTTCGCGGCGGTCAAGCGCGCCAACAAGGTGCGGCTGACCGAGGTCATCAAGGATCGCCTGGGCTTTACCGTCTCGCCGGACGCGCTGTTCGACGTGCATGTGAAGCGCATCCACGAATACAAGCGGCAGTTGCTCAACGTCATCCAGGCGGTGGCGCAGTATCAGTCGATCAAGTCGCATCCGGAAAAGGAATGGGTGCCCCGCGTGAAAGTGTTCGCCGGCAAGGCGGCGCCGAGCTACTGGAACGCCAAACTCATCATCAAGCTCATCAACGACGTCGGTCAGGTCGTGAACAATGACCCGTCCGTCCGCGAGCTGCTGAAAGTGGTCTTCATCCCCAATTACAACGTGTCGCTGGCCGAGATCGTCATGCCGGCCGCCGATCTTTCGGAACAAATCTCCACCGCAGGACTTGAAGCCTCGGGGACCGGCAACATGAAATTCGCACTCAACGGCGCACTGACGATCGGCACCCTTGATGGCGCCAACATTGAAATGCTCGACGCCGTCGGCAAGGACAACATGGTGATCTTCGGCCTTACCGCCGAGGAGGTCACCGCCAAGCGGGCCCGCACGGAAGTGCCGCGCAGCGCCATCGATGCCTCGCCGGCGCTCAAGGAAGCGCTGGAGATGATTGCGTCCGGCGTGTTCTCGCCGGACGACCCGAACCGGTATCGCGATCTGATCGGCGGGCTCTATGACCACGACTGGTTCATGGTGGCGCGCGACTTCGATGCGTATGCAGAGGCGCAGGCCAATGTGGACAGCATCTGGCAGAACAGCCGCAAATGGTATTCCATGGCGATCAGGAACACGGCTCACATGGGCTGGTTCTCGTCCGACCGCACGATCAGCCAGTACGCTAAAGAAATCTGGGACGTGCCGGTCAGGTAGTGAGGGGCGTAGTAGTGGAGAAATGGCAGGCTCATCCCGATGAGGTCGACCAGATCGTCAAGGGGCAGTACGCCAATCCCTTCGCGATCCTCGGCCTGCAGCAGCCGCATGGACTGTGGGTTGCTCGAACCTTCATTCCGCACGCCGAGAAGGTGACGGCGTTCACGCTTGCCGGCAAGCCGCTCGGCGAGCTGGCGCGCCGGCACGATGACGGCTTCTTCGAGGGGCGCGTCGAGATCGACCACGTCCAGCCCATCCGCTATCACGCGTCCAACACGGGCGGCGAATGGGACGTGTTCGATCCCTACAGCTTCGGCCCCGTGCTCGGCCCGATGGACGACTACTATATCGGCGAGGGCACGCATCTGCGGCTCTTCGACAAGCTCGGTGCGCACTACATCGAATTCGAGGGCGTGCAGGGTGTGCATTTCGCCGTGTGGGCGCCCAATGCGCACCGCGTTTCGATTGTCGGTGCATTCAACGAATGGGACGGCCGCCGCCACCCGATGCGCAATCGCTTCGAGACGGGTGTGTGGGAAGTGTTCATCCCGACGCTTGGGCCGGGCACGGTTTACAAATTCGAGATCGTCGGGCCGGACGGCAAGCTCCTGCCGCTCAAGGCCGACCCTTACGCACGCCAGTCCGAGCTGCGGCCGAAGACGGCTTCCGTCGTCGCCGATCCCGCGCCGTTCGCCTGGACCGACCAGAAGTACATCGAAGCCGGCGGCAAGAAGGATTGGCGGCGGACGCCGATCTCGATCTACGAGGTGCATCTGGGCTCGTGGCGCAAGCGCGCCGATGGCAGCTTCATGAGTTATGAGCAGTTCGCCGAGCAGCTCATCCCCTACGCCAAGGACCTGGGTTTTACCCACATCGAGCTGCTGCCGATCAGCGAGCACCCGTTCGATCCAAGCTGGGGCTACCAGCCCACCGGCCTCTACTCGCCGACCTCGCGCTTCGGCGACCCGGCCGGGTTCAAGCACTTCGTCGATGTCGCGCACAAGGCCGGTCTCGTTATCATCCTCGACTGGGTTCCGGCGCACTTCCCGACCGACGAGCACGGCCTCGCCAATTTCGATGGAACGGCGCTCTATGAACACGCCGATCCGCGCCAGGGTTATCATCCGGACTGGAACACCGCGATCTTCAATTTCGGGCGCAAGGAAGTGTCGTCCTTCCTCCTCAACAACGCGCTCTACTGGTTCGAAGAGTTCCACATCGATGGCCTGCGCGTCGATGCCGTGGCCTCGATGCTCTACCTCGATTATTCGCGCAAGCAGGGCGAGTGGATCCCCAATCAGTTCGGCGGCAACCACAATCTGGAGGCCGTGGAGTTCCTGAAGCGCGTCAATCTGGAAGTCTATCGCCTGCATCCGGGCGCTCTGATGATCGCTGAGGAATCGACCGCCTGGTCGGGCGTCTCGGCGCCGGTCCACACGGGTGGTCTCGGCTTCGGCTTCAAGTGGAACATGGGCTTCATGAACGACACGCTGCGCTACATGTCGCGGCAGCCCGTTCACCGCAAATATCACCACAACGACATGACCTTTGCGGCGCTCTATGCCTTCAGCGAGAACTACGTTCTGCCGCTGAGCCATGACGAGGTGGTGCACGGCAAGGGCTCGCTGATCAGTAAGATGAGTGGCGACGACTGGCAGCAATTTGCCGGGCTGCGCGCCTACTACGCCTTCATGTGGGGCTGGCCGGGCAAGAAGCTGCTGTTCATGGGCCAGGAATTCGCGCAGCGCGAAGAGTGGAACGAGCCCTTTGGCCTCGTTC
>JBKJTB010000220.1:0-6723 GCA_046594305.1 Devosia sp. | reverse complement strand
AGGGCTTCTTCTCCACCGCCGACGATGACGATGCGCTGACCCTTGACCTTGTAGCTGACGGGGAATGTGTTCAGTTCACCCATTACCGGCCTTTCGCGCGCTGCTATAAGCGACTTTGGGCTTTCGCAACAAGCTATTGAAATACAATAGCTTTACATTTTCCCTTACGTCGCCTTCACGTGGAACAGCGTCATCCGCGCGGGCCATCCATTGGAATGGCCTACCCCTGCCGCGACGGCACGCGCATGATCAGTCCGTCAAGTTTGTCGCTGACCTTGATCTGGCAGCTCAACCGGCTGTTGGGTTTCACCTCGAAGGCGAAGTCCAGCATATCCTCTTCCATCATCGATGGCGGCCCGACGATGGCGACGAACGCCTCGTCCACATAGGCATGACAGGTCGCGCAAGTGCAGGCGCCGCCGCACTCGGCGATGATTCCGGGCACGCCGTTCATGATGGCTGTCTCCATCACGGTCGTGCCGTTCTCGGCCTCCGTGACGATGGCATTACCGTTGGCTTCGATAAATGTAATCTTGGGCATGGCGCGGCATATATCCCGCGCCCCTGAGGTCCTGCAAGCAAGCCTTTGG
The DNA here is from genome assembly GCA_046594305.1 of Devosia sp. Taxonomy (GTDB): domain Bacteria; phylum Pseudomonadota; class Alphaproteobacteria; order Rhizobiales; family Devosiaceae; genus Devosia_A. Next base: position 6,133 of record JBKJTB010000220.1, on the reverse strand, counting down.
AACGGCTCCTATGCCGCCTTGGCAGCGCTCAGCCGGTCGCCGATGAACGCCGACACTTCCTGCACCGCCAGCGCGAGGTCGTCGATGCGTTCCGGATTGACCGGCCCACCGTTGCGCAGTTCGGTCTCGGCGACGCGGGCAAGCTCGGCCAGCCCGAACGCACCCACACCTGCGGCGGCGCCTTTGAGCGTGTGGAGGTTGCGCAGCAAATCATCGACGGTCGTGCTGATCTCGAGGCGCTCGTAATAGACGTGCGTCATCTCGTCGAAGAGACGCAGCACCTCTTCCTGCAGCCCTGGATCGCCCATCGTCTGGCGGTTCAGATGCTCCATATCTATGGGACGGCGAATCTCTGGCTGGGGAGCCTCCAGGGGAACGGCCTTGGCCGTGTTCTCGCCACGCATTGGGTTGCCTCACGCACAACATACTGCTGCCCTACGACAGTGACGCAGACCCTAGAGTTTCCGGATGAATCGACGCTTAAGGCAGGATGTTGCAATGCAACCAATTCCCTCAACCGCCTCCAAACCGCCCAAATTAACCTTTGCTTAAGATGACGCTCGGTTTGCCTCAAATTGAATGTATGTTGAGCAATACCCGGCGCGCGGCGGTGCGGGGTTGGGGTCATGGCGGGCATTTGAATCGCTTTTTACCCAAATGTTCCGGAGTCCTGAAACAGGGACCGGTGCATTACAACTCGACCTGCCGTCCTAGTCATAGTCCGTCGAAGTGAGAGTTGTAGCATGGCGAAGAAATCGAGCACTCAGGAAGACCCGGCAACCCTCGCATTCTCCGCCGTAGAGGACGCGCTCAAGGACTCGGTCTTCGGCGATAGCTCCGCCACCCCCAATTTGCGGGAAGAGGAACCCAGCACTCAGTCCTCCTCCACCGCAGCTCCATCGCAGCCCCGGCCCGGTTCTCGCGCCGAGCGGGCACGCGTCGCCGACAAGCAGGCAGCCATGTCTGGCTCGGTCGCCAATGACGATCGCTTCCAGGGCTCGCGCATCCTCTATGGTCTGCAGTCGCGCTCGAACTCTGCCCCAAGCTTCGTCGCCGTCATCGTCTCGATCGCCTGGATCGCCGCAATCCTGACCATCGCCCTCGTGCGCAATGGCAGCGAGTTCGGCTCCCCCGCCTTCTGGGGCTCCAACGATTTCATCGGCACCATCGCCCTCGCCGTCATCCCGGTGTTTGCGTTCTTTGCCATCGCCACCTTGATCCGTCGTGCGCAGGACCTCCGCAACGCCGCGACCGCCGTCACGCATGCCGCGATCCGTCTCGCCGAACCCGAAACCACCGCGTCGGAAAAGGTCGCCTCCGTCGGCCAGGCCGTGCGCCGCGAAGTGAACGCACTCGGCGATGGCCTCGAGCGCGCCCTCTCCCGCGCCGGCGAACTCGAGGTCATGATCCACGGCGAGGTCACCGCTCTCGAACGCACCTACTCCGACAATGAATCGCGTATGCGCGCCCTGATCCAGGAACTCGCAAGCCAGCGCGAAGCCGTCATCACCAACACCGAGCGCGTGCGCGAAGCCATCACCGAGAGCCACACCGGCCTCGTGTTCGACCTCGACATGATCAGCCAGCGCATCGCCGGCACGATCGTGGAATCGGGCGGCAACCTGACCAAGGCGCTCGAGACCGCCGGTAACTCGCTCAACGGCGCCTTCGGCGAGCGCACCGAATCCTTTGTGTCGCTGATCGATCAGCGCACCAGCCATTTGCTCACCGCGCTCGACGATAGTGCCAGCCGCCTCAACATCACGCTCGAGGACCGGTCCGGGACCATCAGCAGTGCCTTCGAGAACCGCACTGCCGAGCTCAGTTCGGTCATCGACGGCCGGATCCAGGCGCTCACCGAAACGCTCGACGGGCGCGGCAACACGCTGGCCGAAGCCATCGAGAACCGCACGACATCGCTCGCCAAGCTCCTGAGCCAGGGCGGCATCACCCTGCTCGATCAGCTTCGCGACCGCGGCAACGAGGTCTCCAGCAACCTCGATATGATCGGCAGCAAGATTGCGTCGGACATCTCGGCGCGCACCACTGAGGCCGAGAGCCTGCTGGGCAATCTGAGCAAGAAGCTCGACGAGGCCACGTCGATCCAGGTCAATGCGATGGAGAGCAAGCTCCAGACCGCAATGATCGAGCTGAGCGGCGCCCTCGACGAGACCACCGAGCGCGCCCGCGTCACCCTGATGGGCGCCGGTTCGCAGACCCTCACGCAGTTCGATGCCCACCTCGACGAGATCGCGGTCGTCATCGACACACGTCTCCAGGCTCTCGACGGTGTCGTCGGGGACAAGGGCGAGAAGCTGATCACGGCGCTCGAAAAGCACAGCGCCGGCTTCACCGCCCGCGCCAACGTCCTCGAAATGGCCCTTGACGAGAAGTCCGGCCACTTCAACGATATCGTGTCGCAGCGCACGCGCGAGATGATCGAGACTCTGGGACAGCGTTCTAAGCAGATTGCCGAAGTCATCGGCAACCGCTCACGCGAAATCTCCGACACGCTCGAGGGACACTCGCAGATCCTTACGGACGCCCTCGACAGCTCCACCCAGGCGCTGGGCAACACCCTCACCGCCCGCACCTCCGAGCTCAGCGAGACGCTCGCCGCCCGGGCGTCCGAGTTCGGCGAAACGCTCACGATGCGTTCGACCGAGATGGGCGACGCGATCTCGGCCCGGACCACCGAACTGGGCGACACTCTGGCAACGCGGACGTCGGAACTGGGCGAGACAGTGCGCGGCCGGTCGAACGAGATCAACGGCCTCCTGGCCGATCGTACGACCTTGCTCGACACAGCTCTGACCACCCACGCGTCGCAGATCAGCACGGCGTTCGACAGCCGCTTCGAGAAGCTGAACCAGACGCTCGAAGGTCAGCGCGCCGCCTTCACCTCGACGATCGACGAGCAGACCCTGCAACTTGCTTCGACCGTGGGAACGCGTTCCTCGGAACTCTCCGAGGCCCTCAACAACCGCACCCAGCAGCTGGGCGAAGTGCTCGGCACTCATACCGCGGCCATCGCTCGTGCCATGGGCGACCGGACGATGGAACTGGCCCGTACGATCGAGGCCCAGGGCACCGACGCACGCGACAAGATCGACTCGAGCCTCCGCTCGGTCACCGACATCATGGCCGACCGTGCCATCGCCGTGTCGACCCTCATCGCGAGCAAGGTCTCCGAGGTCAACGACAACCTGGGCCGCGGCATCGACACCGCGATCCTTCGCATTGCCGACGCGGAGACCGGTGTGATCGCCCGCATCGACGGCGCCGCGGCGACCGTTGGCGAAAGCGCTCGCAAGGCTGCCGACGTCATCGAGACGGGCGTCAACTCGGCCCGCAAGGCGATCACCGACATGGTCGACCAGCGGCTCGGCACCCTACCCGAAGCAATCACCGCACGCGCCGACATCACGGCCGAGCGTCTGGCCTCGCTCAACACAGCCATCAATACGGCCCTCGTTCAGTCGATGGCCGATCTCGAGGCCGGTGCCGACCGCATCGAAGAGACCATCTCCAAGCGCATCGTCGCCGCGACGACCAACATCACGCTCGATGTCGCCGAAACCGCCGATCGCATGGACACGCATGTGCGCCAGGCCCTCGAGCAGATTCAGACAGCAGCACGGTCGATCGACGAGGTCGTCTCGATCAAGGCAGTCGCCGCGACGGAGGCCATCGAGTCACGCGTCACGGCGCTCAGCCAGTCGGTCACCGCACAGTCGGATTCGCTTGCGGCACTCGTCAACGACCGTTCGGCACAGCTCGAGATCATGCTCCGCTCGCACGGCAATGTGCTGCAGGAAGCTCTGTCGGTTTCGGCAGAGCATGCCGAGCAGCTCATGGCCGCCACGTCGGGCCGCATTCTTACCGATGCCAACGAGGCACTCGGTCGGCTCAACCAGTCTAACACGATCCTGCAGCAGGTGCTGGAGACCGCCAACACCAGCCTCGCCCAGCTCGAGTCCAGTGTCGCCAACCAGACCGCTACCTACTCGGCGACCGTGCAGGATGCAGTTGGCTCAACGCAGCAGGCGGGGGAACTTGTGGCCACGCAGGTCGCTGCCCTGCAGCAGACCGTGCGTCGGATGGTCGAAGACTTCGGCTCGATGATGGGCAGCTTGCACTCCGAGGTTGCGGTCATCGATCAATCGGCCGCCAATCTCAGCGCCGCCGGCAATCAGTCGATCGACGCTCTTGAGGATCGTCGGACGGCCATGGACGCCCTGGCGCAGAGCTTCACGACCCGCGCTGACGAAATCGACGGTCGCATGCGTGCCTTCGCGCAGACCATTGCCGACTCCGTCAACGAGACCGAGCGCCGCCTCATCGACGCTCGCGCGCAGATGGAGAGCATCGTCGCCGGATCAAGCCAGCAGGTTGAAAACGCCTTGGTGTCGTCCGGTCGCCAGTTCGACGACCTGCTCTCGGCTTCGGCCGGCAAGATCGAGCAGGTTCTCTCGACCTCGACCAGCAAGATCGAGGAAGTCCTCGACACGACCGGCGCGAAGTTCGCCTCGGCGCTCGCCACCACCACCTCGGACGTGGCCCTGGCCCTCTCGAGCAACGGCAACCTCGTCAGCGAAGCCCTTGCTAGTTCGGCGTCGGGCGTGACCGAGCGTCTCGCCGAGTTCCGCAGCGCGGCCGAAAGCGAGACCGAACGGGCATCGGACTCGCTGCGCCAGACACAGGCGACGATGATCCTCGAGATGCAGCAGGCCCTCGAAGAAGCGACCCGCCGCTTCAATGAGACCGCCACCGCCATGCGCGAGACGGCCAAGGAAGTCGGTTCCGAGCTCGAACAGACGCGTTCGGAACTGGCCCGTGGCGTCATGGAACTGCCGGAGGAAACTCGCACCAGCGCCGCTGCGATGCGCCGCGTCGTGGCCGAGCAGATCGAAGCGCTGAGCGAACTCAACTCCATCGTCCGCGCTCAGTCTGCGACGCACGACCTCAGCGATCGCCGGCCGCCCCCGCCGCCCTCGCCGCGTGTCGAAGCGCGCGCCGAGCCGCGTCCGGAACCGATGCGTGCCGTCGAACAGCCGCGTCCTGCTCCGCTTCAGCCGCCGGCCGCGCGTACCGTGACTGTCGCCGAAGCTCCGCGTGTCGTCTCCGCGCCGGTCGCCGAGGCCCCGCGGCCCGCCGCACCCGCTCCCAAGACCGAGGAAGCTGGTGGTGGTTGGCTCCGCGACGTGCTGCGCAATGCCAATACGCCGGCCGCTGCACCTGCACCGGTCGCGCCCGTCGCGCCTCCGGTCCAGAACCTCACCTCGCTGACCGACGAGATCGCTCGTGCGATCGACCCGGCGGCACTCGGCGACGCCTGGCAGCAGTACCAGATGGGCGAGCAGAACGTCTTCTCGCGCCGCATTTACACGCTCACCGGCCAGTCGACCTTCGACCAGGTCAAGCGCCGCCTAACGAGCGATGCAGAGTTCGGCAAGAACGGCGCCAGCTACATGGCCGAGTTCGAGCAGTTGCTGCAGCGGGCGGCCCAGGGTGGAGATCCGGTGGGCGAGACCCGCGCGATCCTCATCTCCGATCGCGGCAAGGTCTACACCATGCTCGCCCATGCGAGCGGCCGCCTCGGCTGATCAAGCTTCAGAAGAAGACCTCCAAACCAATTGGCCCCGCTCCGGTGGGGCCTTTCTTTTTGGTCAGATCCAGACGTCGTTCAGGGCCGTTCTTTCGCCACCCGCCTCGCCGGTGTTGGTGACGCCACGCGGCTCGATCAGCATCATCTGCACTTCGTGCGCCGCATACGGCTTGTGCTCGACGCCCTTCTTGACGACATACATTTCGCCCGGTCGCAGCGTGACGGCACCATCGCGAAAATCGATGCGCAATTCACCCTTGATGACGATGAACGCCTCATCGGTGTCGGCGTGACTGTGCCAGACGAACTCGCCTTGGATCTTCACGAGCTTCAGTTGATAGTCGTTCAGTTCGGCGACAACCCGCGGCTGCCAGTGATCCGAAATCTTGCCGAGCTTCTCAGCCAGGTTGATGGCTTGGTGCATGGGGCGCCTCCTGCGTCTTGGGCTGCATCAACTGCAGCGACAGCCAGATAAGCACACCGCCTGCCGCAGCGAAACCGGCGGCAGCGAAGTAGGCCTTCGCC
>JBKJTB010000085.1:0-17410 GCA_046594305.1 Devosia sp. | reverse complement strand
CTCAAGAGCGACGAGCTGCGCAAGAAGGTGAAGCTCACCGAGGCCATTGCCAATGTGCTGGCGGAGCGGCCGGTCGAAGCGCTCGACATCCTCAACAACTCGACCTTTTCTGACGAGGTCGACGCGGTCATGTGGCGGACCGTGGCGCGGACCGAGGATCACGACTTCGTCGGCGCGCGAAACGACGCACTCGCCTCGCAATCGATCATCGAGGCCTATCCGGTGTGGGTGCAGCAGAAGTTTCTGTTTGCCGCGATCCGGGCCGCGCTCGAAGCCTCGGATGTGCCGCTGGCGCAGCGCTACCTCGAGCAGATCAATTTCGCCCAACTGTCGTCCGACGATGTGACGCTCTATCAGCTCTTCCAGGGCCGCATCGCGGAGGCGCAGGGCCGCATGACGGAGGCGCTCGAGTCCTACGGTCAGGTGATCGCCGCCGAGGTCCGGCCGACGCGCGCCGAAGCGGTGTACCGGACGCTGATCGTGCTTCGCACCACCAAGAAGATCGATCTCGCCAAGGCGACCGACACGCTCTCGGCCGAGACGATGCTGTGGCGCGGCAATCCGCTCGAAGTGGACATGCAGAAGCTACTGGCCGAGCTCTACTTCGATCACAAGGACTACCGGCTGGCGTTCGAGATCACGCGCGACGCCGCCGCGAACAATCCCGAGAGCCAGCCGATCCAGCAATTGACGCAGGAGGCCGAGGCGCAGTTCGGCAATCTGTTCCTCAACGGTGCGGCCGATCAATTGGGCGACCTCGAAGCGCTAAGCCTTTACTACGACTTCCGGCAGCTGACTCCGGCGGGGTCCAAAGGCGACGAGATGATCCGCAATCTGGCGCGCCGCCTGGTCAAGGTGGATCTCCTCGCGCAAGCCGCTGATCTCCTCGAATATCAGATCGACAGCCGGCTGCAGGGCGCGGCCCAGGCGCAGGTCGCGGCCGAACTCGCGGTCATCCGTATCGCCGATCGCAATCCCGAGGGGGCGCTGCGCGTCCTCAACCGCACGCGCGTCGCCAATCTGCCGCCGAGCCTCGAGCGCCAGCGGCGCATTCTCGAAGCGCGGGCGCTGATCGATGCCGACCGCGAAGATCTGGCGCTCGATCTGCTCGCCCGCCTCGATGGGCGCGACGCCGATCTGCTGCGGGTCGACGGCTATTGGAAGACCAAGAACTATGTCGCGGCGTCCGATCTGATCGAGACGGTCTATTCGCGCGACATGACCGAGGAATTTACGGCGCCGGCGCGGATGAACATCATCAAGGCGGGCGTCGGTCTGGTCCTTGCCAACGATACGCTGGGGATGAGCCGGCTGCGGAGCAAATTCTCCGAGCGCATGGCGACGTCACCGGAATGGGCGCTGTTCGACTACATCACGAGCCCGACGGCCGATCCGGTCGGGGTTGAGTTCAAGTCCGCCGCCAAGATGGTCGCCAGCATGGACTCGATCACGGCGTTCCTCGGCGCCTATCGTGACCTCTATCATGCCGACGCCGCGCTGACGCCGGACGTCGCCTCGCGCAAGTCGGCAGTCTAGCTCTGGACGCGGTCTAGCTGCTGACGAAGCTGCGGACGAGCGAGCCGGCGACGAGATGCCAGCCGTCGACCAGGACGAAGAAGATCAGCTTGAACGGCAGCGAGATCACCACCGGCGGCAGCATCATCATGCCCATCGACATCAGCACCGATGCGACGACCATGTCGATGATGACGAAGGGCAGGAACAGCAGGAAGCCGATCTCGAAGGCGCGCCGCAGTTCCGAGATCATGAAAGCCGGAACGAGAATGCGCAGCTCGATGGTTTCGGCCGTCTCAGGCGGCGGCGTATTGCTCAGATCGTAGAAGAGCTGGATGTCCGCTTCGCGCGTGTTGGCCGCCATGAAGTCGTGCAGCGGCACCGAGCCCTGCTCGAACGCCTGCTGGATCTGGATCTGTCCGGCGAGCAGCGGCGCGACGCCCTGATCGTAGGCCGCCTGCAGCGTCGGCTGCATGATGAAGAAGGTGAGGAACAGCGCCAGCGACACCATCACCGAATTGGGCGGCGCGGTCTGGAGGCCGATGGCGGTCCGCAGCAATGAAAGCACGACGACGATGCGCGTGAAACTCGTCACCATCACGAGGATCGAGGGAGCGATCGCGAGGATGGTGATCAGCCCGATGAGCTGAACCGCGCGCTCGGTCAGCGTCGTATCGTCACCGAAATTGACCGAGATGTCCTGTGCTTGGACCAGGGTCGGGATCAGGAGAGCGGCAGCGGCGACGAGGGCAAAGGTCAGCCCGCGCGTCAGGCGCGACCGGCTAACGCCTGTCGGGAGCAACGCTCCTGAAGAACCGATTTCTGCCGACAAGTCCGACTTTTCCGCCCGTCTCTTCGCTGCCGCCAGCTCTAGCTGAGTCGACGGCTCCCCCGCCGGAATTGTCGACGGCGAGCTCCGGTCCCATGGGGATAACCGGCTTCTCGCCCGGTCCGACCGGGCGCAGCAGAGCCGTGTGGCGCAGCGCGACGCGCGGCGACAGCGGGGCAGGGCGGGCGAGATCGCGAAGCCGGTCGACGGTGTCGCGGGATACCGGGCGATCGGGAGTGATGGGGGTCGCGATGTCCGCCGGCTCTGCCGGTTTGGCAGCGGGAGCAGCCGCGGCCGCCGGCCGAACGGCCGGGCGGCGCATGGGCTGCGCCTCAGGTACAGCGATGCCCGACTCGATCACGAGATCCTGCGGCCCGCCGGTCATGATGACGTGCTCGACATTGTCGCGACGGATGATCATCACCTTGCGCTTGCCATCGACATTGGCGCTGTCGACCACCTGCAGCCGCTTGTCGCTGCCGCGGCCCAGCCGCTCGCCGGCCTTGGTGAAGACCTTTAGCAGCCACAGGCCAAGGACGATCATGACCACGACGGTGCCAAGGGCAAACGCCGCATTCAGGAGGGTTCCGGCTGATCCGCCGAACAGGGACGTCATGAATTGCATGTCGCTCTCCATGTTTCACCGTCTCCCCTACGGCCAAACACATGCACAATTTGCCGAGTGATACCTGTCAATTATGCAAAATGCGAGGCAAAGGCCGCTGGTTCCCCCGATTGGTTAACCGGCTCTTAACCATCACTAGGCAGGATTTGCCTATTGTGGTGAACAGAGTCTGAAGATGCAGATCGGTGGTCTATCGCTGTTCCAGGCGCTGAGCGACAAGATGCGCTGGCATCAGGATCGCCAAGGGGTTCTGGCCGAAAACATCGCCAATGCCGACACCCCCGGCTACATCGAGCGCGACCTCAGGGCCTACTCGTTCGTCGACGACATGCGGTCGGTCGGCACCCTCACAATGAGCACGTCCAGCCCGACGCACATGTCGGCGACGAGCGGCGGGGCAGGCGCTTTCGGCACTGAATCGTCGCCGTTCGAGATCACCCCGAGCGGCAACGGCGTCACCCTCGAGGACGAGATGATGAAGGTGTCGTCCAACGACATGGACTACCAGGCCGTCACGACGCTCTACACGCGCTCGATGCGGCTCTTGAAAATCGCCATCGGGCGGCAGGCCTGAGGAGGGCCATAGATGAGCGACTTTGTTTCATCCCTCCGCATCGCGGCGACCGGGCTCCACGCCCAGAACGCGCGCATGCGGATCATCGCGGAAAACCTCGCCAACGCCGACTCGACCGGCAAGACGCCGGACGAGGATCCGTATCGCCGGCGCATCCCGACCTTCAAAGCCGTGATGGACTCGGAGGCCGGCGGCAAGATCGTCGAGGTCGGCAAGATCGCGCTCGACCAGAGCGACTTCGTTTCGCGCTACGAACCCGGCCACCCGGCCGCCGATGCCAAGGGCTATGTCCGCTACCCCAACGTCAACTCGCTGATCGAGACGATGGACATGCGCGAGGCGCAACGAACGTACGAAGCCAATCTCAACGTCGTCACCGTGACCCGCTCGATGCTGGGCCGCACGCTCGACATTCTTCGCGGCTGACAAGCTTTGCCGAAAAAGTGGACGCCGGTTTTTCGATCAGCAAAGCGACTAAGGGAGCCTAGAATCAGACCATGAGCACGCCGTTCAATGCCGTCGCGAGCGCCTACAACAATGCGTCGCGGCTGATCTCGGACCAGGGAAAGTCTTCACTCGGTGGATTAGGCGACAAGAGCCAACTGCCTGATTTCGGCAAGTTACTTTCCGAGGGCATGCAGGGTGTCATGGACGCCGGCAAGACCAGCGACAAACTCTCGCTTGATCTCGTCAACGGCAAGGCCAATGTCGTCGACGTGGTGACCGCCATCAGCCAGACGGAACTCGCGATGGAGTCGATGGTCGCCGTGCGCGACAAGGTGATCTCGGCCTACGAAGAGATCATGCGGATGCCGATCTAGGGGTAGCAGGGCATGGACGGACTTCAGGTTCTCGATATCGCCCGCGACGGCATCTGGGTGATGATCATCGTGGCGGCGCCCATGATGATCGTCGGCCTCGTGGTCGGCGTCATTATCGCCCTGTTCCAGGCGCTGACGCAGATCCAGGAAATGACGCTGGTGTTCGTGCCCAAGATCATCGCGATCTTTGTCGCCATGCTGATCGCGCTGCCGTTCATGGGCGCGACGATGGCGGGCTACATGACGCGCGTCGCCGATATGATCGTGACCGGCGGATGATCTCGCTCAACTGGCTGCCCGAGACGGCCTTTCTCTACATCCTCATCTTCGCGCGCGTCGGCTCGATCCTGATGCTGATGCCGGCGCTGGGCGAGCAGGTGATCCCGGCCCGCATGCGGCTGGGCTTCGCACTGGTGTTCTCGGCCGTGCTCTATCCGATCGTCGTGCCGACGCTGCCGGCGCTAGGCGGCGACATGCTGCAGGTGCTCGTCTATCTGCTGCACGAGATTGCCATCGGTCTCATCCTCGGGGCCATCACCCGCCTCATCACGCTCGCCGCCTCCGTCGCCGGCTCGGTCATCGCCTTCCAGGCGGGGCTCTCGGGCGCACTTGGGGCAGATCCGGCCAATGGCGGGGTCCAGGGTGTGATGATCGGCACCTTCCTGTCGATGCTCGGTGTTGCCCTGATCTTCGCGACCGACCTCCATCACGTGGCGCTGATGGCGATCCGCGACAGCTACATGATCTTTTCGCCGACGCAGTCGATTATGTGGGGCGACGCGGCGCAGATGGCGATCCAGTCGACGGCCTCGGCCTTCGTCATCGGTGTCCAGATGTCGGCGCCGTTCATGGTGCTCGGCCTCGTGTTCTATCTCGGGATGGGCCTGCTCGGCCGGATGATGCCGCAGCTTCAGGTCTTCTTCGTCGCGATGCCGGCGACGATCTGGGTGGGGCTTGCGCTGATGGCGCTGCTGCTCACCATGATGATGGGTTGGTATCTCACGCATTTCGAGAACGAGCTCGCAACGATCCGGGGATCGTAAGTGTCCGACGAGCCGGAACAGTCCTCCAAGACCGAAGACCCCTCGCAAAAGAAGCTCGACGACGCCCAGAAGAAGGGCGACGTGGTCAAGAGCCAGGAGGTCAACAACTGGTTCATGATCGCGGGCTCGGGCCTGTTGTTCTCGATCATGGCCGCGCCGACGACGCAGGGGCTGTCGGACAGCCTCAAGATGCTGCTGGCGAACGCCGATCAGTTCGAGATTGGCGGCGCCGCGCTCAACATCTTCATGTCGAACCTGACCGTCACGATCCTGCTGGTGGCGCTGGTGCCGCTCGGCGTGCTGTTCTTCTTCGGCGTCGCCGCCAACCTGGTGCAGCACCGGCCGCTGATCTCGGTCGATCCGATCATGCCGAAGCTCTCGAAGATCTCGCCGATCCAGGGCGCCAAGCGGCTGTTCTCGCGCGACGCGCTGGTCAATTTCGTCAAGGGCCTGATCAAGATCGCGGTGGTTGGCGGCGTCGTGTTCGCGGTCATCTGGCCGGAGCGCGACCGCTTCGAGACGATGGTGATGGTCGACCCGGCGCTGATCCTGCCCGACTTCCAGGCGCTGGGGCTCAAGGTGTTCGGCGCGGTGGTCGCGATCGTCACGATCATCGCGCTGGCCGACTACGTCTATCAGCGCAACCGCTGGTGGAACCGGCTCAAGATGACGGTTCAGGAAGTCCGCGACGAGTACAAGCAGATGGAGGGCAGCCCCGAGGTCAAGGGCCGCATCCGCCAGATCCGCAACGAGCGCAGCCGCCAGCGCATGATGGCGAACGTGCCCAGCGCCACCGTGGTCATCACCAACCCGACCCACTTCGCGGTTGCGCTCAAATACGACAAGGACATGCAGGCGCCGATCTGCGTCGCCAAGGGCGCCGACGACGTGGCGTTCCGCATCCGCGAAATGGCCAAGGAACACGATGTGCCGATCATCGAGAACCCGCCGCTGGCCCGCGCGCTGTTTGCCTCGGTCGAAATCGACGGCATCATCCCGACCGAGCATTTCAAGGCCGTGGCACAGGTGATCGGCTTCGTGATGCGGATGCGGCCCAAGGCGGCGTGGCGTACCTGAATCGGAGATTGTCTTGACCCTGATCGCCGCGTGGCTCGCCTGCGCAATGCTTGCCGCACTGGCGATTTTCCAGGCGGCATTGGTGGCCGGCGCGCCGCTCGGGCACTTCGCGTGGGGCGGCCAGAACCGCGTGCTGCCGCGCAAATCCCGCATCGGCAGCGTTGTCGCGATCGTGCTTTACGCTGGCTTTGCCGCGATCATCCTGCAGCGGGCGGGGATCGTGGCCTGGCTACCGGCGTCGGTAGCCGACATCGGCATCTGGGTGGTGCTCGGCTACCTCGTCCTCGGCATTCCGCTCAATGCCATCTCGCGCAGCCCGCCGGAGCGCTACACGATGACGCCGGTCGTGACCGTGCTGGTTCTGCTCGTGCTGATTGTCTCGATGGGCTGGTAAGCGGGGATTGCGGGAGAACGGGAAACGCGGCGCTACCCCGTGACTCACCCTTTTGCTAGAGCTTAGAGCAGGTGATTCGAGGGGCCACGAGGATGTCCAGCATGCCGGCCGACGAGGATAACTATCCAAGCCCGCTGGTCAGCCGCCCCCGTACGATTTCCGGTCTGTGGCGCGTCGTGGCGCTGGCCGCCGGTTTCATCCTCGTGGCGGTCGCCATTTCGACCTTGGGCGACTACATCCCCGCCGACGTGATCCTGGTTTTCGTCGGGCTCCTCGCGGTCGTCGGGGTGTTCTGCCTGTTCGCACTGACGGCAGGGATCATCCGGTTCTCGTCCGCGACGGAGGAAGGGCAGTCGCTGTCGCGCGCCGTCGTCGACAGCCTGGCGTTCGGGGCCGTGGTGTCCGACCGCGACGGCAAGATCAGTTACGTCAACGCGCAATATGGCCAACTGGCCGGCGGCATGGCCGACGGCGTGCCGGTTGGTGTGCCGCGGCTGTTCGCCGGGCAGCCTGAGGCGAGCGAGGCGGTCTATCGCCTGTCGCGCGCCGCCCGCGATGGCCGTCCGGCGACGGAAGATATCCGGCTGATCGGCGGCCTCGGCGGGGCGCTGGGCGGTGGCAGCAAGCCGGTGTGGTATCGCGTCGCCGTGCGCGCGCTGCCCGAGGTGGAGGGGACCGACAAGCCGCTGGTGCTGTGGAGCGTCGAGGAGATCACGCGCGACCGCGAGCGGCAGGACAATGCGTTCCTCGAACTGCAGCGCGCCATCGATTATCTCGACCACGCACCGGCGGGCTTCTTCTCGGCCGATCAGCAGGGCAGGGTACAGTATCTCAACTCGACGCTCGCCGACTGGCTGGGCTACGACCTCGCCGAGTTCGAGGCGGGGACCGTGCGGCTCGCCGATATCGTGCGCGGCGACGGGGCGAGCCTCCTGATGCGCGGCCGTGCGGATGGAGAAATCCGCACCGAGATCATCGACATCGATCTGGTCAAGGACAACGGCACCTCGATCCCCGTCCGGCTGCTGCATCGCGCGGCGCGGCTGGCCGATGGCGAGCTGGGCGAGACGCGGACGCTGGTGCTCGACCGCCGTGGCGGTGTCGAGAGCGAGGAGGCATTGCGCGCCTCCGAAATCCGGTTCTCGCGGTTTTTCAACGAGACGCCGTTCGCCATCGCGACCCTCGACAAGGACGGCCGGATCATCCGTACCAACGCGCCCTTCGGGCGTATCTTCGGCTGGTCGGGTACGTCACGGCCGCTCGATCGCGTGGCGATGACGGAGCTGTTGACCGATGCGAGCCGTGACCGGTTCACCGATGCGTTCTCGGCAGCGCTGCAGAACCAGTCCGAGATCGAGCCGGTCGATGCGCAGTTGACGCGCGATGGCGATCACGCCGTGCGGCTCTACATCTCGGGCTCCGAGGAAGCCGGCGACACGCCCGAGCGCGCCAATGTCTATGCGCTCGACATGACCGAGCAGCGCAAGCTCGAGGCGCAGTTTGCACAGGGCCAGAAGATGCAGGCAGTGGGCCAGCTCGCCGGTGGCGTGGCGCACGATTTCAACAATGTGCTGACGGCCATCATCGGCTTCTCCGATCTGCTGCTGCTCAAGCACAAGCCGGGCGATCCGAGTTTCCAGGATCTGATGTCGATCAAGCAGAGCGCCAACCGCGCCGCGGGTCTGACGCGCCAGTTGCTTGCCTTCTCGCGCCGCCAGACGCTGCGGCCGCAGGTGCTCGAGATTCCGACGCATATCGACGATCTCACGGTGCTGCTGAAGCGTCTCATCGGCGAGCAGATCGTGCTCAAGGTCGATCACGGCAGCCAGATATGGCCGGTCAAGGCCGACCTCGTGCAACTCGAACAGGTGGTGGTCAATCTCGTCGTCAACGCGCGCGATGCGATGCCCAATGGTGGCTCGATCAGCCTCCATACGCGCAACGTCAGCGAGGCCGAGTCCGGCCAATACAACTACACGGGCATGCCGCCCGCCGATTACGTGCTGATCGAAGTCGAGGACACCGGCACCGGCATGCCGCCCGAGATCATTGAGAAGATCTTCGAGCCCTTCTTTTCGACCAAGGAGCTCGGCAAGGGCACCGGCCTCGGCCTCTCGACGGTCTATGGCATCATCAAGCAGACCGGCGGCTTCATCTATCCCGAATCTGAGCTCGGGAAGGGCACCGTGTTCCGCATCTTCCTGCCGCGCCATGTGCCGTCCGAAGGCGAGATGCCGACCAAGATCGCCGCCGCGGCTCCGACCGTGGTCAAGGACCTCACCGGCCACGAGCGCATCCTGCTCGTCGAGGACGAGGACAATGTCCGTGCGTTCTCCGCCCGGGCGCTGCGCGCCACCGGTTACGAAGTGTTCGAAGCCGATTCCGGCGAGGAGGCGCTGCACGTCCTCGACGACATCGGCGGGCAGATCGACCTGATGGTGTCGGACGTGGTGATGCCCGAGATGGATGGGCCGGCGCTGCTGATAAAAGTCCGCGAGAGGCTGCCCAACCTCAAGGTCATCTTCGTCTCCGGCTATGCCGAGGAGAGCGTGCGGCAGGATATTGCCGACGACCAGAGCGTCGAGTTCCTCGCCAAACCGTACTCGCTCGACCAGATCAACTCCAAGGTCAAGGAAGTGCTCGGCAAGGGCGCGCAGACCATCCAGTAGCGGCCAGACTGGCGCCAGGGCGCGTGCGGGCCTATATCCGGGGCAATTCACCGCATTCCGGACCTGATATCATCGACAATTCGCTCTCAAAATCCGATCAGTTCTTCGCTGAACTCGAGACCGCCTTCACCGGCGGGACGCTCGTGAAGCTGGGGTTGCGCGCCTATGGCGGCGAGGACCCCACGATCAAATCGATCGACATCAAGCCGGCGATGATCAAGCGGCAGCCGCAGCTCAGCTTCACCTGGCACTACAAGACCCGCGATGTGGTGCGGAACCATCCGTGGGACGAGGCACTGGTCGAGTTGCAAGGCCTAGTCGGCGTCGAGTTCGGTCTGGCCCAGCTCTTCACCACCGCGGCCGACTGGAGCCTCGATTTCCAGGGCAAGGGGCCGCGGCTGAAGCAGTCGCCGCCGACCCAGACCGCGCCCGTATCGCTCGAGCACAATCGCGAAAAAGTCCGGCCGATCCCGGCCGAGGGCAGGGCGTGGCTGCGCGAACTCGGGGTCACGACTGCGGACGGCAAGGTGGTGCCCGGGGCGCAGGACAAGTTCCGCCAGATCAACCGCTATGTCGAAATCCTCGGTCCGCTGCTGAAGGCGATCCCGCGCCGCAAGCTCAAGAAGATCGTCGATATGGGGGCCGGCAAGGGCTACCTCACCTTCGCGGTCGCCGACTATCTCGCCAGCACGCTGCACTCCGAAGCCGAAACCGTCGGCGTCGAGCTGCGGCCCGAACTGGTCGAACTCTGCAACGCCACCGCAACCAAGGCGAGCCTCACCCATCTCAGCTTCGCGCAGGGCTCGATCGACGGATTTGACAGCACCGGGACCAGCGTCCTCATTGCGCTCCATGCCTGCGACACGGCGACCGACGATGCCATCGCCAAGGGCATCGCGGCCGACGCGGAGTTGATCGTCGTCGCGCCGTGTTGCCACAAGCAGATCCGCCGTGAGATCGAAACGGCGAACGCGCCGACACCGCTCGACTATCTGCTGAAGCACGGGATTTTCGTCGAGCGGCAGGCCGAGATGGTCACCGACGGCATCCGCGCACTGATCCTCGAATATTTCGGCTACAGCACGAAGGTGTTCGAGTTCATCTCGGACCAGCACACGCCCAAGAACGTGCTGATCGTCGGCCAGCGCACGGGCCGCGAGCGCGACCCCGCCATTCTCGAAAAGATCGCGGACGCCAAAGCGATGTTCGGCATCCGCACGCACTATCTCGAAAGCGCGGCAGTCCTCTAGGCCGTGATGTTGCCCGGCAGCGGCGTGCCCGGGGCAAGCAGCTTGGCCGCGGCGAGATCGCTCCAGAATCCGGCGGGGATGGGTGTGTTCCACCAGCCGACGATGCCGCTCAACTCGGCTGGCGACTTGGGCCCGGTGAGGACGCTGCACACGACTGGGTGAGCCAGCGCAAACTGCAGTGCGGCGGCGGCAAGCGGGACGCCATGCGCGTCCGCAACCTTGCGCAGGGCCGTCACCTTGTCGACGATCTCCTTTGGCGGCGCGCGATAGGCGCCGTTATCCGGCCCCCACACATTGGTACCCGCGAGTACGCCTGCCGCGAACGGACCAGCGGCGATGATCGAGGTGCCACGCTTGAGGCACGCCGGGAACAGCGTATCGAGCGGCGTCTGCTCGATGAGGTTGTAGCGGTTGGCGAGGAGGAAGGCGTCCCAGTCGCCGATGTCGAGCGCGTCCATCAGCACGGGCCATTCGTTGACCCCCAGCCCGATGGCCGAGATCAGACCCTGCTGGCGCAGTTCGTCGAGGGCGCGATAGCCGCCGCCGGCGAGGTCGGCCCAATGCTTCTTGTTGCCCTCGACGCCATGCGTGTTGATGCCGATGTCATGGACCAGGAGGATGTCGATCTTGCCCAGGCCCAGCCGCTGCAGGCTCGCCTCGAACGAGCGCATGATCGCGTCGTAGGAATAGTCGTAGGTGATCTCGAACGGGAAGGGCTGCGTCCAGGGATGCTGCACGGTGCGGTCGGCATCGCTGCGCACTGGTTTCAGCAGCCGGCCGACTTTGGTCGAGAGCGCGAAGGGCTCGGCGCGAAACCGCAAGCCGTCGCCGACCATGTGCTCGGAACGGCCGAAGCCATAGTGCGGCGCGGTATCGAAGTAGCCGATGCCGGCATCGAGGGCCGCGCCCACGACGCCGCGCGCGTCTTCGGGCGTCACCACAGTCCCGTTCATGCCGGCGATGGTGGCGCTGCCGAAGCCCAGTTCGGTGAGCTCGAGCGCGGTTTTTCCCACGCGGCGCGTCTTGAATTTCGGCATCTTATCTCTCCGTCCGACAGGCGGCGGAGACTGACATGTTAGTTGCCAAAGGCAAGAGGTCCGGGGACGTTCTTTGGTGGTAAATGCCTAGCCCGGGTACCAGATTTTCCGCTCGTCGCCGGCTGCCCGTTCATAGGCGAATGCGCGGTCGCAGAGAGCGATCATGTCGACCTTCGGCGTCCAAGCCAGA
This sequence comes from Devosia sp., assembly GCA_046594305.1. Lineage (GTDB taxonomy): Bacteria > Pseudomonadota > Alphaproteobacteria > Rhizobiales > Devosiaceae > Devosia_A. The sequence goes on along the minus strand of JBKJTB010000085.1, from coordinate 5,386 downwards.
CGGAGGCGGGCCTTGGCGTTGTCGAGGAGGTTCGAGATGTAAGGCGTCTCGATCCGCACCGGCCGCATGCCTTGTGTCGTCTGCAGATGCGCGCCGACCATTTCGTAGTCCACCGGCCCGGTCATCGCGATGTTGAACAGTTGCTGGCTCGCCGCAGGATGGTCGATTGATGTGATGATCGCTTCGACGAGATCGTCGAGGTGCACGAAGTTGCGCTTGAGCGGCTTGCCGTCCTTCGCGATCAGCAGGGGGACGGCGTTGGCCGCGGCGTACTCCTGGCGCAGGGCAGGGGCGATCAGCGTGTCCCAGTCGGGGCCGCCGAACTGATCGGGACCGAAACTGAGGGCGAACTTGAAGTCGTCCTTCTCCATGATCCAGGGCGCGCGCAGCGTCGTCCAGTTGATGCCGTACTGGATGCCCGCCTGCTCCAGCATCACCTCTTCGAGGATCTTGGTCAGGGCATAGACGCCGGGATAGCCGCGCCGCGGCGAGTCCTCGGTCACGGGGCCATCGTATTCGACGAAGCAATGCCCCACCGAGCAGTCGCCGCCGATCAGGATGAACTGCTGCGCGTCTGTGTTGGTGCGGAATGCCTCGAGCAGCAGGAACATGCCCTTCACCGCGACGTCCATCGCATGGACCGGATCTTCCTTCACCGCCGCCATGTGCAGCACGTGGGTGGTGCCCGCCATCGCCCGGGCGATGGTCTCGGGATCATTCATCGAGCCGCGGACCACTTTGACCCGGTCGGTCTCGGGGATCGTCCGGTTGTTGCAGAGCGCCACGATCTTCGCGTGCGACCATTTCGCCTCATCGAGGAATCGAGCAAGGAACGCCTGGCCGACCTTGCCGGTCGCGCCGGTTACGAGAAGCTGCATCTTACCCTCCAAACAAAAGAGGCGCGCCGGAGCGCGCCTCTTCGTAACGGATCGCTCCGTTGATTACATCGCGTCCGCAAGGGTCTTGCAGATGCCCGGCTCTGCCTGCGAGCAGAGGTCGAGAGCCGTGTACTGCGGATCCGCAACCTTTTCGCCACCGATGATCTTGATCAGGATGTCGGACGCCTCGTTGCCCATCTGGTAGGGACGCTGGCCAACCTGGTACTGGCTGCGGCCTTCCATGAACAGCTTCGGCTCTTCCGCCACCGTATCGCCGGCCACGATCACCAGGTCACCGGACTTCAGACGGTCCATGTACTGGTCAGTGGTCTGACGATAGGCCTGAGCGCCGAACATGGCCCAGCCGCCGACGAGAACGAACGAGTCGAGGTCGGGGTTGGCGAGCAGGGTGTCCGCGAGCTGCTGATTTGCAGTCGTGATGTCGTCGTTGGTGTAGAGCGGGCAGCCGGCGATTTCCGTCCAGCCGTTGCTGTCCTTGAGCGTCTCAATGCCCTTGGTGCCGGACAGCGTGTCACGCAGACCCGCCGCGCGGGCATTGATGTTGGCCGCAGCGACGTTGCCGAGCTGCAGACAGATCGTGCCACCCGACGGCTTGAGCCCCATCAGGCCCTTCGCCATTGCGACACCCATGTCGTAGTTGCTGGTGCCGAAGAAGGTGCTGCGCAGATCAGCGTCTTCCGGCAACAGGTCGGCGTCGACGGTGATGATGGGCATTGTATGCGGCGTGTCACGCAGCATCTTGGCCATCGCCGGCGCGTTCGACGGCGAGATCGCGATGCCGGCGACGCCCTTGTTGATCAGATCCTGGACCAGCTGCACTTCGCCGGCTTCGTCCGAGCTGAGCGCCGGGCCGTTGTAGGTGCAGGTGTACTCCGAATCCGGATGAGCGGTGTTCCAGTCGGTGCAGCCGTTGCCGAGCACCGTGAAGAACGGATTGTCGAGACCCTTCACGACAACCGCCAGTTCCTTCTTGTCCGCGGCATAGGCGCCGCCCGCAAGCATGGCGAAGGTCGCCGCGCCGGCTAGGACGAGCATTGTTTTCTTCATAGTCGATTTCCTCCCTAGTGTTTGATCCGCACACGGACCCTCCCAGCGCGGTCTGCCCTCCTGGAGCATTTGCAACCGAGCCGACGAGCTGTGAACAGGCGCCGCGCTCATCCTGAGGTGCGTGCCTCAAGGCACTTGCCGCAGGAGGAGCAGTCTTCGCCCGTGATGCCTTATTCCTCCCACGCCTTTGTCAGCGCGTTTCAAAAAGTAATACTAATGAGTGGGCAGGCTCCAAGTCAACGCGTCGCCTGATGTGGCCGAAATTGTTTTCCGGGAAATCGGAAAATTCTCTAAACAACTGACCTAAAAAGGAAAATCAGTTTCGAGTGAGACGAAGCAGGGCCGGATTGCGCGTCCTGATCGCGCAAATTGAACGCGTTGACGCGTCAGAGCGCCCCCCTATAGTCACCCGTCAACGTGACGGAACAACCGTCCAGGGGGAGGACTGACCGCCATGGCGGTACTTGAACTCGATTCTATTTCCAAACACTTCGGAGCCATCGAGGCGCTCAACGGCGTTTCGTTGAAGATCGAAGCGGGCGATGTCGTCGGCCTCGTGGGCGATAACGGCGCCGGCAAATCGACGCTGGTCAAGATCATCGCCGGCAACTTCCATCAATCGGGCGGCAAGCTGCAGATCGACGGCAAGGAGGAGATGCTTTCCTCGCCGTCCGACGCGCGCAAAAAGGGCATCGAGATCGTCTACCAGGACCTCGCGCTTGCCGACAATCTGACGGCTGCGGCGAACATCTTCCTCGGCCGCGAGATGACCAACCGGTTCGGCATCCTCGACTACAAGGGCATGTACAAGCGTGCCGGAGAGCTCTTCGCCGAGCTCAAGTCCGAGACGCGGCCGCGCGACATCGTGCGCCGCATGTCGGGCGGGCAGCGCCAGGCCGTCGCCATCGCGCGGACCCGATTGTCCGACCCCAAGATCGTGCTGATGGACGAGCCTACCGCGGCGATTTCCGTGCGGCAGGTGGCCGAGGTGCTCAACCTCATCCGCCGTCTCAAGGACCAGAAGATCGCCGTTATCCTGATCAGCCACCGCATTCCCGACGTCTTCGCTGTTTGCGACCGGCTGGTGGTGCTGCGCCGTGGCAGCAAAGTGGCAGACAAGAAGATTGTCGACACGTCGCCGGAAGAAGTCACCGGTCTGATCACCGGCGCGATCCGGGAAGCGTGAGGGGGAATAGATGAGCACTGATAGCACACTGGCCGACGTCATCGGCAAACAGACCAACAAGGGCTTCATCTCCTGGATGGTGAGCCGCCAGGTCTTCTGGATTTTTCTCGCGACGATCCTCGCCTTTATCTACCTGTCGATCGCGACCAAGACATTCATGACGCCGCAGAATTTGTTCAACGTGACCCGCAATTTCTCGCTGGTGGCCATCATCGCCGTCGGCATGACGGTGGTGATCATCGCGGGGGGCATCGACCTCACGGTGGGTGCGACGTTGCTGATGGCCGCGATGGTCACCGGCGTGGTGATGGCCGCGGACGTGCCGCTGTGGCAGGCGCTGATCCTCGCGCTCCTTGCGAGCGCGGCGGTGGGGCTCGCGAATGGAGTGCTGATCGCGGTGGCAGGCATGCCACCTTTCGTCATTACGCTGGGCATGATGTCGATCGTGCGAAGCCTGGCGCTGGTGCTGTCCAACAACAAGCTGATCTCTGATTTCGGGCCCGACCAGGACTTGCTCTACTCGATCGGTGGCGGGGCGCAGTACGTCGACTTCAGCTTCCTGCAGTTCATCCTTCCGCAAGCGCACGTCATTCCGATCCCGAATCCCGTTCTCTTCCTGATCGCGGTGGCGTTGATCACCGGGTTCCTGCTGCGCTGGACGCAATGGGGCCGCTGGGTGTTTGCCATAGGCGGCAATGAAAAGGCGGCGATCCTCACGGGCGTGCCGGTCAAGACCGTCAAGGTTTCGGTCTACATGTACGTGGCGCTGTGTGCCGGGCTCTCGGGGTTCCTCGAGATCGGATGGCTCGGCACAGTGACGGCGAACCAGGGCTTTGGCCGAGAGCTCATCGTCATCGCGGCTTCGGTCATCGGCGGCGCCAATCTGGTCGGCGGCATCGGGACGGCGTTTGGCGCCGTTGTCGGTTCGGCGCTCATCGAGGTGATCCGCAACAGTCTGACGCTGCTTGGCATCAACAGCTTCTGGCAGGGCACCTTCGTTGGCGGATTCATTATCCTCGCGGTGTCGTTCGACCGCCTCCGCAACAAGGATACGAGCGAGTAGACCGATGCTCTATGTCGCATCCGGCGGCCGGGACTCCCGGCTGTCGGCAGCGCAAGGTGGACGCCGCTTGAATCGGAGGGGGCGAACATGACGGAGCGGCAGGACGCTGAGGAGCCAAAGGCGCGTTCGCGCTCCCAGTCGAGCCGCGTCGTCAACGATCTTGGCCTCGGTATCGTGACGGGCCGCCTGTCGGAGGGCAGCCTGCTGCCGGGCGATCAGGAACTGCTCACCAAATACCGCGTCTCGCGCACCGTTTTGCGCGAGGCGCTGAAGACCCTTTCGGCGAAGGGACTGGTTCAGGCACGGGCGCGCGTCGGCACTCGTGTGCAGCCGCGCGGGACGTGGAATCTGTTCGATCCGGATGTGCTCGTGTGGCACGCCGAGGCGGGTTTTCGGCCCGAGTTCCTGGCCCATCTCGCCGAGATCCGTATGGCGCTTGAGCCCGAGGCCGCGGCCCTCGCGGCCTTGCGGCGCACGCCCACCAATCTCGACACGATCAACGGCTGGGCGGAGCGGATGGCCAAGCCCAAAATCAGCCCCGCGGACTTCGTCAGGGCCGACCTCGGCTTCCATCTCGCGGTGGCCGATGCTGCGGCCAACCCCTTCTTCATTTCGATCTCGACGCTGATCGAAGTGGTGCTGGTCGCGATGCTCACCATCTCGTCGCCGGCCGACGAGCCGAAGCGCCTTGCAATTTCGGTCGCGCAGCACAAGCGGATCGCCAAGGCGATCGCGGATCGCAATCCGGACGAGGCGCGCCTCGCGATGCGGATCGTCATCGACAACGGCGTCGATGCCGCGCGCCGGGCCAAGCACATGCCGCTCTGACGGTCTATTCGCGCGCCAGCGCCTGCACAGGATCAAGCCGCGCGGCCGAACGGGCGGGCATGAAGCCGAAGACGATGCCGATGAGGCTCGACGACAGCAGCGCCGCGACGATCGACAACGTCGAATAGCTGAGCCGCGCGCCCGACATCACCTGCGTCAAGCCAAAGCCCAGCACGAACGACAGCGCCACGCCGGCGGCGCCGCCGACGACGCAGACCAGTACGGCCTCGGTGAGGAATTGCCTCAGGATGTCGCCGCGGCGCGCGCCCACGGCCATGCGGATGCCGATCTCGCGCGTTCGCTCCGAGACCGAGACCAGCATGATGTTCATGACGCCGATGCCGCCCACCACCAGCGAGATCA
>JBKJTB010000018.1:0-5361 GCA_046594305.1 Devosia sp. | reverse complement strand
CATCGAGGATGTGAGCTTCCGCACCAACCTCCTCGCGCTCAACGCCGCGGTCGAAGCGGCGCGGGCGGGCGAGAAGGGCGCGGGCTTTGCGGTGGTCGCCGACGAGGTGCGGATGCTGGCGCAGCTTACGCAGAAGACCTCGCGCGATATCCGCGGGCTCGTCGGAATCTCGCGCTCGCAGTCAAGCGTCGGGGCGCAGGAAGCCAGCGTCCTCAAAAATCTGCTGGGCGATCTGACCCGGCATTTAGAGAATCTAAGCAATGAAACGGACATGATCGCCGGCGCGCTCGATGAGGGCGGCGGGGCGATCAGCCGGCTCGATACGCAGGTCACCTCGCTGGGGGACCAGGCGTCGCGGGCCTTGACGCTGCCGGCGCGGCGCCAGAACAAGGCAGGTACCGGCGGATGATGGATCCAAACGAGTTTGCGCTTGGGGAGCGCGAGTTCGAGCGCATCCGGGGGCGGCTCTACGACGTGGCCGGCATTTCGCTGTCGGACGCCAAGCGCACGCTGGTCATCGCGCGCCTGTCGAAAGTGATCCGCGGGCTGAAGCTACCGAGCTTCGATGCCTATCTCGAATTCCTCGAGACCGAAGGCACGGCCAATGACGCGCAGGACTTCGTCAACGCGCTGACCACCAATCTCACGCGCTTCTGGCGCGAGGAGCACCATTTCACCCATCTGGTCGCCCATGTCGGGGATCTGATGCGGACCCGCAATTCCGTTGCCGAAAAGCGGCTCAGGATCTGGTCGGCGGGCTGCTCGACCGGGCAGGAGCCCTACACGATCGCGCTGTCGCTGCTCGCGGCCTATCCCGACCTCAGGCGCTGGGACTTCAAGATCCTCGCGACCGACATCGATACCTCGGTGATCGCCAAGGCCGCCACTGCGACCTACCCGGAAAGCGAGCTCAACGGGCTGTCGCCCGAGCGGGCGCGGCTGTTCGAGCGGACGGTCGACAGTGGCATCCGCATTCCGCCGGCGGTGGCGCAAATCGTCAGCTTCAAGCCGCTCAATCTGATGGCGCCGTGGCCGATGAAGGGCCCGTTCGACGCGATCTTCTGCCGCAACGTCGCGATCTATTTCGACAAGCCGACGCAGGGCGAAGTGTTCGGCCGGCTCGGCAAGATCCTGGCGCCGGGGGGCTTTCTCTATATCGGGCACTCGGAGAATCTGGGAGCCGGCAGCGGCGGCTTCCGCCTCGTGGGCAAGACGATTTATCAGGCACGCACGCTCCAGGAGCGGGCGAGGGACGCAGCATGAGCATCAAGGTTCTGATCGTCGACGATTCCGCGGTGATCCGCGAAGTGCTGAGCCGCACGCTGGGCCGCGACGGAGACATCATCGTGGTCGGCGCTGCCGTCGATCCGATCGATGCGCGTGAGAAGATCAAGGCCCTCAGCCCCGATGTCGTAACGCTTGACATCGAAATGCCCAACATGAACGGGCTCGCCTTCCTCGATAAGCTGATGCGGCTCCATCCGCTGCCGGTGGTGATGGTGTCGACGCTGACCACCAAGGGGGCCAGCGAGACGCTGCTGGCGCTCGAGCTGGGCGCGGTCGATTTCGTCGCCAAACCCTCGCAGGACCTAGCGGGCGGGCTCGAGGCGTTCGGCGCCAATCTGCGCGAAAAAGTGCGCGCCGCCGCCAATTCGCGGGTGTGTGGCGGTGGCCAGGCGCCCAAGCCGAGTGCGGCGACGAAGCTGAGGACCGCGGCCGCACCCAATGGCGCGGTGATCGCCATCAGCGCCTCGACCGGGGGCGTCGAGGCCATTCGCGCCGTGCTGTCGATCATGCCGACGGACTGCCCGCCCATCGTTATCGCCCAGCACATGCCGGCCGGGTTCACTGCGCGCTTTGCGGCGCGGCTCGACGAGTTGAGCGACATCAGCGTGGTCGAGGCCGAGGACCGGCTGCCGCTCGAAGTGGGCCGGGCCTACGTGGCGCGCGGCGACTGGCATTTGCGGGTCGAGCGCAGTTCGGGCCAGCTCAAGTGCCGGCTGGCACAGGACGAACTAACCTCGGGGCACCGGCCGAGCGTCGACGTGCTGTTCGAATCCGTCGCCCACACCGTCGGGTCGATGGCGGTCGGGGCGATCCTTACCGGGATGGGCCGTGACGGCGCGCGGGGCCTGAAGCTGATGCGCGATGCGGGGGCCCATACGGTGGGGCAGTCGCAGTCGTCGGCGCTGGTCTACGGCATGCCGCGCGTGGCGTTCGAGGAGGGCGCGGTGGTCGAGCAGGCACCGGTCGAAATGGTCGCCGCCAAGCTGGTCGCGGCCCTCACCCGGATGAAGTCCGCAGCCTAGAATCCCTCACCGTTTCAGCGAAACGGCGAAGGATTCCAGGTCCGTTGGTCGCGTTTTCGAACCGGAAAGCCGGATGCCACCTTTCCTGAAAACGCTCGGGGTCCTAAGCTTCCGATTGAGAGAATTGTAACCCTTTATCCCTACGTTCCACCGCATGTGCCGCGTTCATTATCTGGCACTCCAGAGGTTGTTGCGTAATGCCCAAGGCCAGCGATGTGAGCGTGCTCATCGTCGACGATCAGCAGTCGATGCGGGGCATCTGCAAGTACATCCTCACCCAGCTCGGTTTCAAAGACATCATCGAGGCCCGCAGCGGCCGCGATGCGCTCGGCCAGCTCGAAAAATCCAATGTCCATCTGATCATTTCGGACTGGAACATGGAGGATATCGACGGGCTGACGCTGCTGCGCGTGATCCGCAAGCACCCCAAGACCGCCAGCATGCCCTTCATCATGGCAACCGGCCGTTCCGACAAGGAACAGGTCAAGGAAGCCATCTCGTTCGGCGTCAACAATTACATCATCAAGCCGTTCGACGCGAACACGATGAAAAAGCGCATCGAAGCGGTTATCGGTGCGCTGTCGTAGTCGCACGCAGCGGCTACCACCCACCGGGTCATTCCCGCGAAAGCGGGAATCTCAGTTGGCCGATGTCGAGGTGACCCTGATCGTGCGGGCCGGGCGTCGCCCGGCTCTTCCCCTCTGCTATACTCGCAAGCTTCCGCAAACGGAGATTCCCGCTTTCGCGGGAATGACCCCGTGGGTGTTGCAGTGCTGTAAGCATACCTGCTTAGGGAGTTATTCACCCCGCACTGCCTATAGTTTGATCAGCAATAATGGCCTCATCGGGGGAGGGGTCTGACGCGCGCCGCGAAGCGGCCGGTCCTCCCTGCGAAGGAAGAAACCGGAGCCGGCATGAACCCGTTCAAGATGAAGATCGCCCAGAAGCTGCCGCTCGTTCTGATCGGCTCGGCCCTGGTGGTCGGCGTCGGCATCGGCATCGCGGCCTACATGATCGGCCTCCAGACCGTCGACCAGCAGCGGGCCGAGCGCATGGATGCCTCGGTGCAGTCCGGTCTCGACCAGGTGCAGGACTACTTCAAGAACGTCTCGGCGGATCTGAAGCTCTATGCCTCGCGCGCCGACACGGTGACGCTGATCGAAAATCTGACCAAGGCATACGAGCCACTCGATATGCAGGGCAACGGCACGCAGATGATGCAGGATGCCTTCATCAAGAACAATCCGGAGCCGTTCGGGCAGCGTTACCTCGTCGACTCCGTCGGCCAGGCGGTCGGCAATTACGACAGCCAGCACAAGCGCTTCCATCCGGCGTGGCGCTCGCTGATGACGGAGCGCGGCTACAACGACGTCATCCTGTTCAACCCGCAGGGCTTCCTGATCTATTCGGTGCAGAAGTTCGACGATTTTGCGACGCCCTTCGCCAAGGGCAGCGGCAATCCGCTGAGCGAGGGCGAACTGGGCAAGCTCTTCGCCAAGGTCGCGGCGATGCCGGCAGGTTCGCTCACCTTTGCCGACCTCACGATCTATGGTCCGGCGAAGCAACCGGTCGCCTTCATTGGAACGCCGGTCTATAAGGGCGATGCGCTCGCCGGGGTGCTGGTGTTCGAGATTTCGGCCACGCCGTTCTCCAACCGCGTGCGCTCGATCCGCGGCCTTGGGGCGACAGGCGAGGCGGTGATCGTCGGCGCCGATGGATTGATGCGCAGCCAGTCGGTGTTTTCGGACGATCCCAATGTGCTGGTGACGCCGCTCAAGGGCAGCGTGGTGGATGCGGCGATTGCCGGCGAACGGTCGAGCGGCACGCTCGAAATGTTCGGCCGCGAGATGATCGCATTGGCCGCGCCGTTCGAATTCGACGGCACGAAGTGGGCCGTGGTCGCAACGCAGACGGAGGCCGAAGTTCTGGCGCCCGTGACCAACATGCGCAACACCATGCTGGGCGTCGGCGCTGCTTTGCTGGCGATCGCAGCGGGTCTGGGTCTGCTGTTCTCGCGCTCGCTGACCAAGCCGATCACGTCGCTGACCGGGACCATGAAGGCCCTGGCCGAGGGCAATCTCGAGGTCGAGATCAAGGGTGCGAAGCGCTCCGACGAGATCGGCGAGATGGCGCGAACGGTGGAGGTGTTCCGCGAGAACGCGCTGAAGATCACCTCGATGACCGACGAGGAACGGGCCGCCTCCGAGCGCCGCCGGATCGAGCGCACGACGATGATGCAGGCACTGCAGAAGGCGTTTGGCCAGGTGGTCGATGCGGCCCAGCAGGGCGATTTCGGCAAGCGGGTCGAAGCCGAGTTCCCGGATCGGGAGCTCAACGAGATCGCAGCCTCGATCAACAATCTGGTCGAGACGGTGGATCGCGGGCTGAGCGAGACCGGCCGGGTGCTGTCGGCACTGGCGCAGACCGATCTCACGCATCGGGTCGAAGGCAGCTATCAGGGTGCCTTCGAGCAGCTCAAGACCGACACCAATGCGGTGGCCGAAACGCTGTCCGAGATCGTCGGACAGTTGAAGACCACCTCGCGCAACCTCAAGACCGCAACCGGCGAGATTCTCTCCGGTGCCAACGACCTCAGCGAACGCACCACCAAGCAGGCGGCGACGATCGAGGAGACGTCGGCGACGATGGAGCAATTGAGTGCCACGGTGCTGCAGAACGCGCAGCGGGCCAAGGATGCGAGTGTGGTTGCTGCATCTGTGACCAGAACCGCCGAAGAGGGCGGCGTGGTGATGACCAAGGCGACGGACGCCATGGAGCGGATCACGGCGTCGAGCGGCAAGATCTCCAACATCATCGGGCTGATCGACGACATCGCCTTCCAGACCAACCTTTTGGCGCTGAACGCGAGTGTCGAGGCCGCACGGGCCGGTGAAGCGGGCAAGGGCTTTGCGGTGGTTGCGGTGGAAGTTCGCCGGCTGGCGCAGAGTGCCGCGCAGGCCAGCTCCGAAGTGAAGGGCCTGATCGAGCAGTCTGGCGCGGAAGTGAAGACCGGCTCGAAGCTCGTCACCGAAGCCGCATCAAAACTCGAGGC
>JBKJTB010000009.1:0-2587 GCA_046594305.1 Devosia sp. | reverse complement strand
TCATATTGCTCCCGAGTGATTTCAGTCCAGGCCATCCGATCCTCCGTAGTCTTTGCAAACCACAGAGAATCACAAGTCGCTGAAATCACTCAACTTAATTTTCGGTTGGGCTCTAAGGGCCGTTTTCGCGCCGTTTGTCATCTGCCAATAGCCATTGACGCGATACGAAGCGAGGCACGAACTCTTCAGCTACATCTTCATTGAAATTCCACCTATAAGTATCCCGCACCTCTGAGGCGAAACTGCCGGGGTTAAATACCTCGCCCCGATGCGCCTCAAGAATAGGCTCGAAGAACGGAGTCAAGCCGTCGAGGACGTCAGAAGACCTCTGCCTGAAATCCTCAAGAACCGCGAATACATTCACCGCATTTCGAGTAATATTTTTCACAGCGACCTCTGTAAGGAGCGTGTCGTAGTAGGACGCCGTAATATTGGTTGATTAAATTAGTTCATGCAACCGTGGGTTCTTTAGTGTCAACCACAGCGACCTATTTCGGACACGCCTGTTCCTGGAATTATCGAGTCATAGCAAAGCCCCCTCACACCCCCGCCGTATAAGCCGCGATCACCGCCATATTCACGATATCCGAATCCTTGGCGCTGAGCGGCACGATCTGGACCGGCTTGTTGAGGCCGACGAGCAGCGGGCCGATGACGGTCGAGCCGCCAAGTTCCTGCAGCATTTTTGTCGAGATCGAGGCCGAGTGGAAGGCCGGCATGACCAGCACGTTGGCCGGGCCTGACAGGCGGCAGAACGGGTAGCGCTTCATCGCCTCGGCGTTGAGCGCCACGTCTGCCGCCATCTCGCCGTCATATTCGAAATCGACGCGGCGCTTGTCCAAAATCTTGACGGCTTCCTGGATGCGCTCGGAGCGTTCGCCGGCCGGGTGGCCGAAGGTCGAATAGGCGAGCATGGCAAGCCGCGGCTCGTAGCCCATGCGGCGCGCGAAGCCGGCGACTTCCTCGGCGATGTCGGCGATCTCGACGGCGCCCGGCATGTCGTGCACGGCGGTGTCGGCGACGATGACGGTGCGGCCGCGCGCCAGCACGATGGAGGCGCCGATGACGCGGTGGCCGGGCTTTGCGTCGATGACGCGGCGCACGTCCTCGAGCGCGGTGGAATAGTTGCGCGTCACGCCGGTGACCATGGCGTCGGCGTCGCCCAGCGCCACCATGCAGGCGGCGAAATGGTTGCGGTCGTTGTTGATCAGCCGCTGCGCGTCGCGCAGCAAATAGCCCTTGCGCTGCAGCCGCTCGTAGAGATAGTCGGCGTAGAGCGCGTTCTTGCGCGACAGCCGGGCGTTAATGATCTCGATGCCCGGCCGGTCGAGCTCGACGCCGGCGTTTTTGGCGTTTTCGCGGATGATCTCCTCGCGGCCGACGAGGATCGCTGTGCCGAGCTTCTGGCTGGCATAGGAGGCGGCGGCGCGCATCACCTGCTCCTCCTCGCCCTCGGCGAAGACGACGCGCCTGGGCTGGCGGCGCACCCGGTCGTAGATGCGCTGCAGCGTCGAGGCGATGGGGTCGCGGCGGGCCGACAGTTCCTGCGCGTATTTGTCGAGGTCGAGGATCGGCATGCGCGCCACGCCAGACTCCATCGCGGCCCTGGCGACGGCCAGCGGGATGGCGGCGATGAGGCGCGGGACGAAGGGCACCGGGATGATGTAGCTGGGGCCGAACTTCGGGCGGTTGCCCTGGTAGGCGGCGGCGACGTCGTCGGGCACGTCCTGGCGGGCGAGGCCGGCCAGCGCGTTGGCCGCGGCGACCTTCATCGCGTCGTTGATGGTGGTTGCCCGCACGTCGAGCGCGCCGCGAAAAATGTAGGGGAAGCCGAGCACGTTGTTGACCTGGTTGGGATAGTCCGAGCGGCCGGTCGCCATGATCGCGTCGGTGCGGATCTCGGCGACCTCCTCGGGCGTGATCTCCGGGTCGGGATTGGCCATGGCGAAGATGATCGGGTTTTTGGCCATCGACTTGATCATCGCCGGCGTGAAGGCGCCGCGCGCGGAAAGGCCGAAGACGACGTCGGCGCCGTCCATGGCGTCGGCCAGAGTTCGCAGGTCGGTCTTGACGGCATGCGCAGACTTCCACTGGTTCATGCCCTCCTCGCGGCCCTGGTAGACGACGCCCTTGGTGTCGCAGAGGATGACGTTGGAGGGGGTAAAACCCATCGACTTGATGAGCTCGATGCAGGCGATGCCGGCCGAGCCGGCGCCGTTGCAGACGAGCTTTGCCGTCTTCATGTCGCGGCCGGTGAGGTGCAGCGCGTTGATCAGGCCGGCGGTGGCGATGATCGCGGTGCCGTGCTGGTCGTCATGGAACACCGGGATGTCCATCAGCTCGCGCAGGCGGCTCTCGATGATGAAGCAGTCCGGCGCCTTGATGTCCTCTAGGTTGATGCCGCCGAAGGACGGGCCGAGGAACTTGACGCAGTTGATGAATTCGTCGGCGTCCTCGGTGTCGACCTCGAGGTCGATGGAATCGACGTCGGCGAAGCGCTTGAACAGCACCGCCTTGCCTTCCATGACCGGCTTGCCCGCCAAGGCACCGCAATCGCCCAGGCCCAGCACGGCGGTGCCATTGCTGA
>JBKJTB010000371.1:0-3627 GCA_046594305.1 Devosia sp. | reverse complement strand
CTGCCTGAGCCGCTCGAGCAGCGCCAGAATCTCCGCCTGCGTGGTGACATCGAGCGCCGTTGTCGGCTCGTCGGCGATGAGGATCCGCGGTTCGCTGGCAAGCGCCATCGCAATCATCACGCAGGCGGAGATTCTGGCGCTGCTCGAGCGGCTCAGGCAGTCGCTGGGGCTGGGGGTGATCTTCATTACGCATGACGTGGGTGTCGTCGCCAACATCGCCGATCGCGTCGCCGTCATGCAGTTGGGCAAGATCGTCGAGATGGCCGAACTGCGCGCGCTGTTCGACCGGCCGCAGCACCCCTATACGCGCATGCTGCTCGCCTCGGCGTTGCGGCTCGAGAGTCCGTCGCCGCTTCGCGTAGCGGCAGCGCCGGCAACGCCGGCTGCGCCGGAGGCTGCGGGGCCGATCCTGCAGGTGCGCGACCTGGGCAAGACCTTCGTCCTCCGCCGCGGCCTTTTGGCGAGCCAGCGCCAGGAACTGAAGGCCGTCGACGGCGTGTCGTTCGATGTGATGCCGCGCGAGAATGTCGGCATCGTGGGCGAGAGCGGGTCGGGCAAGAGCACCATGGCGCGGTGCATCGTCGGTCTCCATTCGGTGACTGCGGGGTCGATGCTCTATCGCTGCGCCGACGAGTCGCAGGTGGAGCTGGCGGGGCGGATGCGCAAAGGCGACGATCCGCTGCTGCGCGAAGTTCGGATGATCTTTCAGGATCCGTTTTCGGCGCTGAACCCGCGCATGTCGATCGGCCAGATCGTGGGCGAGCCGCTGCTCCTCGCCAAGGTGGCGCGCGGCCGGCAGTTGAAGGAGCGGGTCGCGGAACTCCTGTCGCTGGTGGGGCTCGAACCCAGGATGATGGAGCGCTATCCGCATGCGTTTTCGGGCGGGCAACGGCAGCGCATCGTCATCGCCCGGGCCATCGCGTCCAATCCGCGGCTGATCATCGCCGACGAGGCAACCTCGGCGCTCGACGTGTCGCTGCGTGCGCAGATGCTCGACCTGATGCTCGAGTTGCAGCAGCGGCTCAACCTCAGCTATGTGTTCATCACGCACGACATCAGCAACATCCGCTATTTCTGTGATCGCGTCGTCGTCATGCATCAGGGGAAAGTGGTGGAGGCCGGTTCCGTCGACGCTGTGCTCAACGCCCCGAGCCACGACTACACCAAGCGGCTCATCGCCTCGGTGCCGCGGCCCGATCCAACCATGCAGGTGCGGCACTGATGCGTGAGACCGAAACAGTCTCCAGTGTCGGACCGCTGCGCGCTACCCCATGTTTTTCGACATTGGGCTGCGGGGAACTGGAGTTCGAAGAGGTGCTGGCGCTTGCGGTGCGACGGCGGATGCCGGCTGTGGAGCTGCGAACCCTCGGCGGAGGCAACGATCTGCCGGAGTATTTCGAAGCACGGTACGGAACGCCCGCACGGCTGAGGGACATTGCGGCGGAGTTCCCCGTCAGGATCGTCAGCCTCGACAGCTCATGCGACGCGATCGGATCGACGTCGGAAGGTCGCGCTGAGTTGCAGGCGCTGGCGCCCTGGGCGGCCGCGATCGGAGCTTCGGCAATCCGCGTGTTCGACGGCGGCGAGCAGGGTGATGAGGCGGAACTCAACTCGATACGGTCGCTATTCGACTGGTGGCAGGATCTCGATGTCGCGTCGGAGCTGATCGTCGAGACGCACGATGCGCTGACCCAGCCCGCGGCGCTGCAACGCTTCATCGAGCAGTACCCTGCAATCGGGGTTCTATGGGACACGCACCACACCTGGAGGGAAGGCGGAGAGTCGCCCTCGGCGACATGGTCGCGGCTGCGCGGCCGCACCCGGCACCTGCACGTCAAGGACAGTGTGGCGCAGCTTGGCTATGTCGTGCCGGGCGCCGGCGAGTTTCCTTTCAGCGAGTTGATCGATATTCTACGCGCGGACGCGTTCGACGGGATCATCAGCCTCGAATGGGAGCGGCACTGGTATCCCGAACTGGCCCCGATCGACGACGCGCTCGACGGCTTCGACACGGTCCTCTCCCTCCCACCGACAAATGACGCATCATGACCGCACCCAAACCGAAGCTGGCGCTTTGCTACGATCAGCGCCTCTATCGCGACTCGTTCCTGCCGCTTGACTGGGAGCGCCTCGCGGCGGTTGCGGACATCGTCGATCGTACGCCGCTCATGAGCTTTATCGATGCGCGCGCCGCGGCGATCCTGCCGGACGTCGAAGTGCTGATCACCGGATGGAGCGCGCCGCTGCTCGACGCGGCAGGACTGCAAAACCTCCCCCGGCTCAGGATGATCTCCCATCTCGGCGCGACGGTGAAAGCGCATCATGCACCGGCGGTCTGGCATCGCGGCGTGCGGGTGTCTTCGGCGGTCGAGGCCACCGCGTATCCGGTGGTCGAGTTCACGATCGCGGCGATTGTGTTTTCGGGGAAGCAGGTTCTCGCCAGAGCGCGAAAGTATCGCGAGACGCGGACAATCCCCGCAGCCGATGATGAGTTCGACATCGGCCTTATGGGGCAGACGATCGGCATCGTCGGCGCGTCGCGGGTCGGGCTGCCGGTGATCGAGCGGCTGCGCGACTTCGATGTCGAGGTGCTCGTCTATGATCCGTTCCTGTCGCGGGAACATGCGCGAGGGCTTGGGGCGGAGAAGGTCGACGATCTCGATGACCTCGTCACGCGCTCGAGCATCGTCTCGATCCATGCGCCGATCACCGACAAGACCATCAACATGTTCGATGGCCCGCGCCTCGCAAAACTGCGCGATGGTGCGACGCTCATCAACACCGCGCGTGGCGTGCTCGTCGATCAGGACGCGCTGATTGCGGAGCTTGCGTCGGGCCGCATCTCGGCGGTCATCGATGTCACCCATCCCGAGCCGCTGCCGCCAGATTCCCCGCTGTTCACGCTGCCCAACGTGCTGCTGACGCCGCACATGGCGGGGCCGATGGGACTGGAGCGGAGCCGCGTGTTCTCTGCCGTGGTCGATGAAGTGGAGCGGTTCTGTCGTGGCAAATCGCTGCGCGGAGAAATCGCGCTCGATTCGCTGGGCCGCATTGGATGATCGCGTCGTGGCAGGTCGAGCAGTTGACCGGCATCGACGTCGACGCCGGCCTGCTGCTCTCTACCGAAGCCGGATGGAACCAGACAGCGGCCGACTGGAGTTTTCTGCTCGCGGCCGGACAGGGCTTTGGGGTTCGAGCCGACGGGCGCCTCATTGCGACGAGCCTCGCCCTGCCCTACCCGCCAGACTTCGGCTGGGTCAGCATGGTGCTCGTTGCGGAACAGTATCGCCGGCGCGGCCTCGCAACACTGCTGTTGCAAGCGGCCGTCGAGCATCTGCTGGAGCACAACCTCGTCCCGATGCTCGATGCGACGCTGGAGGGCCGCGCGGTGTATTCCCGGCTGGGATTTGTCGACATTGAACTGATCGACCGCTGGCAGGGAACTCTGGCGGCGACCGATGCGCCCTTGCCCGCACAGGCACGACAACTCGACGAGTATGTATCGCTGGATCGGTCGGCATTCGGGGCCAGTCGCGTTCACCTGCTGAACGACCTGGCATTGCGCCCGGGTTCCGCGATCGTGTGCGATGAAACCGGCTATGCGGTGGCTCGCCAGGAACGCCGGGC
>JBKJTB010000270.1:0-14962 GCA_046594305.1 Devosia sp. | reverse complement strand
TGGAGAGCCACAACCACCCGTCCTACATCGAGCCCTATCAGGGCGCGGCGACCGGCGTCGGCGGCATCCTGCGCGATGTGTTCACGATGGGCGCGCGGCCTGTGGCGGCGATGAACGCGCTGCGCTTCGGCTCGCCCGACCATGAAAAGACCCGCCACCTCGTCTCGGGCGTCGTGGCCGGCGTCGGCGGCTACGGCAACTCCTTCGGCGTGCCGGTTGTCGGCGGCGAGGTCGAGTTCGACGAGCGCTACAATGGCAACATCCTTGTCAACGCCTTCGCGGCCGGTCTCGCCGATACCGACAAGATTTTCTACTCGAAGGCCGAGGGCGTTGGCCTGCCCGTGGTCTATCTCGGTGCCAAGACGGGGCGCGACGGCGTCGGCGGCGCGACGATGGCCTCGGCCGAATTCGGCGACGACATCGAGCAGAAGCGCCCGACCGTCCAGGTCGGCGACCCGTTCACCGAAAAGCGGCTGCTCGAGGCCTGCCTTGAGCTGATGCAGACCGGCGCCGTCATCGCCATCCAGGACATGGGCGCCGCCGGGCTCACCTGCTCGGCGGTCGAGATGGGCGCCAAGGGCGACCTCGGCATCATGCTCGATCTCGACAAGGTGCCGGTGCGCGAAGAGGCGATGACGCCCTATGAGATGATGCTGAGCGAAAGCCAGGAGCGCATGCTCATGGTGCTCAAGCCGTCGAAGGAAGCCGAAGCCAGAGCGGTGTTCCAGAAATGGGAGCTCGACTTCGCCACTGTCGGCATCACCACCAATGATTTGCGCTTCCGCGTCAAGTGGAAGGGCAACATCGTCGCCGATCTGCCGATCAAGGATCTGGGCGATGCTGCCCCCGAATACGACCGCCCGTGGACCAAATCCGAACCGCGTGCGCCGCTCGATCCGAACGACATTCCACAAATGGATGTTGCCAAGGCGCTGCTGAAGCTTGTCGGCACCCCTGCCCTCAGCTCACGCCGCTGGGTCTATGAGCAGTACGACACCTACATCCAGGGCAATTCCCTGCAGCGCCCGGGTGGCGATGCGGGCGTCATCCGCGTCGACGGCCACCCGACCAAGGCGCTCGCCTTCTCCTCGGACGTGACGCCCCGATATTGCGAGGCCGATCCGTACGAGGGCGGCAAGCAGGCGGTGGCCGAATGCTGGCGCAACCTGACCGCCGTCGGCGCCGAGCCGATCGCGGCGACCGACAATCTCAATTTCGGCAACCCGGAAAAGCCCGAGATCATGGGGCAATTGGCCGAAGCCGTGCGCGGCATCGGCGAGGCCTGCCGGGCGCTCGATTTCCCGATCGTCTCCGGTAACGTCTCGCTCTACAACGAGACCAACGGCCAGGGCATTCTGCCGACCCCCACCATCGGCGGCGTCGGCCTCATCCCCGACTGGCACCGCACCGCGCGCGTCGCTTTCGCCGCGGAAAACCAGGCGATCCTCCTCGTCGGCGCGCCCGACTGGTGGGGCACGCATCTCGGCCAGTCGATCTATCTGCGCGACCTGTTCAACCGCAAGGACGGCCCGCCGCCGCCGGTCGATCTCGCGCTCGAAAAGAAGGCCGGCGACCTCGTCCGCATCCTGATCCGCGACGGCCACGCGACGGCCGTGCACGACCTCAGCGATGGCGGCCTCGCGGTCGGCCTCGCCGAAATGGCGATGGCCTCCGGCATCGGCGCGGTGGTCAACCAGCTCAGCGGCGGCGACCCGATCCCGCAGTTCTTCGGCGAAGACCAGGGCCGCTATCTGGTCACGGTCAAGCGCGGCTTCCTCGACCAGTTCTACGACGAGATCTATCCCTATGCCGGCCTGTTCGTCCCGTGGATCGGTACCACCGGCGGCACGTCGCTGAAGCTTGGCGACGCGAGCGCCATCCCGGTTGCCGACCTCAAGGCTGCGCACGAAGGCTGGTTCCCCAACTACATGGCCGGCGAGATCGCGGCGTGAGCCGTGCCGTCCTCTTCGACGTGGACGGCGTGCTGATCCACGGGCTGCATTCGAAACAGCATTTGCGGCGGATGTGGTCCGTCCACCTCAAGGACGACCTCGGGATCGACGAGCACAGCTTCGTCGCGGACTTCATCCGCGAGGGTTTTGTCCGCAATGTCATGGTGGATCGCCGATCTCTCGTGGCTGAGCTCGAAGACTGGCTGCCAAGCGTCGGCTACACGGGTTCGCCGCTGACCTTCATCGCCTATTGGCTGCAGCGCGACAGCCAGCTCAACCAGCCGCTCCTTGCCGCGATCCGCCGGCTACGCACCGCTCCCGATGCCGGGCCGTTCTATATCGCGACCAACCAGGAGCATCTGCGGGCGTTGCATTTGTGGTTCACGCTGGGCCTGCAGCACATCTTCGATGACATCTTCTACGCCGCCCGGCTTGGCGCCATGAAGCCCGACCGCGCCTTCTTCGAAGCGGCAGCCGCGCGGATGGGCCCGCAGGACGAGCCGCCGCTGATGTTCGACGACAGCCCTGAGGTCATCGACGCCGCCCGCGCTTTCGGCTGGGACGCGGTCGCCTATGACAGTCTCGACGACTTCACCGGCCAGCCATGGGTGGCGCAGCGTCTGCCGCGGTCCTGACGTTACTCGGCCGGCGTGACGTCACCCTGCCCGGCCCACGGATAGCGCCGCGCCTGCTCCGCGGTGTAGCCGAGATTGCGGGCCGTGGCGCAGCGGGCCATCTTGGCCGGGTCGCTGTAATGAGTGCCGAAGATCAGGTCGAACACCGGCGAGGTGACGCCAAAATTGCCCTTCTCGTTGTGGAAGTGATGCAGCATGTGGAGATGCCGCAGCATCTTGCCGTAGCGCGTCCGCGGCTCGGTCACGAGATGCGCGTAGCCGTGGCAATATTCGTAGGCCAGCACCAGCCAGAACCCGACCGCCGAGGCCCCGGCTGCCCCTGCCGCGCCGCCGATCAGCCCGCCCAGCGGCAGCGTCACCAGCAGCATAACCGGGATCGCATATTGCGGTGGCCCGATCATGCCGCCCGTCTCGGTGGGGTCCATGTGGTGGGCGTAGTGCAGGTGCCGCCAGATCTTGGCGGTGAGCGGGTAGCGGTAGAAGATCTGGTTGTGCAGCAGCCAGCGGTGGATCAGGTACTCGAGCGCCGACAACACCACGAGGGACACCAGCGAAGCGATCAGCATTCCCGGCGTGAAGCCGAAAAACACCACCGTCCCCACAGTGATCAGCACCGAGGTCACCAGGTAGAACTTGGCGATGTTGTCTTTGAAGAACAGCCGCGCGAAGCGCCCGGTCGTCATGCGCGCTCGTGGCACCGACGGGCGCACAGGCCGGCCGATATTCAGTTCCGTCATAGAAATGCGTCCCCGCAACAGGTGCAACGACATCCGCACTCTTCGCCGCGCTCGCGCACGTTGAAGCCCCTGGTGTGCCATGCCATATCTCCCTCACCCTACAGGCGGAGGTCAGTCATGCCAATGAGCGCATCCGAAATCGAAAAACGGATCAAGGCGGCCATCCCCGACGCCGTGGTCGAACTCCGCGACCTCGCCGGCGACGACAATCACTGGGCCGCCACCGTCATTTCCGAACAATTCCGCGGCAAATCCCGCGTCCAGCAGCACCAGATCGTCAACGCCGCCTTCGGGACGGACATGGGCACGACGCTGCATTCGCTGAGCGTGCAGACCAAGGCGCCGGACTAGCGGTCGCGGCGAAGACGCGGCCAAGCCGCCAGTCTGAGTCGCGCGCGATCCTCCCCCGCAAAGCGGGGGAGGATCGCCGACTGCCCGCATCGCATCGCGCCACTCTGCGTCCGCGCGCATAGCTGCCTTCATCGTCACATCCCGATGAACGCCTCGACATCGGCATGAACTCGGCCTATTTACGGAGCAAATCCTCCGGCTGGGCCGCGCTGGCCCCGGATCTGAAAGGCATTGTGATGAGCGACATCAACAGCAAGATCGACGCGCAGGTGAAGTCCAACGACGTGTTCCTCTACATGAAGGGCACGAAAGACTTCCCGATGTGCGGCTTCTCGGGCCGCGTGGTGCAGATTCTCGACTACCTTGGCGTCGACTACCAGACCGCCAATGTGCTCGAGGACCAGGAACTGCGCGAGGGCATCAAGGCCTACACCAACTGGCCGACCATCCCGCAGCTCTACGTCAAGGGCGAGTTCGTGGGCGGGGCCGACATCATTACCGAGATGTTCCAGGCCGGCGAATTGCTGACGCACTTCACCGACAAGGGCGTTCCGGTCAAGCAGACCGCCTGATCGCACCCACAGCCTCTTCCGACGCCTCGAAATCGGCCGCAAAGCGCAATTCGCGCAGCGGCCGGACGCGGCGCGTTGCCTCGGCGTAGGTCGGGTGGGCCTTGTAGGCCTTGAGTGCCGCTTCGCTCTCGAACTCGGCATAGACCACCACGTCGACATCGTTGCCGATCTGGTCGACCTTGCGGTTCTCGGTCACCTCGAAATGGCTCACCTGCGGGATCGTGCCCAAGAGGCGCAGCCCGTCGAGGATCGCGGGCAGGTTCTCGGGCGATTTGGCGGTGAAGAAGACGATGTGGCGGATCATGCGGGTGGAGGTAATCCGTTCGCTGGCAAGGTCAATGCGTCATGAGTGCCACGAATGAGCCGCACACAACATGTCGTTTCGAACGGCCGCCGGGCCCGGTTAGTTTCACGCCATGACCGGCATCGCCGCTGCCCGCCTGCGCCTGATATTTGATAGCACCCTAACCTTGCCAATCCGGCGTCGTGGGAGCATGGTCCGCCGCGCAACGGGCCGGTTCTCCTCGGGCCCGCGGATAATCTGATGACAGTTCAAGCACTTGGCCAACGGGTTTTGTCCCGGCCCGAATTCATTGGCCTCGTTGCGGCCCTGATGGCGCTCAACGCGCTGGCCATCGACGTCATGCTGCCGGCCCTGCCCTACATGGGCGAAGCCCTTGGCATTTCGAACGAAAACGAGCGCCAGCTGGTCGTGTCGGCCTATATGATCGGCTTCGGCGCCGCGCAGCTCGCCTTTGGTCCGATCACCGATCGCTTCGGCCGCCGCGCCCCGCTGTTTTTCGGCATCGGCCTTTACATCATCTGCGCCTTCGCCGCGACGTTCGCGCCGACCTTCGCGATCCTCCTCGCGCTCCGCTTCACGCAAGGGCTCGGCGCCGCCTCGACCCGGGTCATCGCCACCTCGGTGGTGCGCGACCGCTTCTCCGGCCGCGAGATGGCGGAGGTCATGTCGCTCACCTTCATGGTGTTCATGGCGATCCCGATCATCGCGCCGGGGATCGGCCAGATCATCCTGCTCACCGGGCCCTGGCACTACATCTTCCTGTTCATGGGCGGCCTTGCGACGCTCATTTTCATCTGGGCCTGGTTCCGCCTGCCCGAGACGCTTCACCCGGAATACCGCCGGCCGCTGAAGCTCGGCGTCATCGCCGAAGGCTTCAAGCTGGTGTTCACCAACCGCGTGGCGTTCTTCTACGGGCTCTCCGGCATGTTCCTGTTCGGCGCCATGTTCGGCTTCATCATCAGTTCGCAACAGATCTTCGTCGGCATCTACGGACTTGGTCCGTGGTTCCCGCTCGCCTTTGCGACAATGGCCGGCTTCATGGCCGTGTCGTCCTTCATCAACTCGCGCGTTGTGCGGCGCTTCGGTATGCGGCGGCTCAGCCATACCGCGATCCTGATCTACATCAGCTGCGCCTCGATCCTGCTGATCCTCAGCCTGATGGGTCCGGTGCCGTTCTGGCTGTTCTTCGCGCTGCTGATGGTCATCCAGGTGGCGTTCGGCAATGCCGCGTCCAACATGAACTCGCTGTCGATGGAGCCGCTCGGCGCGGTTGCCGGCACCGCCGCCTCGGTGTTCGGTTTCATGCAGACGGTCGGCGGCGCGCTGCTCGGCACCTATATCGGCCAGCACTTCAACAAAACCCTCACCCCCAACGCGACCGGCTACGTGGTCATGGGCTGTCTGGTGCTGTGCTGCATTCTGATCGCCGAGAAGGGTCGGCTGTTCGGCGTCGGCAAGGAATACGAGCACGCGGCCCCCGCCCTGGCCGACTAAAGCCTGTGGCCGACGATAATGGTCCAGCCCAGATGCGGGCGGATCGTCTTGAGGTAGTAATGCCAGTCGGCGGCGCTCTTGTTGAGCACCTCGTCGTGGTCGGGATGGTCCTTGTGCTCGATCGCCCAGCGGATCGTCGCGTGCCGGTGGTGGCTGGCATAGCGTTCGAAATCCGCGTCCGATGCCGAGATCAGCGCCGACACCTCGACGCCATGCCGCTGCATCACCGCCGCGAGTTCGACTGCGTCGAGCGGGAAGTGCTGGTGCGTGTTCACCGCCGGCCGATGCTTGAGCGACAGGTCGCCCACCACCACCGCGCCGCCGGCCTTCACCGACCGCACCATCCACTCGACCGCCGCCACGAAGCCGCCCAGCGCGAATGTCGCGCCCAGGCACATCGCGACGTCGAAGCTTGCCGGCTCCGGCGCAAAGTCTTCGGCCGGCCCATCGAGGTAGGTGATCGTGCCGCGCTTCGGCCGCCGGTTGCGCGCTAAGTCGAGGAAGGCCGGGTTGGTCTCGAGCCCCACCCCCTCGATGTCGTAGCGCTCCGCCCATTGCCGCATCAGCCAGGCCTTGCCGCAGCCGATGTCGATGACTTTGATGCCGTCGCGGACGTCGCAATAATCCTCGAGCAACCGCAGCTTCCGGTCGGTCACCGGATTCTGGATCTCGATGTCGGCTTCGGCGATTGCCCAGTAATCTTCCTGCTTCACTTAGCGCCTCCCACGCCGACGACTATAGAGTGAACACCTCGCGCCGGAGAAGGCTCCAGCTGTCGGGGTCGGTGGCGAGCAGCAGCCCGCCGGTCAGATCGGCCGGCCGGTACGGCGAGCCGTCGAACTTGGCCACATGGCCGCCGGCCTCCTGCGAGATCAGGGTGCCCGGCAGATGGTCCCACGGCATCAGCTTGTTGAACATCACGCAGTGGGCATGACCGCTGGCAAAGGTCCGGTAGTCGTGGCCGGCAACGCGATAGTTCGCCGCGATCCTGAACCGGGCGAAATTGGCGAGCAGGTCCGGCTTCTTGTCGGGCGGCAGGAAGGCGATCGACAGATGCGCGATCATGTCCTCGATCCGCGCCGGCTCGCGCACCTTGAGCCGCAGCTCCCCGCCATCGGGCCGCTTCAGCCAGGCGCCGCCACCGCGCTCCGCCAGCATCCAATCGTCGCCCATCGGATCATAGATGATGCCGGCGACCGTCTCGCCCTTGACCACCACCGCAGCCATCACCGCAAACAGCGGCAGGCCCGCCGCGAAGTTCGCCGTGCCGTCCACCGGATCGACCGTGATCGCCACATCGGCGCCCGCGAGCCTGCCGAGCAGATCGGGGTCGGCGGCCACCGACTCCTCGCCAACGACGAGCGTCCCCGGCCAGCGCGTCTCCACCTCGCGCTTGATGAACCATTCGGCTTCGGTATCGGCCTCGGTCACGAGGTCCGTCGGGTTCGACTTGGTCTTGACCGTGCCCGGCTCGAGCCGCCGAAATCGCGGTAGGATCTCGGCGTTGGCGGCATCGCGGAGGATGGTCGCCAGCTCCATCACATCGATGCTGCTCATTGCGCCGTGCGCCCCAGGGTCATGAAGTCGAACAGTTTCGGGTCGAGCATGTGGCTCGGCCGGATGTTGCCCAGTGCACGGATCATGATGTCCTTGCGGCCCGGCATGCGCTTTTCGATGTCGTTGAGCATGGCCTTCATGGCGTTGCGCTCAAGCCCTTCCTGCGAGCCGCAGAGGTCGCAGGGGATGATTGGGAAGGCCATGTGCTCGGCGAATTTCGCCAGATCCGGCTCGGCGCAATAGATCAGCGGCCGCAGCACTTCGACGTCGCCCTCATCATTGAGCAGTTTCGCCGGCATCGCCGCGAGCTTGCCGCCGTGGAACAGGTTCATGAAGAACGTTTCGAGGCTGTCCTCGCGATGATGCCCCAGCACCAGCGCCGAGCAGCCCTCCTCCCGGGCGATACGGTAGAGGTGGCCGCGCCGGAGCCGCGAGCAGAGCGAACAATAGGTCGCGCCCGCCGGCAGCTTGTCGGTCACGATCGAATAGGTGTCGGCGTATTCGATGCGGTGCTCGATGCCATTCGCACTCAGGAACTCGGGCAGGATGTGCTTGGGGAAGTTCGGCTGCCCCTGGTCGAGATTGCACGCCAGCAAATCCACCGGCAGCAGTCCGCGCCATTTGAGATCGAGCAGGATCGCCAGCAGCCCATAACTGTCCTTGCCGCCCGAGAGCGCCACCAGCCAGCGCTGGCCCGGCGTGACCATGCCGAATTTGTCGATCGCCTCGCGCGTCAGCCGCACCAGCCGTTTGCGCAGCTTGTTGAATTCGACGCCGCGCGGCGCCGTGCGAAACATCGCCAGCACCTCTTCCGCGTCGTCCTCGAATTCGCGCTGCGGCACAATCTGGTTCATGGTCGTAAAAAGTCCGGGGCTCTGCTTCCGGCAAGACCAATGCCCCATTTGACGATGGTGGCCAAGGCCAAGCCTGCGATGGCTCCCAGCCAGAGGTAGAATCCGGTGCCGAAGCCGCAGATCGACGTTCCCCCCGCGTCGTTCGGAAGGACTTCCAGCCCCAAGCTTGAGAGCGCCAGCCCAGTCGCCAGCAGCCCTACAGCAACACTCCAACCACCAGAACGCCGCTTGAACACAAATGTCGGCAGCGCAATCAGGAAAATGACGTTCGCGTACCAGCCAAACTGCGAAGCTACCGGCCCTATCCAACCTAGGAGCAAGAGCTCCCAACCGGGAATGGTGTCGCCGCGGCAGCCGAGTAGTGCATCACTGGAGGCGACGGAAAGCATCCAGACCCCTAGGAGTACTATTGCTGCGATGACCCAGGCACGGACCACGTAGGACTCCCTACTGCACGCGTCGCTTGGCCGGCATCTCGTTCACAGCCAAGCCTCGCATTTACGTATTTCCACTAACCTCAGTGCCCGCTGGAGTTTGTCCAGCGTTCTCAGAACTATTGGGGGAATAATGAAAGTCATATTTGTATTCATTCTGCTGACTTTGCTTGCTCACTTCGGTCCTGCCACGGCCGCTGAGGCGGTCCGTAGTCCGCTTTGCTGTTCGATCTGCGGGGCGCCGCACGGCAACCTCATCGGCAACGGCATCTGCCTCGACTGCAACAAGCGCGAATTCGATATCCGGCCCAATGGCGGCGGCATGGTCGGCGCTCCCCGGCGGATGCCGCGCTGATCGCCTATATCCCCGCGAGGAGGGCATCCCCCTCCCCGCGACCGCCCCGTGGTATCGCCCAAGCGCCCGGATTACAACGCGCTTAGCTGAGCTTAACTCGGTGTAAGCTGACGCAGTTTCCTTGCCCAATCTCGTAGCTGTCAGTTAGATGACGCCATCACGAGCCGCAGGAGAATTCTGCCGTGTTCCGCTCCTTCTTCCCCAACCCCGTCAACTTCTTCACCTCGGCCCTCGCCTGGACGGCGGTTGCGATGGCGATCTGGTTCACGGCAGGTACTGCCCTAGAGCCCTATCTCAGCCTCGGTCCCTGGCTTGGCTTCCAGCCCACGGAAGCCGTTCCGGCGCCCTTCTTCAGCCCCGACAAGGTCTGGCTCTACCAGTTCGTGCTGATGGCGGGATACGGCTTCTGCATCCCCTGGTATTTCCTCAACGACAACAAGAAATGGTACTGGTGGAGCGTCGTCGGCACCGTCACGATCATCGAGGTCGTCTACTTCAACGTGCAGGTCGATGCCTGGCTCAACGACTGGTACGGCGACTTCTACAACCTCATCCAGGAAGCCATCGGCGCGCCCAACACCGTTACCTTCGACACCTATGTCGGCAAGATCTGGACGGTAGCCGCGGTGCTCGCGGTCAACATCTTCGTGCTCGTGATGAACGCCTTCCTCAACGCGCATTATCTGTTCCGCTGGCGCCGGGCGATGTCGTTCTACTACATGGCCAACTGGCAGAAGGTCCGCCACATCGAGGGCGCCGCCCAGCGCGTCCAGGAAGACACGCAGAACTTCTCCTCGATCGTGGAGAGTCTCGGCCTCAACATCGTCTCCTCGATCATGACGTTGATCGTGTTCCTCCCCATCCTCTGGGGTCTGTCGGAACATGTGCCGTCATTGCCGTGGGTCGGTGTGGTGCCCGGCAGCCTCGTCTGGCTGGCGCTGTTCGGCGCCGTCGCCGGCACGTTCCTCTTTGCGGTCGTGGGCATACGCTTGCCCGGCCTGCAGTTCGCCAACCAGCGCGTCGAGGCGGCGTTCCGCAAGGAACTCGTCTACGCCGAGGATCACCCGGAGCGTGGCCAGCCAGTCACGGTCCGCGACCTGTTCAAGAACATGCAGCGGAACTACTACCGCATCTACTTCCACTACACGTACTTCAACGTCGCCCGTTACGCGTTCCTCAACGCGTCGCAGTTCATCCCCTACATCGCCGTCGGCCCTTCGCTGGTGGCGGGCCTGATTACGCTGGGTCTCTTCCAGCAGATCTTCAACGCCTACGGCAACGTCTCGGACTCGTTCCGCTTCCTGATGAACTCGTGGACGACGATCATCAACCTGATCTCGATCTACCAGCGTCTGCGCGGCTTCGAACGCCAGATCCCAGCGGAAACCCTGGTCGTCGCCAACGACTACGACGACCCGAGATATCTCGCGACGGAGACGGTGCCAGCCGCGGCTACACCTGTGGTGGTGCCGGAGTAGTCGGGCTGCAGTCGGCTTCCTTCCCCTGCGAAGCGGGGGAAGGTGTCAGCGGAGCTGACGGAAGGGGGCGGCCGCAGACACCGAGCCAGTCTCGCCCCCTCCACCAGCTTCGCTGGTCCCCCTCCCCCGTGGCTGCGCCACAGGTGAGGAACGCCGACTGCCCAATTCCACAAACAAAAAAGGCCGCCCACCGGGCGGCCCTTGAACATTCACATCGAACCGATCAGCGCGAGTAGAACTCGACGACCAGGTTTGGTTCCATCTGCACCGGGTACGGCACATCGGCCAGAGCCGGGACGCGCACATAGGTGGCGACCTGCTTGCCGTGATCGACTTCCACATACTCGGGGACGTCACGCTCGGCCAACTGGTTGGCTTCGAGCACGATGCCGAGTTGCTTGGACCGTTCCTTGAGCTCGATCTTGTCGCCGGGCTTGACCTGGTACGACGCGATGGTGACGCGCTTGCCGTTCACCAGCACGTGGCCGTGGCTGACGAACTGGCGGGCAGCGAACACCGTCGGCACGAACTTGGCGCGGTAGATGATGGCGTCGAGACGGCTCTCGAGCAGGCCGATCAGGCGCTCGCCGGTGTCGCCCTTGACGCGCGACGCTTCGGTGTAGAGCTTCTTGAAGGCTTTTTCGGTGATCGAGCCGTAGTAGCCCTTGAGCTTCTGCTTGGCGCGCAGCTGCAGACCATAGTCGGAGGTCTTGCCCTTGCGGCGCTGGCCATGCTGGCCCGGGCCGTAGGCGCGGGCGTTGAGCGGGGAGCCGGGACGGCCCCAGAGATTTTCGCCAAGACGACGGTCAAT
Organism: Devosia sp.; assembly: GCA_046594305.1. Taxonomy (GTDB): domain Bacteria; phylum Pseudomonadota; class Alphaproteobacteria; order Rhizobiales; family Devosiaceae; genus Devosia_A. The sequence continues at coordinate 3,428 of JBKJTB010000270.1, read as the reverse complement.
CTTGTGCTTGGCTTCAATGCGCTTCGACATCGTAATCCTTTCATAGATCGTCGAAAGTGATTGCGCCCTCCTCTGCCCTGTCTTGCGACAGAGCCGACAGATCCTCACGTTTTTGGAGAATCCCGGGTGCGCTCCACGACCCCAAAGGGCCGGAAAGTGGCCGCTGTCTAAGGGCCGAGGCTCGCGAAGTCAAGGCCGGGGCGGTGCCGCTGCCCTCACACGATCAGGAAATCGTGGAAGTCGAGGTTCTGCGGCTTGTTGTCGAGCACGGCGACCTGGATTGCCGCACCGGCGCCCTTGCCGTCCGCGTCATACCACAGGCTGCCGTCGGATTTGTCGTAGATCAACTTTTGCTTGGCCGTGTGGGCCTCGTGGCCGTCGGCATTGGCGCGGAAGCCCTTCGAGGAGAGGTTGCCCGTCTTGGCGAAAGCCGCGAACTCGACATTGCGGAGCACGATCGTGTCGTCGGCATGCGAGAAGTCCTTGAGGTGGTCCACCGCATCGACAGGGCCCATGAACAAGAACGTGTCGCGTCCGGCGCCGCCCCACACGCTGTCGGCTCCAAGGCCCCCCTCCAGCGAGTCGTCGCCGATGCCGCCCTTCAGCTTGTCGGCGCCGCCAAGGCCATTCAAATAGTTGGCAGCCTTGTCGCCCTTGAGCACGTCGCCGAGGCTGCCGCCATAGACGTTCTCGACGTTGCGGACCGTGTCCTCGACGACCCAGTCGACCTTGACGCCAACCGCCTTGCTCCCGTCGAGAGCGACCTTCACGGCGACGTTGCGCTCGGCATAGACGATGCTGTCGTTGCCCTTGCCGCCATCGATCGTGTCCCGGCCAAGGTCGGTCGAGATGAAGTCGTTGCCGCCTCCCGCGGACACCATATCGTTGACCTTGCTGCCCACGATCGATTCGGAATCCTTGTCGCCTTTGATGGTGACCACGTCGCCGGCATGGAAGAATTGGGCGAAATTGATCAGCCCGAGGTTCAGAGCCGTGCTGGCGCCCATGCTCACGGCAAGTTCATCGGGGTGGGTAATGTCGGCACCGCCCCAGACGCTGGTCAGGCTGCCCATCTGGGCCGCGCTAACCATCAGCTTGCCGCCGCTCTCGAGGTTCAGGCGCTCGATCGAGATGAGCGTGTCGTCGCGAAGGTCGAGTGTCTGGTACCCGTTGTGGATCAGCGTGTCGTTGTTGCTGCCGCCGTCGTAGACCTCGCCGGCCGCGTCGTCGCCATCGCCGACGGTGATGTAGTCGACCGCCCCGCCGGCATGGACCGTGTCCCGGCCGCTGCCCGGCCTGATCTGGTCGATCCCATAGGAGGTCAGGATCAGATCATTGCCGGCGCCGCTCTCGATGGCGAAGTCCGTGAGACCTTCATAGGCGACCGGACCGCGCTCGTTGATCTTGAAGACGCCGCCGGCGATGCCGTCACCGAGAATCTGAATGATATCGTGCCCCGCAGTGCCATGCAGTGAAGCCCAGCCCTCCTCGGTGGTTACTGTGAGCCGCCAGCCCGCGACGCTGCCCGCGTCGTTCGGCGCGTCGTCGTGGATCTTGAGCGACCAGTCGCCATTGCCGTCGGCGCCACCAAAAGACGATGCGAAGCTCGCCGTCGCGGGGTGATTGATGACGGGGATGGAGAGGCCCCAGTTGGATGCATCTTCCGGTGTACCAGTGTCGGTGGGCAGGAAGGTGCCCTGAGCGATGAGCGTCATTTTCGCCGCTGCGGTATCGCTGAAGCCGAACGAGAAACCCTGATAGTCTCCGCTGCCGCCCGTGTCGGACATGAATGCGAAATTGTGCTCCCCGTCCGGGGCGACGAGCAGCATGTCGATGTCGTTGGGATGGGTATGGTAGAAACCCAGGATTTCGAGGCTGATGCCTTTGACCGGGCCATCCAGCCCGTAAACATCAAGCGTTCCCTGCGCCGTTGCCTGATCCCCGACCAGGATCAGATCGTAGTTTGTATAGGTAAAGGTCGCCATTTCCGTCCCTCCTGCGAATAATCCAGTCGTCACAAGATACGACTGAAGTTCGGGACGATCTATTCAAATCCACATGAACAGCGGATGAACGTGCCTATTTCCGTTATTTTCACGGCTATCGGCGGCAATACTAGGCTTCCTTGCGGTTGAGATAGCGTGCCTTGCGCAGGCCCGGGAACGCCACGCTCCAGATGGCGGCAACGCCGATCGTCGCGACCCCGCCGATCGCCACTGCAGCGACGCCGCCGATCCAGGCGGCCATGGTGCCGGCGCGGAACTCGCCCAGCTCGTTGCTCGCCCCGATGAAAACCGAGTTCACGGCGTTCACCCGGCCACGCACCTCGTCGGGCGTCCACAACTGCATAATGGTTTCGCGGACCGACACCGAGACCATGTCGCACGCGCCCATCAGCATCAGCATCGGGAAGCTCAGCCAGATCGACGTCGAGAGGCCGAAGATCGCCGTGAACAGGCCGAACAGCCCGACGAAGATGAAGAGAATGCGCCCGGCGTGATCCTTCAGCGGGAAGCGCGCCAGGTAGAGCGCCACCGGGATCGCCCCGAGCCCCGGTGCGGCGCGCAGCACCCCGAGCCCGGCCTCGCCGATATGCAGCACATCGAGTGCGAACACCGGCAGCAGCGCCGTGGCGCCGCCCATCAGCACCGCGAACAGATCGAGCGAGATGGCGCCCAGCACCACCTTCTCGCGCAGGATGTAGCGGAAGCCGGCGAGCATCGAGTTGAGGCTCGTCGCCTGCCCCAGCGAATGCTGCGGCGGCGCGGCGATCATGAGCACGCTCAGCACCGCGCCGACCGAGAATGCAGCGGCGACACCGAATGCGAGCTGCAGCGAGATGGCCGCGAGAATGCCGCCCACCACCGGACCGACGATGTTGGCGAGCTGCCAGGCGGCGGCATTGAGTGAAATGGCGCTGCTCAGCGCCTCGCGCGGCACGACGTTGGGCGCCAGCGACGACGATGCCGGGCTCATGAAGGCACGGGCCGTTCCGAGCACCGCAAGGATGGCGAACACCGGCCACACCCCGCTCGAATCGTAGCCGGTGTAGAACAGCAGCGCGAGCCCACAGGCGACCTCGACGGCGCCGCCGATGGCAAGGATGTGGCGCCGCTTGAAGCGATCGGCGACGAGCCCCGTCACCAGCACCAGCAGCAATGCCGGCAGGAACAGCGAGAGCCCGATCAACCCCAAATAGAACGGGTTGCGCGTCAACAGGTAGACTTCGAGCGCCACCGTCACGGCCATGATCTGCGCGGCAAAGCTCGCGAGCGAAATGGCCAGCCAGAAGAAGCGATAATTGCGGTAGGTGAAAGCCAGCGGTGAATTGGCCGGCGCGGCGGGTGTGGTCATAATGCGAGTGCCTGTGCCATGCGGCGCCGTCTCAAGTCAAAGCAAACACGGTCAGGCCGGCTCGTCGTCCTGAC
>JBKJTB010000245.1:0-2770 GCA_046594305.1 Devosia sp. | reverse complement strand
CAGACGGTTGTAGTTCACGAACGCCTCGTTCACCGTGGCGATCGCTTCCTTCTTGGTCTGCTTTTTACGCGAGACCAGGTCGTCGTAGAGCACAGCCTTGGCAACGAAGTCGCCATATTGCACCGCACGAGCCAGGCCCTGGAACAACGACGTGTCCCGGGTGACGAGAGCATAGCGAGCCGAGGTGCGCAGCGGCTCCTGCAGCTCACCGATCTTGCGGTCCACCCAATCCGACCAGGTGCCATTGGCAATGGCGAGATCTTCCGCCGTCACCTGGCCCTGGGAGATCGCTGAAAACTCGCCAGCCTCGATCAGGGGCCAGATCGACATACGACGGTAGTCATCGCGGATCGACTGGATCTGATTGGTGAGCTTCAAGGCTAGGCCAGTATCGTTCTTGGCCTCAGCTGCACGCAACTCCGCCTCGAGATCGACTTCCCGGGCCCGGCTCTTCACATACGTGTTGATCTGCGCCGTCTTGGCTCCAAAGCCATGGATGATCGACTTCAGTGGCACACCTCGATTAAGCAGCTGGAACATGTTGGACACGATATTCGCGACCGGCACGATCACCGACTTCACCACGCCCCTAAAGCCCCCCTAAACCCTGACCGGCGGCAGCGGCTGGAGGTTTCGGGTCACGGCCAGGCCGTTCGGTCCAGAAGTCTGGAGCCTGGATTTTCAAGATGCGGAGATAATCCGGTTCGAGCGGGCCGGCGAGAGGCCGGCAGGTTCGCTGCGGTCGGGCTCCAGGACCATCGTCATCGCAGCAAGATAGGGTGGATATCGGGCGATCCCCCAGGGTTGGCAACGTTGAAACAGAGTCGAATGCTCTTCTACTTCTGATCCAGTTTCTAAATACCAAGTTCGGTTTTTTCCGGCAATCGGCAAGCGGGACCCTAAAAGCCAACGCCGCCGCCAGGCGCGTCGCCTGCCGGGTCGCTGTGCCGATCCGGAGCGGGAGTGAGCAAGCTGGACAGGGCATGACCTGGTCATTCGACGCACCGACAGTCTCCCGCGTTAGCGGGCCCTGGGCCCTCAGTCGCCGGCATCGTCCGGGGCATCCGCTGCACCCAGCAGTCCGGCGTCCTCGAGCGCCTCGAGGTCTGGCAGATCCCGCAGCGTGTCGAGCCCGAAGTGCGACAGAAAGCCCCTGGTCGTCACATAGGTGAGCGGCGCCCCTTGGGTCGGGCTGCGCGGCCCGGCTGTAATCATGTTCTTGTGGCGCAAGGCGCCGATCAGGTCACGCGATATGTCCCGCCCGAGGATTTCGGCAACGCCGGCGCGGGTGACGGGTTGATGATAGGCGATCGACACCAGCACCATGGCCTCGTTTTTCGTCAGCTCTATGCGGCGCTCCGGAAATGCCGCCGACGCCTCGATGGCCGCGGCATAGTTCGGCCGCGTCCGCATCTGCCAACCCCCGGCGACGCTGACCACGTCGTAGGGCTTGGCCCTGAGGTCGGCACGGATGTCCTCGATCAACAGGTCGATGCTGGCGTCGCGGCCTACGATGCGGGCCAGGGCCGGGCGCTCGACAGGCTGCGGCGCCGCAAAGAGTACCGCTTCGACGCGATTCATCCACTCCCGCCACCGGGCTTCGGCCGGCAGGTCCGTTAGCTCGGGATCGAAGTCGAGGCTCTCCGATTGTTTTGCGCGATTGGCCATCGTCACAATCCGTACAGCCGAAACGTCGGCCGGCCGCTAAGTTCGCGCACGGCGCCGAGTTCGCCAAGCCGCTCGAAGAGGCGGCGCGCGCTGCGATCGGTGAGGCGCGTGCCGGACCGCGATGGCGAGATCGCATCGTCCTCCAGCAACAGCTTCACCACATCGTCGGCGCCCTTGGCCCGCAGTTTTGGGGCAACGCCGACGAGGTGTGCGGCGCGTCGGGCCAGCTCGGCGCCGAGATCGCAGGCTTCCGCTGCGGCCTGAGCATAGGCGAGCAAGACGGCCCGGCTCCAGCCTTCTCCTCCCGGCCGCACGCGCCGACGGCCCTCCCTGGTCTTGAACGCCGAGGTATTCACTTGCCCGATCAGCAAGGGCACCGGCACAGACCAGCGGAGCTTCTTCGCCAATAGGGCGTCGGCGAGCCAGAAAGCCAGGAGCTCGGCGTCGGGTCGGGCCCGATAGATCTCGGCAGCGAGTTCGGCCGCTACCAGCGGCGCCGGCCGCGGCGAACCCACAAGATCCTCGGCGTTCGCTAAAAACTCGGTCAGCGTGTTGTCCCATCTGACGTCGAGGTGCTCGGCGACCGGCCGCACGGCGTCTTCGCCGAGGCTCGTCGACCGGCTGGCCAACCGCCGCCAGGCCAACAGCAGGTTGCCTGCCGGGCCAGGATCGTCATCCGGTGCCCGGAAAAACTGGGCATCTCGCAGTTCGCCCTCCTCCTCCTTTCGGCCGAGCAGGCGCGTCGCCGCTGCCGCGGCCTTTAGGGCGAGCCGCTGCCGCCACACTCCCACCCAGTCCGGCTCGGAGTGCACCAGATTGTCCACTGAATTCAACGCCGCACCGGCGAGATAGCCGGCATCGACGTCGCGCTGGACATCGCCACGCGGCCGCGCCCATGCCGGCACTTTCGGCACCGCCGGACGATCGACCGATGGCAAATCAGCTCGGGATTTCATCAGAGGAGGCTAGCAGGTGACGGCGGTTTTCGCCACAATATTTGCACCCAACCGCCCTACCCGTCGGCGCGATATAACGAATGATAATCTTGCCTTATCGTTCGTTTTCCTCATTATATAGAAGATGGCCTCTGTGACCGACGAAA
>JBKJTB010000218.1:0-22578 GCA_046594305.1 Devosia sp. | reverse complement strand
CTGGTCGCGGTGATGTAGGGCGGCTCGTGCACGTCGATGCCGAGCCCATGTCCGGTGCGGTGGAGGAAGTTGGGGCCATAGCCGGCAGCGGTGATGACGCCGCGTGCCGCAGCGTCCACGTCGCTCGCGCGAACCCCGGGACGGGCCGCGGCGAGCGCAGCACGCACCGCCTGGTCGAGGACGCCATGAACCTCGTCGAAGCCATCGGGCTTGCTGCCGACATACCCGACGCGCGTCATGTCCGAAGGGTAGCCGCCGATACGGCAACCGATGTCGATCAGCACACTGTCGTCGGCCTTCAGCACGCGCTCGGAACTGTGGTGATGCGGGAACGCGCCGTTCTCGCCGAACGCCACGATGACAAATTCGGGCCGTGCCCCCTGGGTGCGGAAGAACTCGCGGATGAAGCCGTCGACCTCGAGTTCGGTCATGCCCGGCTTGAGATGGGCGAACGCGGCACTCATCGCCGCATCGTCGATCTTCGCGGCCGCTTTGAGCAGCCCGAACTCGGTCTTGTCCTTCTGCGAGCGTAAGTGCCCGAGCGTCTCGCCGAGGAAGGTGTGACGCGGTGCCTTCAGCGCACCGAGCAGCAGCAGCGCGAAGTCGGCGCGCATCGTTTCGTCGAGCGCCACGCGCAGACCCGATTGCGTGACGCCGAGATCGGCAAGGAGCTGCGCCAGCGCGGCATTTGGCCCATCGGCATCAGCCCAGGTGAAGAACGGCAGGTCGGTCAGCCCGCGCTGGCTGTCCGCGTTGAGCGCCGGCATCAGGATCGCGGCCTTCTTCGGCGTCGCGATCAGCATCACCGGCCGCTCGTCGCCATGCGGCGACAGGCCCAGCAGCCAGACGAGATGGCTCGACGGGCCGACGACGATGAGGTCGGTGGCGGTCTCGGCCATGCGGGCCTGGACGCGTTCAAGACGGCTGGACATGTGGCTCTCCGGAAGCTGTTCGGACTGCGCTACACGCCCGCGCGCGACCGGTCAAACGGGACGCCGCCGCGTCACGCTGCGTGGCTGTCGAGCCACTTGATGAGCTGCACGCGCGACTGCCCGGCGCCGACCTTCATGTCCACCGGCGCGCCGTCCTTGAACACGATCAGCGTCGGCATGGCGCGGACGTTGTACTGCGTGACGATACCGGGATTGGTCTCGACGTCGAGCTTGACGATCTTGACCTTGCCGGCGAGCTCCACCGAGAGGTCGTCGAGGATCGGATCCATCGCCTTGCAGGGCGGGCACCATTCGGCCCAGAAATCGACCAGCACCGGCTCCTTCGCGCCCAGCACCTCGGTCCCGAAATTGGCGTCGTTGACCATGAGGCCCATCAGTCACTCCATCGGTATTCGCCGATAAAGGCTAGCGCGAGTCGGAGGGTTGGGGAAGGGACGGGTTTGCTGTTGAGGCGGCTGGCGTGGAATTTTCAGTCGGCGATCCTCGCTTGCGTAGCGGGGGAGGGGCGAAACTGGACTCGGTGCCTGTGGCCGCCCCCTTCCGTCAGCTTCCGCTGCCACCTTCCCCCGCGCGCGGGGGAAGGGCGCCGACTGAGAGCCCATCGACTGCAAACAAAAACGCCGCCGGAGGAAGCCGGGCGGCGTTTCTGATTGCCTACGATGTCGTGTCGCTTACGCGGTGCGAAGCTGCGGCTCGGGCGCGGCGTAGCTGGTCAGCCACTTGGAGAGGCCGGCCTTGGGCGTGCCCGCGCCGATCTTCATGTCGACGGCTTCGCCGTCCTTGTAGAGGATCATCGTGGGGATCGACCGTACGCCGTACTTGACGGTGGTCGAGGGATTCTCGTCGACGTTGAGCTTCACGATCTTCACGCGGCCCTGGAGCTCGGCGGAGAGCTCTTCGAGGACCGGCGCGATGGCGCGGCACGGACCGCACCATTCAGCCCAGAAATCGACGAGGACTGGTTCTTTGGACGACAATACTTCCTCGCCGAAATTGGCGTCGGAAACGTGAGTGGTCATAGTGAGGAATTCCCTTTGGGATTTCGCCTTCGATCTGAAGTGGCGGGTGTGTGATCCAAAAGCTAGGAAGAGTCCAGCGACGCAACAAGCCATATCACCCTATGGTGAAGCCCGCCACCGCTTCGCGCAGCTTGCCCGCCGGCAAATCCATCAATGTTTCCAACGACGTCCATAGGATGGCGGCCTCGATGGTCCGGCCGGGGAAAAGCTGCTGTGCAACCAGCGCATAGAGGCCCATCTGGGCCAGATATGCCGCTGGAACAGCATCCACCGACATGGGTGCATTGGCATCCGATTTGTAGTCAACGATCCGAACGCTGTCCGGTTTCACCACCAGCCGGTCGATACGGCCCGCAATGGTGACCGGCGCGCGGTTGCGCGTGCCCTGCGCGAGGATCGGCACCTCGCCGCGCGAGTCGGGACCATAGAGATGGGCAAGTTCGGGGCGCGTGAGAATCGAGCGCGCTTTGGCGATGGTGGCGGCGTGGGCGGCGGGCAAATCGGGCAGCAGCACCGGCACCGCACGCGCTGCAACGGCGTCCCAGTGCGCTGGGTCGATTTGCGACAGATGCTGCAGCAGCGCATGGAGCGCGATGCCTTCCTTGCGCGCCGCTTCCGGGTCGCGCGGATCGCTCAGCCGCTCGGCGTTGGTTTCGAGCACGCGCGTCGGATCGACATCGTCGGCGGCGCGCGACGGACGCACGATGCGGCGGAGTTTGTAAGCGGGCAGGGCAGGGAGCACGAGCTGGCCAGTGGGTGACGCCGCCGTCTCGCCGGCCCGCACCGGCAGATAGGCGACGCGCTCGCGCGGATAGATCATCGCCGTGGCATTGCCATCGGCGTCGGCGATCACCTCGACCTCGTCGACGAGCCCCTGCTCGATCGCCTCGTACCAGCTCCCTTCGCCATTGCGCGCCTTGCTGAGATAGCCGGTGACGTAAAGTTCGTCCTCGGCGCGCGTCATCGCCACATAAAGCTTCCGCCAATATTCGGCCTTCTGCGCCTCCTCGGCGGCCTGGCGATGTTCCATCGTCTCGGTGACATGCATCGCCTTGCTCGAGGCGTGGATGAACAGCGGCGGTTCGGTGCCCATGAAGATCGAGCGCCGGTCGCGCCCTTCTTCGGTGGTTGCCGCATCGGCGAGGATCACGATCGGCGCCTCGAGGCCCTTCGCGCCATGCACCGTCATCACGCGCACACCCGCGCCCTCGTCGGCCAGCTCGCGCTTGATGGTGACCTCGCGCGAGCGCAGCGCCGCGAGGAAGCCGACGAGCGACGGCTGTTCGGACTGTTCGTGCGCCAGCGCCAGTTCGAGGAATTCGGAGACGACGTCGTCGATCTCGGAGCCGAAGCGGCCGCGCAACTTCCGCAGCCCGCCGTGGTGATACAGCACATCGCTGTAGAAGTTGAACGGCCGCTCGAAATCGAGCCGGCTACGCCAGTCGCGAAGCTGCTGGTAGGCGGTGCTCACAGAGAGAAGCGTCGAACGCTTCATTGCGTCCCACAGGCGCTCCTTGTCGGCGCGCGGCTGCGCCAGATCGAACAGATCCTCCTCGCTGATGTCGAACAGCGGCGAGCGCAGCAGTGCGGCGAGCTGCAAATCGTCGGAGCTGTTGCTCAGCACATCGCCCAGCGCCATCAGATCGAGCGTGCCGATGTGCGTCGTGACCGCGAGCCGGTCGGCGCCGGGCGTCGGCACGCCTTCGCGGATCAGCGCGCGGATGATCTCGTGGAAGAGGATGCTGCGAACCTGGACGAGGATCAGCACATCGTCGGCGGTGACCGGCCGGCCGCGCGGGCCGAGTGGGCGCTTGCTGTCGATCCAGCCGCGAATCTCTCGCGCAATCCGCTCGGCGACGCGGCGCTGCGCGCTCTGCGTCTGCACTTTCAGTGCTTCCGTCGGCCAGTTGTCGGGGTCGTACTCCTCCTCGACCTCCTTGATCGGCGGCCACAGCGTCACCATGCCGCCGCCATCGGCCCGCGCCGTGTCGTGCACAAAGTCTGCCTCGAGCACGCCCTCGCGCAACGCGGTCTGGGCGAACACGCGATCCACTGCGTTCAGCACATTGGGCAGCGTGCGGAAACTGTAATGCAGTTTCAGCGGGGTCACCGCGAAATTGACGCTGCGTGCTGTGAACAGCACCTGCCGGCCGAGGCCGACGAACACGTCGGGGTCGGCACCCTGGAACGAGAAGATCGATTGTTTCTGATCGCCGACGACGAACAGCGTGCGGGGCCGGTCGGCGGCGCTCTCGCCGTAGAAGAATTCCGCGATCAGCGAAGTGATCACTTCCCATTGCTGCGGGTTGGTGTCCTGTCCCTCGTCGACCAGCACATGGCTGATCCGCGCATCGAGCTTGTAGCGGACCCAGGTGCCCTGGTTTTCGTCATCGAGCAGCGCACCAAGCCTTTCAACCAGATCGTCGAAATCGAGCAGCGAGCGGGCCCGCTTGCTGCGCTCGTAGTGCGTGGCGATCGCCGCGATGATGTCGAGCATCGCCGCGCTGCGCTCGACCAGTTCGGCGCGCATCCGATCATTGTGCGCCAGCTCCAGCCGCAGCGCTTCGTTGCTGATTTTATGCGCGACGTCGGGAATCAGGATCGCCGTGGCCTTCTTCAGCAGCGTCTTCCGCGCCGTAAAAGTCTGCGTCAGATAGGCATCGTAGAGCGCATCGAGATCGGGATGCGCTGGATCGACCCGCGCCAGTTTGTCGACAAAACCATCGCCATCGGGGTCGGGTCGCACGAGGTCAAAGATCGCGCGATGGTCGGCGGCATTGAGCGCGTAGCCATGCACCATGTCATCGAGTGCCTCGTCGATGCCCGGTGGATTGCCGGCGAGCTTCTTCAGCTCGCGCTTCGCCCGCGGCACATCCTTCAGCACCTTGCGCAACACGCGCTGCTGGTTCAGCGCTTCGATGATCGCCGTGCTGATCTGGAAGTCACTGAGGAGGCCGAACAGCGTCTCAACCGCCAGCGCTTCGCCGCTGCCGCGGAGACCCGCTGCCAGCACTTTCTCGCGCGCTTCCATCAGCATCGCGTCGCGCTCGAAATCCTCGATCACGGCAAAGTCGAATGGTACGCCGGCTTCCTTGGGGAAGCGGTGCAGCACCGCCTCGCAGAAGGCGTGGATGGTCTGGATCTTGAGCCCGCCGGGCGTCTCGAGCGCATGCGCGAACAGCGATCGCGCGCGCAGCAGCATCCCCGGCGTCGGCGCGGCGCCTTCGAGTTCCGCGAGATCGGCGCGCAGCTTGTCGTCCGGCAGCAATGCCCATTGCGCCAGGCGCTCGGCGACGCGGCCGCGCATCTCGGCCGCCGCCGCCTTGGTGTAGGTGAGGCAGAGGATTTCCTCGGGCTTGGTGCCGCTGAGCAGCAGGCGCAGCACGCGCGCCGTGAGCACATAGGTCTTGCCCGATCCGGCATTGGCGGTGACCCACACGCTGCCGCGCGGGTTCGACGCCTCGCGCTGGCTGCGCGTGATCGCCTCGGGCATCGGGCTGAGGAGGCGACGGCTCATGGATCGTCCACCCCAGCGGTCAGCGTCCACTCATCGGTGCGGGCGAGGTGGTCGTAGTCGCCCGGCCAGGATTTGCGCCCAGTGATGACACGCGGCCGGATGCGCGCCGTCATCGCGAGATGGTCGCTCATCAGGAACGCCTCGACATGCCCCTGCAGCCGCCGCTCGATCTCGTCGACCGCCTCCATCAGACTCATGCCTTTGCGCAGCCGGAACGGGGTGACCTGAAACGCGGCGGGTCCGAGGCCGATCTTGATGTAGGTCAATGCCGAGGAGTCGCGCTTGGGGAGGCCGGGGAAATAGCCGGCGCGCGCCATGCCCGCTTCGAGCAGCAATTGCGGCGCGTCGAAATCCTTCATGTCGGCCGAGGCCGGCACGCCACCGGTCTTGAAGTCGATGATCTCGAGCGTACCATCGCTGAGCTGGTCGACGCGGTCGGCCTTGCCGACGAGTGCGAAGCCCGAGGGGAAGGTCCAGCGGCCCTTGATCTCGGCCGTCCGTGACGACACGAGACCGGTGCGGCCGCGCTCATAGTCGAGGAACAGTTCGGCGGCGCGCTTGAAGCGGCGCAGCCAGATCTCGCGACGCTCCTCGATCGCATCGAGTCCCGCAAATTCCTCCCGCGCCATCCGCTCCAGCGTCGGCAGCGCATCCGCCGCGGCAAAACCAAAACCTTCGGCGACAAAGCGCTCGAAGACCTTGTGGATCATCGAGCCGCGCTCTTTGGCGTCGGGCTGCGCGCCGAGGGGATCGAGGCGCTGTAGCCGCAATACGCGCTTGGCGTAGATGTCGTAGGGCGAGCGCATCAGCGGCTCGACCTCCGTGATCGAGAGCTCGCGCGGCCGATCCTTCGCCGCCGGTCGCGGCGCCGGTCGCTTCGCCGGCTGCGGCCGCCTGGCGTAGTCGATCGCGGCGGCCTGCTGCAGCCAGTGGGCGCCGCGGGCACGGAGGGCTTTTGCGTGATCCTCGCCGATGAACGCATCGAGCCGCTGCACCAGCCGCGAGGCGAGCGCCGGCGAGGTGCCGATACGCGTCGCGAACGCGATGATGACTTCCGCATTGCCGAGCGCCATCTCGAAATCGTGCGCCGCCTGGCCCTGCTGCCGCTCCGGCGGTTCGAGCCCGATGGCGATGCGCATGCCGCGGCTGAGCCACGGACCCGGGTCGGCAGCCGGGGGCCAGATGTCCTCATTGACGCCAGCGAGGATCATCAGATCCGGGTTCTGCAGCCGCGCTTCGAGTTCGCCCCAGATGTGGATGTCGTCGCGCCGCCGTTCGCCCGGCTGCACCTTCTCGCCTGCCATCAGCGCCGCGAGCACGCTGTCGAGGATCACCGGCGGGAACGGTGCACCACCGTCATCGACCTTAGCGAGCGCCGCAGCCCAGTTGCGGAACTCGATGATGCCGGGGAGGTCCTCACCGCCGATCAGTCCGGTGACGACGGCATCGAGGGCGCGGGCGAGAGCAGGGGCATCGATCTGCGGCTGTTCGAGCAGATCGCACAGCGGCTTCAGGGCGTGTCCGAGAGCGTTGAGCACGGCGGGGAGCGCCACGTCGTCCTCCTTCGCCAGCGCGATCAATCCGTCAAGGCCCTGCCGCGGGCGCGTCCCACGCAGCTTGAGGTCGAGCCGGTTGGCTTGCTTGCGCACCTCGAACCGATCCAGCCCTATCGTCACCACGGCATTGCGCAGCAGCGCGACGGCGTCGATCGGCGCATAGCGGTTGACCGCCACCGCCAGCGCCTGCCGTGCCAGCCGTCCGGCCGATGACTGGAACAGCGGTATACCCGCCGGATCGTCGACCTCGACGCCATGTCGCTGGAGCTCCGCCGCAATCCGCCGCGCCAGCGTCTGGTCGCGCGATACGATGCCGACGGTGCGCCCCTCAGCCAGCGCCTGCCGCGCCGCGAGCGCCACGGCGCGGGCCTCGAGATCGAGATTGGGTGCCGCAAGCACAGTCACGCCCACCAGTGCCGCGTCGAGCGCGTCGGCGACAGCCGCGCGAGCTCCGGTCCAGCCGGTGGTCTCCTCGGTCGGCGCCAGCGCATGGCGCACAATCACCGTCCGCGGGGTCTCACCCGCCAACTCCTCGACATCGGCGATACCCGCGCCGAGCGCCCGCAAGAGCTTCGCCAGCCCATATTGCGGATGCCCCTGCGCGTTCGCGCCCTCGATCAGCATCTCGTGCTGTTTCGGCGTGAGGGCTGTATCCAGCCCCGGCAGCACCACCGCGCCCCGCGGCAGCTCCGCAATCGCCTTCAGCAGCTCCGCCGTGGCCGGAATCGAGCCCGTCGATCCCGCCGCGATCACTGGCTTCTCGCCGTAACGCAGCGAGGCCGTCGCGGCCTGCTTCAGCAAGCTGCGGTTGCGCAGGTCGGCCCCGTCGATCTGCCCGCGCCCCACAAGGATCAGCGGCCACGCCTCGAGCGCCGGCTCGAGGAATTTCAGCACATCCTGCCAGTTCTCGGCGAGGCTCCCCGCCATCAGCGGGTCGAGCTTCTTGAGGTCACCGCCCTCGATGACGAGATCGTCGATCAGCGTGCCGAACGAATCCGCCAGCGTCAGGATTTCGGCTGCGTTGGGCGGCGAGGCAAACCCCTCCGCCGAGATCGCGAACTGCCGCACCAGCCGCGACAGAGTGAGACGCCGTTCCAGCACGCTCGCAACTGCCGGCAGCGCCTCGCTCTCGACCGACGGCAGGAACGGCTCCTCCTCCGCGCTATCGCCCCCGAGAGTCCGGATATCCGGCAGCAGCGCCGCGCCACCCAGCCGGGCCGCAAAAACCTCGGCCAGCACCAGCCGCGAGCGTCGCGTCGGCAGGATGATCGTCACATCGCTGAGCCAGAACGGCCCGCTCCGCTCCCAGCCGCCGAGCAGCGTGCCGTCGAGCACGCGGTCCGCCAGCAGCTCGAGGAATCGCCCGTGCGGCGCGATGGTGTAGAGGCCGCGCCGGCTCATCGCGTCACCTCCACAACACGGCCATTGCCGTCGACAGGAAGCTCGATCCCGATGGACAGAGTGGCCAGCCCCGCCAGCTCGGGCGCGCGCTCCGGCCATTCGACCAAGACGATCGCATCGGCCCGGTCGAACAGCCCCAGTTCATCGATCTCGCGCGCCTCGCGCAGCCGGTACAGGTCCGCATGCAGCAGCGGCTTACCCTGAACCTCGTAAGGCTGCACCAGCGCAAAACTGGGTGACGGCACGTCCATCCTCGGATCGCCCACCAGCGTGCGCACAATCGACCGCGCCAGCGCCGTCTTGCCGGCGCCCAGCCCGCCCGAGAGCAGCACCAGATCGCCCGGCTTCAGCTCCGCCGCAAGCCGTCGACCCAGCTCAGCGGTCGCCGCATCATCGGCCAGAAAGATTCGCTCCGTCCCCATCCAGAGTGGATAGCATCCCGGTGGCTCAAACTGAACTATTCAGCCGCTGCGGTCAGCGCCGCATTGAGCGGCAGGCTGACAACGACCCGCGAGCCCCGCGGCTCCCGCCGCTCGACGCTGATCGTGCCGCTGTGCAAATGCACGAACGAGCGGACGATCGCGAGCCCCAGCCCGGCGCCCCGCTGCCGCGCCGAAGCGCCAGCGTTGTCGCTGCGATCGTTGAGAGCGGCGCGCATTTCCTCGTTCATCTTGGTGCCGTCGTCTTCGATGGTGAAGATCATCCGCCCGCCGCGCGAGATCACGCCCAGCCGCACCTTGCTGCCCGGCTCGGTAAAGCGTGCCGCGGTCGACAGCAGATTGTAGAGCACCTGCACGATGCGCGTGCCGTCGGCATAGAGCACCGGCAGTTCTTCGGGGATATCGATCTCGATATTGAGCGGCTCCTCGCCGTCGATATCCGGGAAGGTCGCGGCGAGGCCGGCCTTGGCCTTCTCGATCAGCGCCCGCACGTCCTGCGGCTCGGACTTCATCTGCGCGATCCCGGCGTCCACTGTGGCGAGATCGAGGATGTTGTCGATCAGCACGCCCAGCGTCACGCTCGAGGCGCGGATGTAGTCGGTGTACGATTTCTGCTTCTCGGTCAGGGGCCCGACGGTCTCCGACGCCAAGAGGTCCGCAAAGCCAATGATGTTGGTGAGCGGCGAGCGCAACTCGTAGCTGACGTTCTGGACGAAGGCGTCCTTCAGCCGGTCGGCGGTGATCAGCGCCTCGTTCCGCTCCTTGAGCACGTTCTGGTAGTTGGCGCTCTCGGTGACGTCGACAAAGGTCATCAGCGTCTGCGCGTCCGGCAGGCGGGTGATCGCATAATCGAGCATCTTGCCGTCCGCGCGGGTGATGCGGCCATGCGTGTCGGTGCGCGTCGGGTTGAGATCGACGATGCCGCGCTTCAGATCGCGCCACAGCCCGGGTCCATCCTCGGGCAGCGCACGGGCGACCGCTTCGATGATCTGGTCGATGTGCGGATTGCTGTCGAGCAAATTGGTCGGCACCTTCCACAGCGTTGACAGCCGCGGGTTGGCGAGCGTCAGCCGGCCATTGGTGCCGAACACTGCGACGCCTTCGTTCAGCGCATTGAGCGTCGAGCGCTGCACGTCGAGCTGCGTCCGGTGCTGGCTCTTGAGCTTCAACTGATCGGTGATGTCCTCGAACACATAAATCACGCCGCCCTGCGGTCCGGCGGGCGCCGAGATTACCTGGACCGTGCGGCCATCCGGCAGATGCCACGGGTCGCTCTCGCGCGGCGCCTTCAGAGTGTACGACTGGAGGTGCTTGGCGCGCCATGCCTGGTAGTCGGCTTCGGCCGGCAGCATGTTGTCGGTGCGGAGCTTGTCGAGAATGGCGCGTTCGTCCGTTCCGATCCGCAGCAATTTGGGGTCCAGACGCCAGAGCTGCGCATAGGCGCGATTGGACTGCACCAGTTCGCGGTTGGCGTTGAAGATGGCGATGGGCGTGGCGAGCGCATCGATGATCGCACTCAGATGCGCGAGTCCGTCGCCGGTCGGCGTCGGTGCCGCCTTGGCCACCGCGCTCGCCGGCCGCATGCGCAGATACGCGGCCTTGCCGATCGGCAGATCGAGCGGGACAAGGTCGAGACCACAGGCCTCGGCAATCTCACCGGGTGTGCCGTGCCGGTTGCGCGCCAGGGCTTGATAGGCCGCATTGGCGAAGACGATCCGGCCGCCCGGTCCGAACAGCACGACGGGATCGGGCAGGCTGCCGATGATTTTTTCGATATCGGCAGCGCGGCTCGCCACCTTGTCGCCGGCTTGGTGAAGCGTCGGCCGCACGCGCAGCGCAACGCGCGCACCGAGGGCCCATCCCATGGCGCGCATCTGCCGGTTGTCCCTGGCCGTGAACAGCAGGTCGAAAACCTGCCCACCGGACCGGAGGTCGGCGAGCCGTTTTGCCATCATCTCGGCATCGGCTGGATTGAGCCAGGTCGGGAAATCGAGCACCGCTTCGGCGCGGCGGCCGGAGGGCAGGATCGACGAGGCCGGCCCGAAGAATTTTGGCGCGGCGCGTCCCGCCCACACCACCGTGATTTCACCGGTGCTCGAGAGCAGCGCTTCATAATCGTCGACGAGCGCCCGCAGCGATGCAATCTGACCAGCGGCGCGATGCTGTGCGCTGCTGCCGTCGCGGATCATGCGCCGGACCACGACTGTGGCGAGGAGCGCGAAGGCGCCTGCACCCACGGCGATCGCCAGCGGGATCGCGCCCATCATCGATGACGAGGTAAGGCCTTGGGCCAAGGCGGGGGCGGCAGTGAGGAGCGTCAGGCTAGCCGCACCGCAAAGCGCGAATCCCAATCGTCTCCGGAAGCCGTCCGGCCGCATGCGACACCCCAAGGTAAAATCGACCCGCCAAGCCTGCTAGACGCAGGTACAATCAACCGCCGGAGAACGCTGGCGTCCCAAACATGAATCCAACTTGCCAACCGGCGCGGTGGAGAGCCCGAATCAGGCAACCATACTGGGCAGGGGATTCACGCAAAAGAGTCCTTGAGCATGTGCATTGCGGGCAAATCGATTCCATTGGGGATTGACCTCGGACCGAACAGTGAACGAATGGTTAATGACCGCTGCGTCGTTAACAAAGGTTAACGGCGAGAGACGCGGGTGAAGAGCGATGAAGGCTGCATTCAGGCAGGCTTCATCTTGTTGGCGCGATCCTCTGATGGTGACAAAGTGCGGCGTCGGAGGGCTCGCTCAATGCGTACTTTTCTAATCCTGATGGTGGCCATGCTCATGGCCGCCCTGCCCGCTCACGCCAAAGAGCAAAAGTTCACGCCCGAGGATGACGGGCAGATCAGCTTTGTGATGCCGTCGGGCAATATCGGCTGCATCTACACCCCCCGCGGCGGCACCGAGACCTACGAGCCCGTTAATGGCGGCCCCGAGATCAGCTGCGACCGGATCGCCCCCAGCTACGTCAACATCACCCTCGGTCCTAAGAGCGCGGCAGTGCTCATCAAAAATCCGGGCGAACAGGGCTGCTGCGGCGGTGACAACGTCTTTGCCTATGGCAACACAGCCACCTTCGATGGCTTCGTCTGCTCGTCGTCCGACGCGGGCCTGATCTGCGAGACGCCCGACAAGAAACACGGGCTGTGCCTCTCGCGCACCCGCACGCTCCACTATTGAGGTCCTCCATGCGCCTGATGCTTCGTCTCGCTGCTCTTCTTGTCGCCCTGCTGGCGCTGACTTTGCCTGCGGCAGCCAGTTCGCGCGCCATCGTCATCCTCGATGCCTCGGGCTCGATGTGGGCGCAGATCGACGGCAAGACGCGGATCGAGATTGCGCGCGACGCGCTCAAAGAGGTGTTGGCGGGTGTCCCCGATGACCTCGAGCTCGGCTTCATGGCCTATGGCCACCGCACCAAGGGCGACTGCACCGACATCGAGTTGATGGTGCCACCCGAAGCCGGCACCGCCGACCGCATCATCGGCGCCGCGATGTCGCTCAATCCGCGCGGCAAGACCCCGCTCAGTGCCGCCGTGCGGCAGGCCGCCGAAGAGCTCAAATACACCGAGGACCAGGCAACCGTCGTCCTCATCACCGACGGCATCGAGACCTGCGAAGCCGATCCCTGTGCACTCGCCACCGAACTCGAAGCGGCCGGCGTCGATTTCACCGTCAACGTCGTGGGCTTCGGCCTCACCAAGGAAGAAGGCGCGGCGGTCAAATGCCTCGCCGACAATACCGGCGGCAAGTATCTCAGCGCCGACGACGAGGGCGGCCTCAAGGACGCGATTGACGTCGCGGTCAACGACACCACGCCGCCGCCGCCCGATACTCCGGTGGAAGAGCCGGCTGTTGCCTACAATTTCGCGCCAATCGCCTATCTCAGCGAAGGCGACGACCGGCTGGTCAATGACGGCATCGTCTGGGAGTTTGCCAAACCCAACGCCGACGGCACGCCGGGCGACTGGGTGCGCACAGAATACGGCACCGAGTTCAAGGGCGACATCGAACCGGGCGACTACATCGTCACTGCCAAGCTCGACTATGCGCATGTGACCATCCCGGTCACCATCGTCGCGGGCGAGGTCGCGAAGCCCGAGTTCATGCTCAATGCCGGCCACATCACCATCCGGCCAATTCCGTCCGAAGGCGCCGAGCCCGACAGCAATGCCGCCGTGTTCCTCGAATTCCCCGATGCCAACAGCACCACCTTCTACGGTGAGCTCAAGACCTTCGTGCCGGCCGGCGACACCAAGATCACGGTGACCATCGGCGCCGCCAAGCTCGAGGACACCGTCACGGTTGCCGCCGGCGAGCGGGTAATCAAGGACATCGTCGTCGGTGTGGGCCATGCCACCGTCAATTCGTTCTACGTCGAGGGTATGAAGGCCGACGACGGCAACGTCTTCACCGAGATCTTCGGCGCCAAGAAAGACATCCAGGGCAACCGCGCGAGCTTCGGCAACAACTACGGTGCCGACGCAAAATTCGATCTGCTGCCGGGCGATTATGTCGCCGTCTCGACCTTCGATGCCGTCAAGGCAGAGCAGCCGTTCACCGTCGTCGCGGGTGAAGCCGTGGCCGTCGATGTGACGCTCGATGCCGGCGTGCTGTTCATCGATGCCCCGGGCGGTCTGTGGATCGAAGTGCTGAGCGCCAAGAAAGATATCCAGGGCAACCGCACCACCTTCAGCGGCGTCTATGATGCGACGTCAACCCGCACGCTGCCCGCCGGCGACTATCACATCCTCGTCGAATACGAGGGTGACGCCCCAGACAAAGAAGCCGACGCGACAGTGACCGCCGGCGAACGCACTGAACTCAAGGTCGAATGATGCACAACCCTCTTATTGAAATCTGTGTCGAAGGCATTGATGGCCTCGCCGCTGCGCAAGCGGCGGGTGCCGATCGTGTCGAACTGTGTGCGAGCTTGCTCGAAGGCGGGCTCACGCCAAGCCTTGGCGTGATCAAACAGGCGCTGGCCGTGGCGATGATCCCGTTCCACGTGATCATCCGCCCACGCGGTGGCGACTTCCTCTACTCCGAGCTCGAGTTCCTGACGATGCTCGACGACGTCCGAGCCTGCCGCGACATGAGCGTGGCCGGTGTCGTGATCGGCTGCCTCACGGCCGATGGCCGCATCGACGAACGGCGCATGACCGAACTGACCGAGGCGGCACGGCCGATGAAGGTCACGTGCCACCGCGCCTTCGACATGACACGCGACCCCGAAGAAGCCATCGAGGCGCTGGTGCGCTCCGGCGTCGACCGTGTGCTGACCAGCGGTCAGCGCGTCACGGCGCTCGAAGGCGTCGAGATTTTGAAGCGCACGCATGACGCGGCGCGCGGCCGGATCGTCATCATGGCCTGCGGGTCGCTCGACGCGAACAATATCGCCGAAGTGCTGCGGCGCTCCGAAGCCGACGAGCTGCATTTTGCGGCGCTGGTCACCAATGCGAGTGGAATGAAGTTCCGCAACCCGCATGTCGGCATGGGCGGCACCGCCGTCGAACGCGAGTTCGAGGTGACAGTCACCGACACCTCGGCTGTGCGCCGCACCATCGCCGCCGCCCGCAAGAAGGCGGTCGTCGCCGCCTAGACCACTTCACCGTTTTCAACGCTGAAGTGTTCCGGCTTCCTTTTGGTCGCGTTTCCGAGCCGGAAAGCCGGGTCCACCTTTCCTGGAAACGCTCCTAGACCCCGTAGAAATTGGCAAGCCGCCGCGCGATCTCGGTCATCCGCTCGCGCAGCGTCGCTGGTTCAAGCACTTCGACCTCGGCGCCGGCGCGCGTCATCTCGCGCGCCGCCCATGTTTCCTCCTCGATCGGAACATCGAGGATCGCAAACCCCTCGTCGTCGAATTCGAGAGTCTGCGCCTCAATCTCGTCCTTCACCCGCTGGCTGATCTCCTTGAGCCGGCTGACCCCGCGGCGCGTAGCGCGGACCTTGGCCACCCCGACATAGATCTCGCGCTCGAAACTGGTGGTCGAATCGCGCCAGTGCTTGGGCAGGTCGAACGCGGCCGGCCGCTTGAAGTGCTCGTCGAGCGGCGTGAGCGCCAGCACCTGGCTCAGCCGATAGGTGCGCAGACCCGTCTCACGCTGCGCCACGAGGTACCAGATGCCGCCCTTGAGCACGAGGCCGAGCGGCTCGATGGTGCGCTCTGAAATCTGCGTCCAGCTGTCGTATTTGATCACGATCCGCCGCTCGCTCCACACCGCCTCGGCGACGGCCTTCAGGAACTCCGGCCGCGGGCCGCTTGAGAACCAGCCTTTTGGATCGAGGTGGAAGCGCGACGACATCCGCGTCGCTTCGGTCTGCCAGTCGGCGGGCAGGGCGGCGAGCAGCTTCAGCTCTGCCGCCGCGACCTCATCGCCGAGTCCGAGTTCTCCGGCGGGACCCGGTAGCCCCGACAGGAACAGCGCCCGCGCTTCCGGCGCCGTCAGCCCGGTCAATCGCGTGCGCCAGCCGTCGAGCAGCGCGAAGCCGCCATTGCGGCCGATATCGGCGTAAACGGGCACCCCCGCGGCGCTCAACTGGTCGATGTCGCGGTAGATTGTGCGGATCGAGACTTCGAGCTCTTCCGACAGCGATTCCGCGCTCATCCGGCCCTTGGCCTGGAGCAGCATCATGATCGAGAGGAGGCGGCTGGCCCTCACGTGAAACACCATCGCTTTTAAAGGCTGACACTCGGTGTCAGTCATACTGTCGTACAGTCCTTTTCCAATGAGGGAAAGAGGACGGGGAACGGCGATGAACTATCAATGGCTGGGACTGACCGAGCTGCTGCCGATTGTGGAATTCCACGATATCCGGGCGGAAAACCGTAGGGCGAACACCTATCTGGAACTGGTCGAGGGGCCGCTGGCGGCGCCCTTTGTCGGTGCCGGCGGGGCGATGCTGGGGCAGTTCCGGGTGGGCAATCATCCCGACCGGGTGGTGCTGCTCCGCGGCTTCCCGAGCATGCTGGCGCGGCGCAAGGCCCTGCAAATGTACCTCAAGAGCGGTGAATGGCAGGCCAATCGCGCCGCACTTTCGGCGCTGGAGCGGGAAAGCGCGGTGATCCTCACCCGCTCGCTCTCGGCCTCGAGCGCCACACGGCCGCTGCGATCAGGCGACGGCTACACCGCGATCGTCTCGGAACTGCGCTTCGCCGAGCAGTTGGGCAACTACCACCTCTGGCTGCGGCTGCTGCTGCGCAAGGCCGGGATCGATCCACTGGCGGCGTTCGCGACCCTCGAATCGGTCAACGACGTGCCGGCGGTACCGGTGGTTCGCAACAAGACGCACCATATCGCGCTCGTGCCGCAGGGCGGCGGGGCGCCACCACTGCCGCCTGAACTGCGGGATATGCTGCGCTTTCCGCCCGAGATCCTCGACCTGTCGCCGGCCCCGGCGCTGGTGTGGTGACAAACCGGGCCGGCTTCATCATTATGCCCGTCCCGGAAACGGCGGCGGGGAATCCTTAGTGACGGACGAGGCCAATCTCGACGCCTATCTGCGGCGTATCAACTATGCGGGGTCGATCGCGCCCACGCTCGAAACGCTGCAGGCGATCCATCGCCTGCACCCGACGGCCATTCCGTTCGAGAACCTCGATCCGCTGATGGAGCTGCCGGTGCGCCTGCAACTGAGCGACATCGAGCAGAAGCTGCTCATTGAGCGCCGCGGCGGCTACTGCCTCGAGCACAATCTGCTGCTCAAGGCCGTGCTCGAATCGATGGACTACACGGTTACCGCCGTCGCCGCGGGCGTGCTCTGGGGGCACGAGCCGGGCTACGAGCCGCTACAGACCTCGCACATTGCCCTCATCGTCGATGTGGGGGGCGTCACCTGGCTCACCGATGTCGGCTTCGGCGGGCCGGTCATGACCGGCCCGATCCGCCTGCGCGCCGACCTCGAACAGGAGACGCCGCTCGGCCGCTATCGCCTGTCGGGCGGCTATCCGAAATGGCGGCTCGAAGGCGAAGTGGGCGGGCAGTGGCGGCCCATGTACGAGTTCACCACGTCGCCGATGAGCGAGGACGATCTCGTCGCCATGAACGACTACGCCATGCGGCGGCATCGCGACAACCTGGTGGTTGCCCGTATCGACGGAAACAAGCGGCTGGCGCTCAGCAATGCGCGCTTCAACACCCACGAGAACGGCGAGACCACGACCCGCATGCTGACCAATCTGCTCGAAATCCGCGACGTGCTGACCAACGTCTTCGGCATCCAGCTGCCCGAGACCGACCGGCTCGATCCGGCGCTCGAAAAAGCCCTCCGCCCGGACGCCGCCTGATGCCGCCCTTCATCGTCAATCCCGACAACGTCCATGAATTCAAGGACGCCGCGGCGCTGGGCAAATGGTATCGCAAGAACCATGCGAGCGCCGAGATGTGGATCAAGGTCCACAAGAAGGGGTCGGGCCTCAAATCGATCACCATCGCCGAGGCCCTCGACGAGGCGCTGTGCTGTGGCTGGATCGACGCGATTAGAAAGTCGTTCGACGAGAACTCCTATCTGCAGCGCTACACGCCGCGCACGAAGACATCGATCTGGAGCCAGGTGAACATCGGCCACATCGAGCGGCTCCGCGCCGCCGGTCGCATGCAGCCCGCCGGCGAAGCGCAGGTGAAACTGGCGCAGGACGATGGCCGCTGGGCCAAGGCCTATGGCGGCTTCAGCAAGGACCAGTTCCCCAGCGATCTTCTCGCGGCGATCGAAGCCGAGCCCAAGGCGCTCGAACTGTTCCAAAAACTCACCTCGCAAAACCGCTATGCGCTGGGCTTTCGCACGCACAACATGAAGACCGAGGCGGGCCGCAAGAAGAAGATCGCCGAGTTCGTCGAGATGCTGAAGCGCGGCGAAACCATCTGGCCCAATGGGAAGGCCAAATGACGCGCTATGCGGCGTTCCTGCGCGGCGTCAATCTGGGCAAACGCTCGGTCAAGAGCGCTGACCTCAAGGCGGCGTTCGAGACGCTTGGCTACGAGAACGTGAAAACGCTGCTCGCCAGCGGCAACGTGCTGTTCGATGCGAAAGCCGGCAAGGCGCTCAAGGAAACGATCGATGCCGGGCTCAAGGCGCAGTTCGGCTTCGAGATCCTCGTCGTGCTGCGCGCGATGGATGACCTCAGGGCGATGGTGGCCGCCGAGCCTTTCGCCGGCCGGGAAGGCGAGGACGCCAAACCCCATGTGATGCTGTTCGACGAACCGTTGCCCAAGGGGCTGAAGCTCGCCAGCGTCAAGGACGACTACGATGTTTGCGGCATCACCGAGCGCGAAGTGTTCATGCTGTTTCTGCGCAAGCCCGACGGCACCTATGTCGGCGGCAGCGATCTGGCATATGAAAAGCAGTTGCCCAAAGGCCGGCTTCTCACTATGCGCAACTGGAACACAATTCTGAAAGCCATCGCATGATTGTCGTCTTCGGCTCGATCAACCTCGATCTCATCGGCAAGGTGAGTCGCATCCCGAAACCCGGCGAGACAGTTCCCGGGACAAGCTTTGCCACCGCCGCCGGCGGCAAGGGCGCCAACCAGGCGCTGGCGGCGCGGCGTGCCGGCGCGAACGTCAAGATGATCGGCGCCGCCGGCAGGGATGCGATGGGCGATCAGGCACTTGTGCTGTTGTCGGCGGGCGGCGTCGATCTCAGCGACGTCAAACGGCTCGACATCGCGCAGGGTGTCGCGATGATCTTCGTCGACGATGCCGGCGAGAACGTCATCGGGATTCTTCCCGGGGCAAATGGCGAGGTGTCGATCGAGGATGCCGAGCGCACCCTGGCGGGTCTGACCTCGAGCGATGTGCTCGTCGTGCAGCAGGAGATCCAGCCCGGCTCGACCATCCGCGCCCTATCGATGGCACGCGAGCGCGGCGCCCGCTCGATCCTCAACACCGCCCCGTTCCTCGGCACCACGCGCGAAGCGGCCAAACGCGCCGACATCGTCGTCGCCAACGAAACCGAGTTCGCATTGCTCGCCGGCGAGGGTGACCTCGACCAGAAGATGGCGGGCTATGTCGAGGCAACCGGCCGCACCATCATTGTGACGCTCGGGCCGGAGGGCGCAAAGGCGCGGACGGCGGCGGGCGAGGTGATTGCGGTGCCGGCGATGCAGGTGACGCCGGTCGATACGGTTGGTGCCGGCGATACGTTCGCGGGGTATCTCGCGGCGGGACTGGAGGCCGGACTGGATCTGGCGGGCGCGATGCGGAGGGCGGCAGTGGCCGCGAGCCTTGCGTGTCTGAAGCCGGGCGCGCAGCCGGCGATCCCGACGGCGGGTGAGGTGGATCGGGCGGTGGGCGGAGGTTCGCGCTAGCGGCAAGCCCCCACCCACCACGCTACGCGTGGTCCCCCCTCCCCGATGGGAGGGATGGGCTCCGTGGGTGGGGCTGGCGTATCCCTCCCATCGGGGAGGGGGGACCGGCGAAGCCGGTGGGTGGGGGCTGGTGGTGACCGTCGAGCGCGCGAGGCAAATGCGGAAATCCATGTCGCCGGCCGAGGCGCGCATGTGGGCGATGTTGCGCGCCGAGCCGTTCAAGGAGCTGCATTTCCGGCGGCAGATGCAGATCGGGCCGTACTGCGCAGACTTCGCCTCAGTGAGGACAGGGCTCGTGGTCGAGGTGGATGGCAGTCAGCACTATGAGGACGATGCCGCTGCTTACGATGCGCGGCGGACGGGAATGATCGAGGCACTGGGATACGGGGTGGTGCGTTTTGCTACGACGGATGTCATGCACCGTCTCGACGGCGTGCACGCGGTGCTGCTGGCCGCGGTCGGCAAGGCGTAAGCCCCGCTAAGGAAGCCCCCACCCACCACGCTGCGCGTGGTCCCCCCTCCCCGATGGGAGGGATGGGCTCCACTCAAGCGGAGTAATCTGGCTTATCCCTCCCACCGGGGAGGGGGGACCGGCGCAGGCGGTGGGTGGGGGCTTGGGTTGGGCATTGAGGGCGCCTTGTGGTCCCTACACGCAAGGTCCCATCTGCGTGCTGCCCGGTTGTTGCAGCAGTTGCGCCAGCACGATCCGGTTGAGGAATGGCTGTGGCGAGCGGCCTGGCAGGACGGCGTAGACCGAGACCGTTACGAGGTTTGGATCGACCAGCCCCGCGGTGCAGAGTTTCGGCACTACCCCGATGGTGACGTTCTGGGCCGTGGCGCCGCGCGCCTGAGCGGTGAGCTGGCCGTTGCGGAGGGCCAGTTTGTCTGTCTCGCTGAAGGCGAACAGATAATAGGCGCGATCGACGCCTGGCGGCGGCAGATTGGCGGGGATGCCGTCGACATCAGCCTGGAGCGGCGTCAGCCGCAGATGTTCGGCAGGGCCGCCATTGGCGACGTCGAAGGTGAACAGCGAACCCTTGGCCGGCCCGAGGCCGCGCGGCAGGTCGAAGGCGATGAGGAGGCTGCCGAGGTCATCGCGCAGCGGATCGAGCGATCCGGTGGCAGGTCCCGGTCCGGACCCGACGGTCGAGCAGGCGGCGAGCACCAGCGCAACGCAGAACGCAGAGATCAGTCGAACTATGGTGGCCATCGAGGCTCCTCCCGCTGCCTTCCCATAGCGGGATTCGCACGGCAGCGGGAAATTTGAGGAGCGGAAGTGATCGGGGACGATCAGGCGGCCTGGGCCGCCCAATCGAGAGTGTACTGCGCGACGTCTTCCCAGCCCTTTTCGCCGGCGAGGAAATGCGAGCGGTCCTTGAACTGGTGGAAGTCGGTCCGCGACGGGGCCTTCTTCTGCACATTGTAGATGGCCCGGGCGAGGTAGGGCGTGACGGTCCGGTCGTGCTCGGCGGCAATCACCAGCAGCGGTTGCTTCCTGGCCTTCACATTGACCTTGGTCCCCAGCATCAGGGCGGCCTGGTAGAAGATGCGGCTCGAGGTGGGCACCACATAATCGTCATAGGCGATCTTCTGCTCGGCAGCGGGCAGCGTGTTGGCAAAACTCTTGGCGAACCCCTCGCGGCTGATGAGGAACGGCGTGTTCGGACCGCTCAGGATCGGCGGCAGGGCGGCGAGCAGCGACACCGGGCCGGGCAGGGCGCCGGCGATCGGGCCGGGGTCCATGGCGATGCCGGCAACGCCGAGGCCGCGATCGAGCAGCAACTGGGTGATGAGGCCGCCCATCGAATGGCCGACGAGCAGCGGCTTCTCCGGCAGCTTTTCGATGATCGCCTGATAATGGTCGACGATGCCCTTGAAGGTCAGGCTCCCCAGCCGCTTGTCGGGATTGTCGCGGAGGTCGGCAGGCTTGCCCTCGAGATAGGGCCAGGCAGGCGCATACGTGGTGTAGCCGGCGGCCTCGTAGGCGCCGCGGAACTTGTCCCAGGACGAGGTGTGCATCCAGGCGCCGGTGATGAAGACGACAGTCTTGGTGTGGGCAGTGGTGGTCATTTCGATCTCCTTCGGTTTCGTCCGCCGGAGCCCCTTGCCCTCAGCGATGAGGATTAGATCGCATGCGATTGATTATTCTGGTAGCCGCGGAAATGCATGGCAGCCTTGAATTATGCGCTTGCGATTAGATCGAGCACGACTTATATACTGGAGGTTCGAATGGAGCCTCCTCATGTCCGACGATATCGCCAAACAGATCAAACTCGACGTGCTCATCTGCTTCGCCGCCTATTCGGCCAGCCACGCCTTCTCGCGCTTCTACCGGCCGCTGCTCGACAAGCTCGGTCTCACCTACCCGCAGTTCATCGTCATGATGGTGCTGTGGGAGAAGGGCGCGACCACCATGAAGGCGCTGACGACAGAACTGATGCTCGATTCCAACACGCTGACGCCGTTGCTGAAGAAGCTTGAGGTGGCCGGGTTGGTCGAGCGTTCGCGCAACAAGAGCGATGAACGCGTGCTGGATGTGGCGCCGACGGACAAGGGCATGGCGATGAAGCTCGATGGGCAGCGGGCGTCGGTGGCGCTGGCCGAAGCGACGGGGGAGACGCTCGAGGGCGTGCTGGAACTGCAGCAGCGGCTGACGCGGATGCGGCAGAATGTGGAGAAGGGGCTGGCGGCGTAGAAACAAGAACGTCCCGGACGATGTGTCCGGGACGCCGAATTGGAACGACGATCTCTTGGATCAGTACCGATACTGTTCCGACTTGAACGGCCCGTTCTGCGACACGCCGATGTAATCGGCCTGCGACTTGGTGAGCTGCGTCAGCTTGACGCCGAGTTTGGCGAGATGCAGTTCCGCCACCTTCTCGTCGAGCTTCTTGGGCAGCACGTGCACCTTGTGCTCGAGGGACTTGCCGTTGGTCCACAGCTCAATCTGCGCCAGCGTCTGGTTGGAGAACGACGCCGACATCACGAAGCTCGGATGGCCCGTGGCGTTGCCGAGGTTGACGAGGCGGCCTTCCGACAGCAGGATAATGCGCTTGCCGGAACTCAGTTCTACAATGTCGACCTGCGGCTTGACGTTGGTCCACTTGAAATTGCGGAGGCCGGCGACGTCGATCTCATTGTCGAAATGACCGATGTTGCAGACGATCGCCATGTCCTTCATGGCGCGCATCGCGTCGACGGTGATGATGTCCTTGTTGCCGGTGGCCGAGACGACCACGTCGGCGCGGTGCGCGGCGTCTTCGAGCGTCACCACCTCGAACCCGTCCATCGCCGCCTGCAGCGCGCAGATCGGATCGACTTCGGTCACCAGCACGCGGGCGCCGGCGCCCTGCAGCGAGGCCGCCGAGCCCTTGCCCACATCGC
>JBKJTB010000128.1:0-11642 GCA_046594305.1 Devosia sp. | reverse complement strand
TATCAGGAAGCCAAGACTCCGGGCAGCGAACTGCTCGACCCGACCGACTTCATGACCGTCAATCCCGTCGCGCCGGTCTTGGCCGCCGGCACGTCGGGATTGACGGTCATGAAGTCGGTCGGGTCGAGCAGTTCGCTGCCCGGAGTCTTGGCTTCCTGATATTTTGCCGTCTGTGGCAGCAGCGGCAGGTTCAACTCGTAATTGACGCGGGTGGTCGCCGCGGCGGGCAGGAAGTTGTTGGAGAGACGCAGCACCTGCGGCAGCGAGCTCGACACGTTGCCGGTCGCCGGATCGACGGGGAGGCCCTTGAGGTAGTAGCCCGAGCCGTTGACCAGATAGCCGCTCTTGTCGACGTCGAAGTCGCCGCGACGGGTGTAGAAGTTGGTGCCCGAGAACAGCGAATTGCCGTCGGAGCTGCCGATCGACGGCTCGACAACGAAGAAGCCCGAGCCGTTGACCGCCATGTAGGTCGCGTTCGACACCGACTTCACGTCGCCCTGCAGCGTGTTGGTGGAGCGAGACTGCGCCAGCACCGAGCCGGCGGTCTGCAGCTTGCGCGGCTGGTCGGGGATCAAATCCACGAAGTCCGTGTCGATGCGCTTGAAGCCCGTCGTCTGCGAATTGGCGATGTTGCCCGAGATGTTCTCGAGCGCGAATGATTGGGCGCGCAGCCCGGTGACGGCGGTGGAAAGAGCCCCGTAGATACCCATTGTCGTCCTCGTTTGTCCCGGCGGCCTGGCGCACGCCTATCCGCAGACAACAGGAGCAAGGCGCATGCCAAGCAGCATCACATTGATTTTGCTGGCATTTCGATTCTGGCGACCGACCACCTAGGCAATTGAGTCCGAGCCGGCGGCAGAATCTGCCGATGCTTGTGACCTTGCGGCCGATGCTCTAAACGCGATCCTCAGCCACCGCGCCGGAAACGCCATGCTTTTCAAGTCGCCAGCCGAATTTCATGATGCGCCGCGTCACGCCGTGACGGTGTTCGGCATGGCCGGCGTCGGCAAGACCCGTTTGGCGGCCTTGCTGCGCAAGAACCAGTGGTTCCACTATTCCGTCGATTACCGCATCGGCACCCGCCACATGGGCGAGTTCATCACCGACAACTTCAAGGCCGAGGCCATGAAGGTGCCGTTCCTGCGCGACCTGCTGCGCACGGACTCGATCAAGCTCTCGTCCAACATCACCTTTGAAAACCTCGCCCCGCTCTCGAGCTATCTCGGCCGCCCCGGCAGCAAGACGAAAGGCGGGCTCGAAATCGCCGAGTACCGCCGCCGGCAGGAGCAGCATCGCGTGGCCGAAGTCGCCGCATTGCAGGAACTGCCCTACTTCATCGAGCGGGCGCACGACCTCTATGCCTATGACAATTTCATCGCCGACACCGGTGGCTCGCTGATCGAAGTGGTGAACCCGGACGATCCCAAGGATCCGGTGATCGCGACGCTGAGCAAGCACACTGCGCTGGTCTACATTCGCGGCACCGACAAGGACGCGGACGAGCTGGTCCGCCGCTTCAAGCACGCGCCCAAGCCGATGTACTACCAGCCGCCCTTCCTCACCAGGAAGTGGGCCGAGTTCAAGAAGCTCAACAAGGTGACCGACGACGCCAAGGTCGATCCCAACGCGTTCGGCGCCTGGGGTTTCGAGGCACTGCTGCACGACCGGCTGCCGCGCTACCAGAAGCTCGCCGACAATTTCGGCTACACCATCGAGGCGGCCGACCTCGCAACCGTGCGGGACGGCGAAGAGTTCATCGATCTCGTCACGACCGCGATCAAGGGCCGAATGCGCTAGCGGCCACGGTTGACCGAGCGAGCCGTCTTCGGATCGTTCGGTCAGAGCAACCAGGAAGCCGCGCCGAGCCATTCATCCCGACATCATAGAGATCGCATCATGCCCATCCGCATTCCCGACAATCTGCCCGCCCGCAAGACCCTCGAACATGAGGGCGTCCTGGTCATGGATTCGAGCCGCGCCTCGCGGCAGGACATCCGCCCGCTGCAGATCGGCCTCCTGAATCTGATGCCCAACAAGGAGCGCACCGAAACACAGTTCACCCGCCTCATCGGCGCGACGCCGCTGCAGGTGGATCTGACGCTCGTCCGCGTCACCGACCATAAGTCGAAGAACACCTCGGAGGACTACCTCAAGGCGTTCTATTCGACCTGGGACGAGGTGCGCGAAAAGCAGTTCGACGGCTTCGTCATCACCGGCGCCCCCATCGCCAATATGCCCTTCGAGGAGGTGCGCTATTGGAAGGAGATGGTCGAGATCATGGAGTGGACGCAGACCAACGTGCACCGCACCATGTTCATCTGCTGGGGCGCGCAGGCCGCCCTCCATCATTTCCACAAGGCGCGGCGCTACCGGATGGACCAGAAGGCGTTCGGCGTGTTCCGCCACCAGGTGGTCAAGCCGCGCTCGGTCTGGCTGCGCGGCTTCTCGGACAGCCCGATGATCCCGGTCTCGCGCTACAACGATATCGCGCGCGATAGTCTCTCGCCGGACCTCGAGGTGCTGATCGACAATGCCGAGATTGGCGTCTGCATGCTCGATGACCCGAAACATCGCGCCATCCACATGCTCAACCATCTCGAATACGACAACCGCTCGCTCGCCGACGAGTATGAGCGTGACGTCAAGGCAGGCCTCGCACCGCCACCGCCGACCAATCTCTTCCCCAACGGCGACACGACGATCGAGCCGGAGAACCGCTGGCGCAGCCACGCGCACCTGCTGTTCCAGAACTGGATCAACGAAATCTACCAGACGACGCCGTTCGAGATGGAAAAGATTGGAATGCCGGGCTAACGGAAACCTACTGTTTCCCGCCAACCCCACCGCCGTCATCCCCGCGAAGGCGGGGATCCATCTGTGATCTGGCGCAAGACCTGAATGGATTCCCGCCTTCGCGGGAATGACGCCGTGGGTGGTTCGGTGTGGTGCCTAAGCCGCTTCGGCCGTCTGCTTCAACTGATCGAGCATCAGCCCGAACGTCTTGGTGAACTCGGCGGCCGTCTTGTCGTCCACGTCGGCCTTGGGGCCGATATTGGACTGCGTCAGCCGAACTTTCGTCGCATCCCCGTCGGCGGACAACGCATAGCGAACCACATGGTAGTCCTCCGGCTGCGCCCGGTCGCCGCTCCAATGGGTGAAGATCACCTCGCGGTCCTTCGCGACCTTCTTGATTTCACCGTGATCCTCGAAGGTTTTGCCCTTCCATTCGCCCGAAAACACGATCGGGTGGCCGACGGTCCAGTCGGTTTCGACCTTGGTCATCGGCATGACGGTCGCGCCTGGGCCTGTGAGCGCTTTCCAGACCTTGCCCGCATCTGCGGCGATGGTGGTCTCGATATCGACGATCTGCTTTTCCATGACAATTCCTCCGTTCCTGTCGGAACGGCTCCGTGTACCACAGGGTTCCCGTGCGCCCGGCTTGCAATCGCAGCGCGAACCCCTACGTTTCTGCCGACCCGAGGGGCCGATGCCGCAACCGCCGACGACCATCACCGACGAGATCGGCATTGCGCTGGGCAATCTTGCCGATGCCGCCACCGGCACCCTTACCCCGACGCTTCGCTTAGGCGTGACGGGCCTCAGCCGTGCCGGCAAGACCATCTTCATCACCGCGCTGATCCACAACCTGCTGACCGGCGGCCGCCTGCCGGGCTTTGGCCCGCTCGCCGAGGGCCGCTTCATCGGTGCGAAACTCGCCGAGTCGCCCGACGCGTCGATCCCGCGCTTCGCCTACGAGCAGCATCTTGAGGCGTTGACGGGCAAGACCCCGCACTGGCCCGAAAGCACGCGGCGCATCAGCCAGTTGCGGATCGTGTTGAAATTCCAGTCGCAGCAATGGTGGAGCGGCTGGGCCGGTCCCTCGGTCCTCAATCTCGATATTGTCGACTATCCCGGCGAATGGCTGCTCGACCTGCCGCTGTTGTCGCTGAGTTTTGCGGAATGGTCGGCACAGGCGCTGGCGCGCGCGGCCGAACCCAACGCCCCGCCCGAGGCACGCACCTTCCTCGATCTCGTCGCCTCGATCGACACAAGCAAGGATATGAACGAACCGGACGCCGAGCGCCTCGCCGCCGCGTTCACCACCTATCTGCGCGTCAGCCGCGCCGACACCCACGCGCTGTCCACCCTACCGCCGGGCCGCTTCCTGATGCCGGGCGACCTCGAAGGGACGCCGGCCCTCACCTTCGCCCCGCTGCCGCCACAGACCTCGCGCCGCGACAGCCTCTACGCCACACTGGAACATCGTTTCGAAGCCTATAAGGACATCGTCATCCGGCCCTTCTTCCGCGATCACTTCGCCCGGCTCGACCGGCAGATCGTGCTGGTCGACACGCTGCGCGCGCTCAACGCCGGCCCCGCCGCGGTCGCCGATCTCGAAACCGCGCTGACCGACATCCTCGCCTGCTTCCGGCAGGGCGACCCCAATCCCTTCCTGCGGCTGATCTCGCGCCGCATCGACCGCATCCTGTTTGCCGCGACCAAAGCCGACCACGTCCACCACACCAGCCACGACCGGCTCGAAGCCATCCTCAACCGCCTAATCGCCCGCGCCGCCCGCCGCGCCAAATTCGCCGGCGCCGAAACCTCGTCCGTCGCCCTCGCCGCCGTGCGCGCCACCCGCGAGGGCCACATCAAGGACCTCGACGTCATCATCGGCACACCCGAGGCCGGCGAAGACCTCGACGGCATGACATACGACGGCAAGACCGAGATCGCCCTCTTCCCCGGCGACCTCCCCGCCCAGCCCGAAGCCGCGTTCGGCGACGACGCGGTCGACCTCAAATTCCTGCGCTTCCTGCCGCCGCAAAAACTCGAGCGCAATGCCGAGGGCACGAGCGTCCTGCCGCACATCCGCTTCGACCGCGCGCTCGATTTCCTGATCGGAGACTGGCTCAGATGAAGCGCCCCACCGCCATCCCGCTCGATCCGGAAACCGCTGCCGAGATCGAAGTGCGTGCCCCGCGCGCCTTCGCCTCGACCGAAGTCGCCGAACTGCCGGCGACAGTCGAGTCCCTCAGCGACGCCCCTGATCCAGAAGCCATCCCCATCGTCTCGCGGAAAACCAACTGGCTCGTCCGCCTGCTGTGGAGCACCGCGGGCCTCCTCGTCTCCCTCGGCCTCGGCCTCGCCGCCGACGCGCTGATCCGCCAGCTTTTCGACACCAACACCTGGCTCGGCTGGGTCGGCGTCACCATCCTCGCGCTCTTCGTCCTCGCCGCGATCGTCCTCATCGCCCGCGAGATCGGCTCGCTCTGGCGCCTCCGCTCGCTCGACCACCTCAAGTCGCTCACCCTGACCGCCCTCGCCTCCGACCGGCTGAAGGACGCCCAGCCCATCGTCACCGAGCTCAAGGACATCTACGCCCCCCGCGCCGACCTCTCCCGTGCCCTCGCCAACCTCGAGGACAACGAGGCGCAGTTCTTCGACGGTGCCGACCTCCTCCGCTACACCGAACGCACGCTGATGGCCCCGCTCGACGCCCGCGCCCGCGCCCTCGCCGCAGCCTCCGCGCGCCGCGTCGCGCTGGTCACCGCCGTGAGCCCGCGGGCCCTCGTCGATATCGGCTTCGTGGTGTGGGAAAGCGTGCGGCTCGGCGGCGCCATCGCGCGCCTCTACGGTGCTCGCCCGGGCCTCTGGAGTTCGTGGCGGCTCGTCGGCGCCATCCTCGGCCACCTCGCCGTCACCGGCGGGCTGGTACTCACCGATGGCGTGATCGAGCAGCTCGTCGGCCAGGGAATCGCCGCAAAACTGTCGCAGCGGCTCGGCGAGGGCGTGGTCAACGGCCTGATGACGGTCCGTGTCGGCATCGCCGCCATGCGCGTCGTCCGGCCCCTGCCCTTCACCACCGAACCGCAGCCGATGGTGAAAGACTTCCTGCCCGAACTCGCCAATGTGCTGAAGCCCAGCGACAAGCCGTGAGCCCGCCGGCTCAAACGTTCGCCGCGCTCGGCGTCAGCGTCAGCTTGAGCCCGTCCAATTCCTCGCTCAGCAGAATCTGGCAGCTCAGCCGCGAGGTCGGCTTCTGGTCGAGCGTCGAATAGATCAGATCTTCCTCGTCGTCGCTCGCCGGCGGCAGTTTGCCGTACCAATCCTCACCCACCCACACGTGGCAGGTGGCGCACGAGCAGGCGCCGCCGCACTCGGCCTTGATGTTGAGGCCCCAGTCGCGGATCACTTCCATGGCGCGCCAGCCCTCGAGCCCTTCGAGCTCGTGGACTTCGCCCGCCTGGTCGGTGACGACGATCTTCATCGCCGCTACGCCACGCCGAGCTTCTTCTGCAGCTTCGTCGAACTCGTGGTGTACTGGAACACCACGCGCTCACCCGGCGAGACGATCTTCTTGGCCGCCTGCGCCATCAGCGCTGCTTCGTGAAAACCCGACAGGATCAGCTTCAGCTTGCCTGGATAGGCATTGATGTCGCCGATGGCGAAGATGCCGGGGATCGAGGATTCGAACTTCTCGGTGTCCACCGCGATCAGATTGTCGTTGAGCTCGAGGCCCCAATCGGCAACCGGGCCGAGCTTGATGGTCAGACCGAAGAACGGCAGCAGGCGCGTCGCATGCACCATCGCCTCGCCCGAATCCATCGCGAGGTGCACGGCGCTGAGCTGACCGTCGGCACCTTCGAGTTTCGAAATCTGGCCCATGAGGAAGTTGATCTTCCCCTCCATCACCAGTTCCTTCATGCGGTTGACCGAGGCCGGCGCCGCCTTGAACGCATCGCGGCGGTGCACCAGCGTCAGCGAGCGCACGATCGGCTGGAGGTTGATCGTCCAGTCGAGCGCCGAATCGCCGCCACCGACGATCACCACGTCCTGGTCGCGGAAGTCTTCCATCTTCCGCACCGCGTAGAACACCGATTTACTTTCGTAGGCCTCGATGCCCTCGACCGGCGGGCGCTTCGGCTGGAAGGAACCGCCGCCTGCCGCAACGACCACGACCTTGCAGAGGAACACTTCGTCCGTGTCGGTCACCAGCCGGAACCGGCCGTCTTCTTCCTTGGTCAGCGAATTGACGATGCGCGAAAAGTGGAACTGGGGACCAAAGGGCGCGATCTGCTGCAGCAGATTGTCGACCAGCCCCTGCCCTGTCACGATCGGGAAGCCCGGAATATCGTAGATCGGCTTTTCCGGATAGAGTTCGGCGCACTGCCCGCCCGCCCGGTCGAGAATGTCGATCAGATGGCATTTGATATCGAGCAGCCCAAGCTCGAACACCGCGAACAGCCCGACCGGCCCCGCGCCAATGATAACCACATCCGTTTCGATCACGTTCGACATTCAATCTTCCAACTTACTTGGCGGTGATGCCCTCGGCGCCGCCTCTATCCCAGGTGTCTTCCCTGCGAAGGCAGGGACCCAACTCTCCACGGCGCAGGCTCAGGATGGATCCCTGCTCTCGCAGGGACGGCACTGCGGAGGTCGGGCGCTATGCGGTCTCGGTCTCGGTTTCCGCCGCGCGGCGCAAAAACGGCCGCGTGCCCACCGGCACCTCGGTGACGCCGATCGGCTGGTAGAACAGGTTCACGGTGGTGAGATGCCCGGTCTCGAGCGCTTTGCGCGTCGCCGGGTGGGTCACCACGAAGGCGTTGATGCCGCAGCGGCGCATCAGCGTGAACTGGTCCATCAGCACGTCGCCAACGGCTCTGAGTTCACCCTCATATTTGTAGCGCTCGACCAGCAGCCGCGCGCTCGTATAGCCGCGTCCATCACCGAACGCCGGGAAAGAAATCGCGACCGAAGCAAAGCGGCCAAGATCGGCGGCGAGAATCTCGACCTTATCGGCCGGCGCGATCAGCAGCCCATTGGGGTGCGGATTGCTCAGCACTGCCGCACGGTTCTCGAGGAACAGTTTTGCCGGGATATGCGTGTAGCGCACCGTCGCCGGGTCATCGCCCTCGGCCCAGGCACGGAACGGATCAGCGATGAAGGCGCCGTCCTTGAACAGATTCTTTTCCATCGCCGCCACCGGTTTTGCGATCGCTCCGTTGAAGTCGAAATGGATGCCGCACTCTTTCTTGTTGAGTCCGCGCCAGCGACCGGCGCGCGGGTCTTCACCCTCGGCGACGATGGTCGTGCACGGAGCACAGCCGATCGACTTGTAGCCCTTAGCGAACAGCGGATGCTCGGGCAATCCATGCTTCGTCTTATAGGCATTGACGTCGGCATCGGCGAAATAGGCCAGCGGGTTGACCTTGATGCGGTCGTCGCTGGTCAGCTCGAAATGCGGCAGCACGCCGCGCTCCGCCGTCTGATAGCGCTTCCGCCCGGTCACCCAGCCGCCATACTGCGCAATCTCGGCGTCGAGTGGCTCGGTCTTGCGGATATGGCAGCACGAATCGGGGTCAGTCTCCCAAAGGTCGCCATCCGGGTCGAACCGGGCGATATCCTTGGGTTCGGGCCGCAGCCAGCGCACATTGGTGAGGCCAAGGTGCTGTTCAAGCGTGCGCACGTAGTCGAGCGTCTCGGGAAAATGCTTGCCCGTCTCGAGGAAGTAGACCGGCAGCGTCGGGTCGACCTGCGCCACCATGTGCAGCAGCACCGACGAGTCCGCACCGAACGATGAAACGATCGCGAGATCTTCGTGCAGCAGATCGGTGACGGCCTGGCGCAGGACGCTGACGCCATCCATCTCGTCGAACATGCCATTGAGCGCCATGATCCCGAGCGAGCGGAGCTTGTCCGGCTTGGGGGCAGCGAAGGCGAGACTATTGAGCGCCATACAGCGCCTCCTTGAACGGCGCTTCGCCGATCCGGCGATAGGCCGCGATAAACGGCTCGTCGGCGCTCTCGCGCCGCGCAATGTACGTGTCGACCAGCCGCTCGATAGCGTCAGGCACGTCCTCGGCCACAAAACCGTGTCCGAGAATGTCGCCGATCGCAGCCTTCTCCGTGCCGTCGCCGCCGACGCTGATCTGGTAGAGTTCGGTGCCCTTCTTCTCGACGCCCAGAATTCCGATGTGGCCGACGTGATGGTGGCCGCAGGCATTGATGCAGCCCGAAATCTTGATCTTGAGATCGCCGATTTCCCGCTGCCGCGCCGGGTCCTGGAACTTGCGCGACAGCTCCTGCGCCAGCGGGATCGAGCGGGCATTGGCCAGCGCGCAGAAATCGAGCCCAGGGCACGTGATCGTGTCGGTGATGAGCCCGGCATTGCCGGTGGCAAGCCCGTACTCCAGCAGCGTATCATAGACCTCGCGCAGATCGCTGATCCGCACATGCGGCAGAACGAGGTTCTGCTCATGCGTGACGCGCAGCTCGTCGAACGAATAGTTCTCGGCGAGGTTGGCCACCGCGTCCATCTGGTCGGCCGTGGCATCGCCCGGCGCGCCGCCGATCGGCTTCAGCGACACCGTCACCGAGACGTAGCCGGGCTGCCGGTGCGAATGGAGGTTGCGATCGAGCCACTCGCCATAGGCGGGGTCGGCCTCCTTCTCGCGCACCAGATCGATATGGGTTGTGTTGGCGCGCTCGAAATCAGGCGCAGCGAAATAGGCGGTGATCCGGTCGAGTTCGGCCTGCGGCAGCGTCAGCGCGCCGCCCCTGGTCTCGGCAAATTCGGCTTCGACTTCCTCGCGGATTTTGTCGATGCCGGTCTCGTGCACGAGGATCTTGATGCGGGCCTTGAACTTGTTGTCGCGGCGGCCGTAGCGGTTGTAGACGCGCACGATCGCCTCGCAATAGGCGAGGAGATCAGCGTGCGACACGTAGGCGCGGATCAGCTTGGCGATCATCGGCGTGCGGCCGAGACCGCCACCCACCCAGACTTCCCAACCGATCTCGCCAGCTTCGTTCGTCACCGCCTTGAGGCCGATGTCATGGAACTTGATCGCCGCCCGATCCGACGGCGCCGCGGTCATTGCAATCTTGAATTTGCGCGGCAGGTACGAGAATTCGGGATGGAGGCTCGACCACTGACGCAGGATTTCCGCGATCGGCCGCGGATCGATGATCTCGTCGGCCGCCGCGCCCGCGAACTGGTCCGTCGAGATGTTGCGGATGCAGTTGCCCGAGGTCTGGATGGCGTGCATCTCGACTTCGTTGAGATGCTCCATCATGTCCGGAATGTCGCGCAGCTTCGGCCAGTTGAACTGGATGTTGGTGCGCGTCGTAAAGTGCCCGTAGCCGCGATCGTAGGTCCGGGCGAGGAAGGCAAGTTTGCGCAACTGCTTCGACCGCAGCGTGCCATATGGAATGGCGATCCGGAACATGTAGGCATGCAGTTGCAGATAGAGGCCGTTCATCAGCCTGAGCGGCCGGAACTGGTCCTCGTTGATCTCGCCGGCGAGCCGGCGGTTCACCTGATCCCGGAACTGCGCAGTGCGTTCTTTGACGAACGCCGCGTCGAATTCGTCATATCGATACATGGCCGTCCTTATCGAGGTGCTGGCGATCCATCCGCGGAGCCGTCGGCCCCTCGGCGCGGATACGCTCGCGGATGCGGTCGGGGCTGATCGCCCCATCACGCAGCGTCACCGTTTCGATCTCGAGTGAATTGATCCGCATGGTCTTCTTGGTCGCGGCAATCGCCGCGTCGCGGTCCTCGACTTCTTCCTTAAGGAAGACGCGCGCCTTTTGCAGCTCTTCGACCCATTGGCCGTCGCGGTCGAGATAGACCGTCGCGCCGCTCATCACTTCATTGCCCGTGAGGATTTCCATCACGCTATCCTCAGTTGTTTGACCGCGATCTCGGCGGCAGCGGTCCAGTCGCCATAGGCTACCGCTTCGCCCACGAAGATGATCGCCGGACCGTCCTCCATCGCGAGATCGCCCGCAGCCAGATCGCCGAGGCTACCGCGATACAGTGAACGATCCTTGCGTCCGGCATTGACGACGATGCCGATGGGTAACGAAGGGTTCATGCCGCGCTGCATCAACTTGCTGGCCGTCGCCGCCGCGATCGACTTGCCCATATAGAGCCCGAGCGTCAGCCCCGACGCGGCGAGCGATGCCCAATGGTCGAGTTCTTCGCTCTGCGCACCATGCGCCGTTGCAAAGAGGAACCCTGGCGAGACGTTGCGCAGCGTCACCGGCGTCGCCGAATCGGCCGCCGCGGCCATTGCCGCGCTGATGCCGGGGACGATCTGGTAGCCGATGCCGGCCTTGCGCAGTGCTGCGAGCTCTTCGCCGGCGCGCCCGAACACCATTGGGTCGCCCGCCTTGAGCCGCGCCACGCGCTTGCCCTGCCCGGCCAGCCGGATCAGCAGCGCATTGATCTGCGCCTGGGTGAACGAGTGGTGACCCTTCTTCTTGCCGACCGAGATCCGCTCGGCGTCCCGCCGACCCATCTCGATGACGGCGTCGGGCACCAGCTGATCGTGGACGATGACATCCGCCGCCTGCAGCAGCCGCTGCGCCCGCAACGTCAGCAGATCCTCGGCCCCGGGCCCCGCCCCGATCAGCCAGACCTCGCCGGTCGCGTCCGCGGCATGGGCCGCGAGCAGCGCTTCGGGCTCGCCGACGCCGGTGACCAGATCCTCATAGAACCGCTTGGCCTGCACCTTGCCGAGCGCGCCTGCCACCCGCTCGCGCAGCGAGCCGGCCAGCCGCGCCACACGGCCGAGGTCCGGCGACAGCAGCGCTTCGATCTTCGCCCGCACCAGCCGCGCCAGCACCGGCGC
>JBKJTB010000036.1:0-3970 GCA_046594305.1 Devosia sp. | reverse complement strand
TGTCACTTATCATGAGTGATAGCCATATCGTCGACATCCGGGCCTTCAACCGCTTCTACACTCGCCAGTTGGGGCTCCTGAACGAGCACATCGCGCGCAGTGACTTTAGCCTGGCCGAGGGCAGGGTGCTCTACGAGATTGCGCAGCGCGGCTACACCACGGGTCGCGAGCTGGCCGTGGCGCTGAAGATCGACCCGGCCTATGTGAGCCGCATCCTGATGAAGCTTCTCGGCGAGGGGCTCGCCGCGTCCTCCCCGCGAATTGGCGACAAGCGAAGCACCACCATCGCGCTGACGAATGATGGCGACGAGGCCGTGGAGAATCTGCACGAACTGAACAGTCAGGCGGTCGCCGCCGTGGTCGCGGCAGTGCCTGAAGCGGAACTGTCGGCCCTTGTTGCCGCGATGAAGACCATCCAGCGCGTCCTCGGCGATGAACTGCCGCCGTCCGGGCCGATCGTGCTGCGGGGGCCGCGCGTCGGCGATCTCGGTTTTCTCGTCCAGCGCAACGGGCTGCTCTACAACCAGCAGTTCGGCTGGGATGGCGGGTTCGAAGCCCTGGCGGCAGGCATCTACCAGCAGTTCCACGAGCTGCCGCCGGACCCTGCCAAGAATCTGTGGGTGGCGGAGCGCAACGGCAAGATTTTGGGCTCGGTGTTTGTCATTCCCTATGAGCGGAGTGCAGAGACGGCGCAATTGCGCATGCTCTATGTCGAGCCGGAGGCGCGGGGCCTTGGGATTGGGACGCTGCTGGTCAGGCAGGTGGTCGCCTTCGCACGGGAGCACGGCTATCGGCGGGTGAAGCTGTGGACGCAGGAGAACCTCAATTCGGCGCGGAAGATCTATGCGGCGGCGGGGTTCAAGATGGTCGGCTCGCCGGAGCCGCACCGCAGTTTTGGCAAGGACCTGGTCAGCGAGTTCTGGGAACTGGAACTCTGATTCAATAGCCGCGCCCGCGGTCGACGACGTTGGGCAGCGGCTGGCCGGCCTCATGGTCGAGGATGATCTGGCTGAAATAGCGCACGCCGGCATCCATATTGCTGATCGCTGCGATGTGCGGGGTGACGTAGCAATTGTCCAGCGTCCAGAGCGGGCTGTCTGATGGCAGCGGTTCGGTCTGGAACACATCGAGGCTGGCGGCGCCCAGCGTACCGTCCGTCAGCGCCTTGACGATGTCGACCTCGATCTGGTGGCCGCCGCGTGCGGCGTTGACGATCACGGGACCGCCATCGAGCTGGCGGCGAAGCTTCTTGAACAGGTCGTAGTTGAGGATGCCGGTGGTCTCGGGCGTCAGCGGCAGCAGGCAGACGAGGATATCGGCGCGGCCGAGGAAGACGTCGAGCTGATCGCCGGAGAAGGTCTCGATCCCCTCGATCGCCTTGGGTGAACGGCTCCAGCCGAGCACGTTGAAGCCCACCGCTTTGAGCTTCAGCGCCGCATCGGTGCCCAGTTCGCCGAGGCCCATCACGCCGACATTGGTCTCGGTGGCCGCCGGCGGATAGATCTGGGTCCAGCGCCGCGCCGCCTGGTCGCGCTTGAAGCGCGTGAAGAGCCGCTTGTGCATGGTGACCTGCGCCACGACGTAGTCGCTCATCCGCTGCGTCAGATCCGCATCGACGAAGCGGACGATGGGCGCCTGCGGCAGGCTCGGGTGCTTGAGCAGCGCATCGACCCCGGCGCCGAGCGAGAGCACCGCCTTGAGCGTGCTGAGGCCGTCGAAGGCGTTCGGCTTGGGCTTCCACACGAAGATGTAGTCGACCGCCGCCGGATCGAAGTTCTCGGTCTGCCGGATGACAGTGACGCCGGGCAGGGCGGCGGCGTAGCGGCGGGCCCAGCCGGCTTCGTCGACATCGGAGAGGTGGAGCAGCAGCGTCGTCATCTTGCCTCCAAAAGAAAGAGCCGCGTCGGGTGGACGCGGCTCCAAATGAGACCAGGCATTCTGCCTTACTGGGCGGCCGAGGACGCCTCGGACGAAACGGCCGGTTCGCTGGACGCAGC
Organism: Devosia sp.; assembly: GCA_046594305.1. Classification (GTDB taxonomy): domain Bacteria; phylum Pseudomonadota; class Alphaproteobacteria; order Rhizobiales; family Devosiaceae; genus Devosia_A. The sequence goes on along the minus strand of JBKJTB010000036.1, from coordinate 1,973 downwards.
CGGAGCTTCGCTCGAGGCAGCCGGAGCTTCGCTGGACGCGGCAGGCGCTTCGCTCGACGCCGCGGGCTCGCTCGACGGCTCGGCCGGCGCGGCATCTTCCGGCGCCGGGAACGGCTTGGGCGAAGCCGACAGCGTCGAGAGGAAGGCGATGATATTGGCGCGTTCCTGATCGTTCTTGACGCCCGCAAAGGTCATCTTGGTGCCCGGCGCGAAGGCCTTGGGCGAGGTCAGGAAGTGGTTGAGATTGTCGTAGGTCCAGGTGTCGCCGTTCGTATGGTGGCCGGTGAGCACATCGGAATAGGCAAAGCCGGGATGGCTGCCGATGACGCGTTCGACGACATCATAGAGGCCCGGGCCGGTCTTGTTGGTGTTGGCTGCGCTCAGATCATGGCAGGCGCCGCACTTCTTGGCCTGCTCGGCGCCCTGCGTCGCGTCGGCCGAGGCGAGGAGCGTGCCGATCGAAACGACCGCGACGACTTCGCCGCCGCCATTGTCGCCTCCCCCGCCTTCAGGCACCGGCAGGGCATAGCCGGGTCCGGCAGCGGCCGGGTGATAGATCGCTTCGGCCAGAAAGCCGACGCCCATCACAAACAGCAGCGTGCCCAGAATGGCGCCAATGATCTTGTTGAGTTCAAACGAATCCATTGCGGTCTCTCAGCCTTCTCCGCCTCGCATATAGACGAGGGTCAACATGGCCGCAATCGCCGGTGTTCCAGCAATCCGAGCCCCAGTCCAAAGCGGCGCGAAGATAGTCTGCCGCCGCCCCTGCCGCAACGGGCTTCGGCCCCCTGCGACAATTGTCCTTGCGGCCCAAATGCGGAGGATTGCCGGGGGTTTGGTTGACTTGGGGCCGGACGGAGGTTCATAGACGCGGCCGTCTTGAACAGGGGCAGATGATGGCCAAGCAGATCGCGTTCCAGGGCGAACCCGGCGCCTTTTCCCACGCGGCGGCGCATGCGCTGTTCCCCCGGGGCGATGCCGTGCCCTGCGTGACGTTCGAGGACACCATCGCTGCCGTGCAGCAGGGCAAGGCCGATTATGGCGTCGTGCCGGTCGAGAACTCGCTCTATGGGCGGATCACCGACATCTACCATCTGCTGCCCGAAAGTGGCCTGTTCATCACCGGCGAGCACTTCCTCCGCATCGAGATGAACCTGCTGGGCGTCAAAGGCTCGACGCTCAAGGACGTCAAGTCCGTGCAGTCGCTCTCGGTGGCGCTTGGCCAGTGCCGAAAATTCATCCGCAAGCACAAGCTCAAGACCATCAACGGCATCGACACCGCCGGCAGCGCCCGCGAAATCGCCGAGCGCGGCGACAAGTCGGTGGCGGCAATCGCTTCGCGCTACGCGGCTCAGGTGTATGGCCTCGATATCCTCGCCGAGGGGATCGAGGACGCGGCGCACAACACAACGCGCTTCCTCGTGATTTCGAAAACCCCCGAGCCTCCCAAGGCGGGCAAGGGCACGGTCAAGACGACGTTTGTCTTCCGCGTGCGCAACGTGCCGGCGGCGCTCTACAAGGCCATGGGCGGCTTTGCCACCAACAGCGTCAACATGACCAAGCTCGAATCCTACATGCTCGACGGCTCGTTCACTGCAACGCAGTTCTACGCCGATATCGAAGGTCATCCGGATGACCGGAACGTGCAACTGGCGTTCGAAGAGCTGGGGTTCTTCACCGATCATTTCCATGTGCTGGGCGTCTATCCTGCGGGTAGGCCGTAAGGCGGGCGAGCGGAATTGTCCGGTTGCCCGGATCAGCTCTGGCGATCGCCTGGCTGGTTAGTGGACGGAGCCCCGAGGCGCGTACGCCTCGATGTGTAATTGGTATAGAGACGCACTCGCCTCGGGGCGCGGGATTTCAGGATCACGTGCGCGATCGGGCTGGGCATTCACCCAGTGCGCCACCGCACGGCCCAGGGGAGGCGCGAACCGTCCCCCACCCGCTTGTTCCACCGCATCGTTCGCGTCGAC
>JBKJTB010000222.1:0-8758 GCA_046594305.1 Devosia sp. | reverse complement strand
CGGTCTTCTCGACCGACCTCACGATCAAGCCGGCGCGCCTCATCGTCGGGTCGTCCGGCAGTTCGGTGAATGTGAAGCCGAGCTTCCGGCAGAAGTCGAACATGGCGTCGTTTTCGTGCAGAACCAGGCCATAGAGTTCGCCGATGCCCTCGGCATTCGCGTAGTCGATGAGCCGGCCCATAAGGGCGCTGCCGATACCGCGGCCCTTGAGGTCGCTGCGGATCAGAATACCGAATTCGGCCGTCTCGCGGTCGGGCTGCGCCGAGTAGCGCGCAATGCCAGCAAGGTCGCCCGACGTGCTGTCGAGTGCGACGAAGGCGATGTCGCGGTCGTAATCGAGCTGCGTCAGCCGGATGAGGATGTCGTGCGACAGCGTACGGACCGGGACGAGGAAGCGCATGCGCAGATCCTCGGGATCCATGCGTTCGAGGTAGCGCGGATAGAGGTCCGCATCCTCCGGCTGGATCGGCCGCAACATCAGTTCCAATCCGGCGACGTTCGCCTTGGAGACCCAGGCAGATGGATAGGGACGGATGGCAAGATCCGGATTCGGCGGATTGGTCGCCAGCCGCAACGGATCGATTTCAATCCGCGCATCAAGCGCTATGACGCCGTCCGAATCCGCCAGCAGTGGATTGATGTCGATGGACCGAACCATTGGGCATTCGACGGCAATCTGTGACAGCGCGCGCAAAGTCTGGATGATCGCGGAGCGATCGGCGGGCAAGCGGTCGCGGTAGCCGGCCAGCAGCCGGCTCACCCGCGTGCGATCGACAAGATCGCCCGCGAGGACGTCATCGAGTGGCACTAGCCCCGTCGCGGTATCATCCACAACCTCGACGGCAGTGCCACCGGCGCCGAAGACGATGACCGGGCCAAACGTCATGTCAGTACTGAGGCCGGCGATCAATTCCTCAGCGTGTGGTCGACGAACCATCGGCTGTACCGTGAAGCCATCGAGCGGTGTGCCGGGGAACGCCGCACCGAAGCGCTTGCCGATTGCCTCCGCTGCCGCTCTTGCCGCGCTTGGATCGGCAAGATTGAGAACGACCCCGCCGATGTCGGACTTGTGCGAGACGGTCTTGGACAGCATCTTGACGACCACCGCCGGCGAGGCGGCGAGCATCTGCCGGGCTGCCGTCTCGACCTCCTCGGCGGTGCTCGCAAAGACCGTTTTGGGCACCGGCACGCCGTAGGCTTTGAGAACCGTCTTGCCCTCCACTTCGGTGAGGATGCTGCGGCCCTCCGCTGCCACCATCTTGAGGATAGTGTCGGCGGCGGCCCGATCGGGTGACGAACTGGCGTGACGCGGCGGCACACGCTCGAGTTGCGATCGCAACTCCGACCATCGCGTCAGAAGGGCGACAGCTTCGGCCGCCTGCGCCGGAGTGTCGAAGCTTCCGATCCCGGTCTTCTGCAGGGCAACGCGGGCGGGCGCAGCTGCGTGCTTGCCGAGCCAGCACGCGAGGAGGGGTTTGCCGCCGACCAGTCCACGGTCGGCGAGCAGCGCCACGCCCGCGGCGGCGTCGAGCGGGTTGGCGAGGGCGGTCGGGCAGTTCATGACGAGGATTGCGTCAACGCCGGGATCGCCGGCCACCGCCTCGATCGCGGCCCGGTAGCGCTCGGGCGGGGCGTCGCCGATGATATCGACAGGATTGCTGTGCGACCAAGTTGACGGCAGCGCCGCGTCGAGCGCCGCCATGGTCTGCGGCGAGAGCGTTGCAAGCGCACAGTCGAGATCGAGCAGTTGATCTACAGCGAGAACACCCGCCCCACCGCCATTGGTGACGATCGCGACACGCGCCCGCGAAAGTGGGGCGTATCTCGCTGTAATCTCTGCGGCGTTGAAGAGATCGTCGAGATCGTTCACCCGGATGATGCCGGCTCGTCGCAGCGCGGCGTCGACCACGCGGTCGGCGCCCGCGAGGGCTCCAGTGTGAGTGGCAGCCGCCTTGGCCGCGGCTTCATGACGCCCCGGCTTCACCACGATCACCGGCTTTATCCGGGCGGCGGCGCGAGCGGCGGACATGAACTTGCGGGCTGCCGGTATCGACTCGAGATACATCAGAATGGCGCTCGTGTGCTCGTCCGCGGCCAGGATATTCAGGCAGTCGCCGACATCGACATCGGCCATGTCGCCCAGCGAGTAGATTTGCGAAAAGCCAATCCCCTCCGCGACCGCCCAGTCGACAACTGACGAGACGATTGCGCCCGATTGCGAAATCAGCCCGAGCCGGCCGGCGGCCGGCGCGATGTGGACGAAGCTGGCATTGAGTTTGGCGTGCGGCGCGATGAGGCCGATGGTATTGGGGCCGATGATGCGCAAAAGATGAGGTGTGGCCGCATCGAGCATGGCCTGGCGAAGCCCGTCGGTTGTTCCGACACCCGCGGTGATGACGACCGCCGCTTTCGTACCCCGCGCGGCGAGCTCGCCGATCAACAGGGGGACAGTGCCTGGCGGCGTCATGATGATGGCAAGGTCCGGAGCCTCCGGCAGATCGGCAACGCGCCGATAGCACCGCATTCCTGCAAGTTCGTCGTATTTCGTGTTTACCGGGAAGACCTTCCCCGCGAACCCGCCGGCCAGCACATTGTCGAGCACTACCCGGCCTACGGAGCCGAGGCGCGGCGAGGCGCCGATCAACGCGACCGATGCAGGATTGAGCGTTGCGTCGAGATTGCGAGTGGTCATTGGGGCACCTGTTGTGTCGCCGGCCTATGAGCCTGGCCGAGCCCATCGGCTTTGATCGTGGTCAAGGCAACGCTCGAAGATGAGCAGAGTACGGGCAAATGACTGACACGTTTACCTCTCCCGCAGATCGCCGCCTCCGGACCTTGGCCGGGCTCGTCTCCCGCGAGAGTGGCCTTGTCGCCCTCGCCCTTGGCGGCCTCGCGATCGGGACCGTCTGCTTATGGGTCGGCCTGCCTGACGTGAGCAAAATAGTCTGGTTCGTCGCGACATTGCCGGTCCTGGCCGCGCTGTTCGCCGAGATTGTTGCTGCCCTTGGCCGCGGCAATTTCGGTCTCGATATCGTCGCCGCGCTCTCCATGTCCGCGGCCCTGACGTTCGGTGAACCGCTGGCGGCCAATGTTGTGGCTCTGATGTATGCCGGCGGCCAACTGCTCGAGAAATTCGCGGAAGGCCGCGCCCGCCGCGAGATGACCGCGTTGCTCGGTCGTGTCGCGCGAACGGCGGTGCGCAAGGGCGCGGTGGGGCTCGAGGAGATCCCCATCGGCGAACTCCTGCCCGGCGATGTCGTCCTGATCCGGCAGGGCGAGGTGCTTCCCGTCGATGGGCATGTGGCGTCGGGTTTTGCAGCCACTCTCGACATGTCTGCCTTGACGGGAGAGTCGCTGCCCAAGTCGTTCTCCGACGGCGCAGAGATGCTGAGCGGCTCGACGTCGATCGCTGCAGCATTCGAGATGATCGTCAGCCGACCCGCGGCCGAGAGCACGTATGCGGGTATTGTTCGGCTGGTTGAGGGCGCCCAGGCGACGAAGTCGCCGATGACCCGGCTCGCCGACCGCTACGCGATTGGCTTCCTCGCGGTGACCCTCGCCTTTGCCGGTGCCGCATGGGTGCTGTCCGGCGATCCGATCCGGGCTCTTGCGGTGCTTGTGGTTGCCACGCCCTGTCCGCTGATCCTCGCAGTGCCTGTGGCTCTCATTTCCGGCCTATCGCGCGCCGCGAGATCCGGCGTGCTCATTAAGAATGGCGGCGTACTTGAAACGCTCAGCCGCGTGCGTGTGATGCTGATCGACAAGACTGGCACGCTGACACATGGCATGGCAAGGGTTGCCTCAATCGAGGTTGCCTCCGGCTTTACTGCCGACGAAATCCTGACCCTCGCCGCCAGTCTCGATCAGGCGTCGCAGCATGTTCTGGCTGCAACTCTCATCGACGCGGCACGGGCGCGGGGACTGAACCTCGCCGTGCCGTCCGAAGTAGACGAGGAACCGGGTGCTGGCATTGCGGGGCAGGTAAATGGACGCGCCGTTGTCGTCGGCGGAGACAAATTCGTCCGGGCGCGCGTGCAAAGTTCGGCGGGGTTCGACGGGCCCGCCGGGCGTCCGGGCGTAACGATCGCTGTTGCTGTCGATGGCGTGCTCGCTGGAATCATCCTGCTCGAAGACGCCATCCGCGATGACGCGTCGAGGGTGCTGGCCGACCTGCGCCGTGGCGGCATCGAGAAGATCGTCCTCGCCTCTGGCGACGAGCCGAACGCTGCGCAGCGCGTTGGGCTGGCACTCGGCGTTGATGAAGTGTTGTCCGAGCTCGACCCTGGCAAGAAGGCGGCACTGGTCGGCGCGATGCGTCGGCATGGACCGACCATGATGATCGGGGATGGTGTCAACGACGCGCCGGCGCTCGCTGCTGCAGACGTTGGTGTCGCGATGGGTGCGCGCGGCAGTGCAGCGTCATCGGAGGCGGCCGACGCGGTGATCCTGGTCGACGAGCTTGCACCACTGGCGCGCGCCGTCGAGATCGCGCAGCGGACCAGGCGGATTGCCCTCCAGAGCGTATGGGCGGGACTTGTTCTTTCGACCGCAGCGATGGTTGTCGCGGCACTCGGATATCTGCCGCCTGTGCAGGGTGCGCTGCTGCAGGAGGCGATCGATGTCGCCGTGATCCTCAATGCGCTGCGGGCCTTGCGGTAGAAACGGGCTTGATCTGGCTCAACGACCTGGCCAGCCGGATGCTGCAGTCTCGTTTCCGACAGCGGCGCGTGGCGAGCCGCTCCGGAGGACACCAATGACCCACTTTCACGCCTGCGTCTGGATCGATTACCGCGAAGCCAAGATATTCCGTGTTGGCGAGACTGACGCCGACGAAACGATCGTGCGGGACAAGATTTCTCCGACGCACATCCATCGCAAGGCCGACCATGTCGGTCTGGGCAAGGCAGGCGCAGATCCAAAATTCTTCGCGGAGGTGGCCGGGCTGCTGCAGCCCTACAAGGCCATTCTGATCGTTGGACCCGGCACGGCCCGGAGCGAATTTGCCGGCTATCTGGCCGAGCAGGAACCCAGGCTAGCAGGACGGGTATGGGGCATCGAACCGATGGATCACCCCACCGACAATCAGATCGTGGCCGCGGTCCGCAAATACTTCCAGGCTGCCGACCGCATGCGCGGCTGACCGTTCATGCAGGACACGGCGCCTTGGCACGCCCTTTCCGCCCAGGCGGTGGCGGAGCGCCTCCATACCTTTCCGTCGGGCCTCGATGAACAGGAAGCGAACCGACGTCGTGAGGAGTACGGCCCAAACTCCCTGCCGGAGCCGAAGCGCCGCGGTATCGCCCGTATCGTTCTGGGCCAGCTTAAGAATCCACTGATCTACCTGCTGCTGGCTGCCGCGGGCGTGTCGGTGGTGATGGGCGAACTTGGGGACGCGGGCTTCGTCTTTCTCGTCCTTGCTGTCAACACGGCGATCGGCTCCTGGCAGGAGGCTCGGGCGGAAACCTCTACCGCAGCGTTACGCGACACAACGCGCAGCACCGCGCGGGTTCGTCGCGATGGCACGGTGCTGCGCCTCGATGGACGGGAACTGATCCCCGGCGATTTGGTGCTGCTCGAAGCGGGCGACAGGGTGCCGGCCGATCTGCGTCTCACCGATTGCTCGGAACTACAGGTGGACGAGTCATCGCTGACGGGCGAATCCATGCCGGCCGACAAGAATGCTGACGATGGGCTCGCTGGTGACACGGTTCTCGCCGAGCGGTTCAACTGCGCCTATGCTGGCACCATGGTCCGCCGTGGCCGCGGGGCCGGCTTCGTCGTCGCCACGGGCAGCTCGACCTCGCTCGGTCAACTCGCCGCCGGACTTGACATGCCGCGGCCCGATCCGCCGATCACCGTACGGCTTGGCCGCTTCACACACCTGCTGGGTCTTGCAACGCTGGTCATCGTGGCACTCGTGATCGGCGTGCGGCTGGCCGGCGGTGCCGATCTGCGCGAGACGCTCTTCGTTGGCATCGCTCTGGCGATTTCGGTGATCCCGGAAGGTTTGCCGGTCGCGGTGACCGTCGCACTTTCGATTGCGGCCCGTCGCATGGCTAAGCGAAACGTTGTTGTGCGCCAGCTTCCGGCGGTCGAAGGCCTTGGCGCGTGCACCGTCATTGCGACCGACAAGACCGGGACGCTAACCGTGAACCAGCTCACCGCCAAGCGCCTTTGGCTTCCGGCGCATGGTGCGATCGATATCGGCGGCGAGGGGCTCTCAACGGAGGGCGCCTTTACGGCGATCGGCGCAGAACGTGATGGTCAGGGACACGACATCAGGCAACTTGGTCGCTCAGGCTCTCTGACCAATGAGGCCGAGTTCGAACCCGAAGGGCTCACGGCCAATGGCGATGCGGTCGATGTCGCGTTTCTGGTGTTGGCCGCCAAGGCAACGATCCCTGTCGCTGAACTGCGCCAGTTGGCGCCCCGCGTCCTCGATCTGCCCTTCTCGTCTGAGCGTAAGCTTTCGGCGAGCCTCAATTTACAGGAGGACGAGCATCGCTTGCATGTGAAGGGCGCCCCCGAAATCGTGCTGCCTCTCTGTGAGGACATCGACATTGCCGCCGTGTTGGCAGAGGCGGACGACATGGCTGCGGCCGGCTTCCGTGTCGTGGCAGTGGCGTCAAAGCCCTCCGCCGTACCGAATGGCGAAGGTCTTCACGAACAGCTGCACGGTCTCACTCTGTTAGGGCTTGTCGGGTTCGTCGATCCATTGCGGCCCGGGGTTGTATCTGCGGTTGCGGCCTGTCAGCGCGCTGGCGTCGCAGTCAAGATGATCACTGGCGACCATGCTGCGACTGCGTTCGCCATCGCCCTGCAATTGGGTATCGCCAAGCACCCTGACGAGGTCGTGACGGGCAGGGACATCGCCCTAGCCGGCGACGATGCCGCGGCCCTGGCGCGGCTCGCCACTGCCAACGTCTTCGCCCGGGTCGAGCCGTCGCAAAAGGTCGCGATCGTCACCGCCTTGCGTACCGCCGGCCATTTCGTGGCGATGACCGGCGACGGAGTAAACGATGCACCTGCACTGCTCCAGGCAGATATCGGCATAGCGATGGGCCGCGATGGGACCGACGCTGCACGCGAGGCGGCAGACCTTGTTCTCACCGACGACAATTTTGCTTCGATCGTTGCCGGTATCGAAGAGGGCCGGGCGGCCTACGCCAACATCAGAAAGGTAATCTACCTCCTGATGAGTACCGGACTGGCCGAGGCGATCCTGTTTCTCCTCGCCATGAGTACGGGCCTGCCGCTCCCGCTAACGGCGGTGCAGCTGTTGTGGCTCAACCTCGTGACCAATGGCGGGCAGGATGTCGCCCTCGCGCTCGAGCGCCCGGAGTCGGGCCTCCTCGCCAAGCGGCCGCGCCGTCCGTCTGAGTCGCTGTTCGACCACGTGATGATCCGGCAGGTGCTGATCTCAGGCACCTTTGTCGGCATCGTCTGCTTTGTTATCTTCGCCTGGGCGATCGGCCGCGGCATGGCCGAGGCTGATGCGCGCAACGTTCTGCTGTTCCTCATGGTGCTGTTCGAGAACGTCCAAGTATTCAACGCCCGCTCCGAGACGCGATCCGCGTTCGCCATCGCGCTTTCCCGCAACTGGTTGCTGGTCGCAGCGGTCATCTGCGCCCAGTCGCTACAGTTCGCAGCGCCCTTTATCCCCGGCGTCAACGGACTCCTCGAGGTGAAGCCTGTTCCGCCATTGGTCTGGGTGTCCCTCGTCGGTCTCGCACTCACTGTCATGCTGGTGATGGAACTCGACAAGCTCGTCGCGCGCGGCATGCGGCTTGATACTGATCAAGATGGCCGAAGAGCGAACACCTAGAGTGTCCGTCAACACTCATAGGAGAACCACCATGGACGGATTTGCTGGACGGGTTGCGATCGTGACCGGCGGTGCCTCGGGTATCGGCGAGGCGGTCGTCAAGGAACTCGCTACAGGCGGCAGTAAGGTCGTCGTCGCGGACCGCGACAAGGTCGGCATCGAGCGCGTCGTCAATGAGGTGAAACTCTCGGGCGGCGACGCTGCGGGATTCGAGATCGATGTCGCCAGCGCGGAACAGAACGCCGCGCTGGTGGCCTTCGCCGAAAAAACCTATGGAGCGCTGCATCTGGCGGTCAACAATGCCGGCATCGGTGGCCCCTCCGCTCCGACCGGCGAATACCCGCTCGATGGGTGGAAAACCGTCATCGACGTCAACCTTAACGGCGTCTTCTATGGTCTCCGCGCGCAAATCCCCGCCATGCTGAAAGCTGGCGGTGGCGCCATCGTTAACATGGCATCGATCCTGGGTAGCGTCGGTTTCGCCAGTGCCGTTGCGTACACTTCAGCCAAGCACGCGCTTGTCGGTATGACCAAGGTGGCAGCCATGGAGTACGCAACCAAGGGCGTGCGGATCAATGCCGTCGGCCCCGGGTTCATCGACACTCCCTTGCTATCAAAGAACCTTGACGCCAATACCCTCAAATATATCGCCGGTCTGCACCCGATCCAGCGTCTCGGCCGGCCCGAGGAGGTATCGGCGCTGACATGCTTCCTGCTGTCGGATCGCGCCTCCTTCATCACCGGCAGCTACCATCTTGTCGATGGTGGCTACGTTTGCCAGTAGAGTAGCAGGTCAGGCAGATTAGCACTCTCACTGGTTGAGTGCTACAAGCCGCCAGCGCCGCATCCGGTGCCCGACCTCAAGGAACAGCTATGACCTTCCGTCCACTGCACGACCGTGTGGTCGTCCGGCGCATCGACAGCGAGGAAAAG
>JBKJTB010000214.1:0-3294 GCA_046594305.1 Devosia sp. | reverse complement strand
GCCAGGCAGGGCTACAAGGAGATCGATTTCCCTGTTTACGACACCGACTGGGATTCCGAGGCCTACCTCACCGTTGCCGGTCAAAACTCCAACAACACCGTGCGCGTCACCGATGGCTTCCTCGACGCCGTCGAGGCCGATGGTGACTGGAACCTCACGGCCCGCAAGAACGGCCAGACCGTCAAGACCCTCAAGGCCAAGGATCTGTGGGAGTCGATCGGCTATGCCGCCTGGGCCTCGGCCGATCCCGGCATCCATTTCCACACCACCATTAACGAGTGGCACACCAGCCCGGCCGCCGGCGAGATCGTCGCGAGCAACCCCTGCTCCGAGTACATGTTCCTCGACGACACCGCGTGCAACCTCGCGTCCGTCAACCTGCTGCCCTACCGCAACGCCGACAGCAGCTTCGACGTCGCCGCCTTCGAGCACACCTGCCGGCTCTGGACCGTCGTCCTCGAAATCTCGGTGATGATGGCGCAGTTCCCGAGCAAGGCCATCGCCGAGCGCAGCTTCATCTACCGCACCCTCGGCATCGGCTACGCCAACATCGGCGGCCTGCTGATGACCTCGGGCATCCCCTACGACAGCGCCGAAGGCCGCGCCATCGCCGGCGCCATCACGGCCGTCATGACCGGCACCAGCTACAAGACCTCGGCCGAAATGGCCGGCGAACTCGGCGCCTTCGGCGACTACGAGCGCAACGCCCAGGCGATGCTCCGCGTCATCCGCAACCACCGCACCGCCGCCCACGGCAAGTCCGAGGGCTACGAGGGTCTCTCGATCAACCCCGTGCCGCTGGATCATCCTTCCCTTAAGGACAACGCACTAAGTGCGCGGGCGAAGACCATCTGGGACGAAGCCTTGGCGCTGGGCGAACAGCACGGCTACCGCAACGCCCAGGTCTCGGTGATCGCCCCCACCGGCACCATCGGCCTCGTGATGGATTGCGACACCACCGGCATCGAGCCCGATTTCGCGCTGGTGAAGTTCAAGAAGCTCGCCGGTGGCGGCTACTTCAAGATCATCAACAACGCCGTGCCCCCGGCGCTGCGCACCCTCGGCTACTCAGAGTCTCAGATCGCCGTGTTCGAGGCCTACGCCGTCGGCCACGGCAACCTCAACCAAGCCCCCGGCATCAACCCCGCGACCCTGCGCACCAAAGGCTTCACCGACGACAAGATCGCCGCCCTCAACGGCGCGACCAAAGCTGCGTTCGACATAAAATTCATCTTCAACCAGTGGACGCTGGGCGCCGAGTTCCTCAAATCCCTCGGCGTCTCGGCTGAAAACCTCACGGACATGAACTTCGACCTGCTCGCCCACCTCGGCTTCAGCAAGAAGGACATCGAGGCCGCCAATATCCATGTGTGCGGCGCCATGACCCTCGAGGGCGCGCCGCATTTGAAGGCCGAGCACCTGCCGGTGTTCGACTGCGCCAATCCGTGCGGCAAGATCGGCAAGCGCTACCTCAGCGTCGACAGTCACATCCTGATGATGGCCGCCGCGCAGCCCTTCATCTCGGGCGCCATCAGCAAAACCATCAACATGCCCAACGACGCGACGGTCGAGGACTGCAAGAACGCCTACATGCTGTCCTGGCGCCTGGCCCTCAAGGCCAACGCCCTCTACCGCGACGGCTCAAAACTCAGCCAGCCGCTCAACTCCTCGCTCATCGCCGATGAAGAAGACGAGGACGACGACGCCGTCGAAACCCTGCTCGCCGCGAGCCAGGCGCAGCGCGTGCCGCAAATCGTCGAAAAGATCGTCGAAAAGATCGTCTACGCCCACAGCCGCGACAAGCTCCCCTCGCGCCGCAAGGGCTACACCCAGAAGGCGACCGTGGGCGGCCATAAGGTGTATCTGCGCACCGGCGAATATGACGACGGCCAGCTCGGCGAAATCTTCATCGACATGCACAAGGAAGGCGCCGCCTTCCGCGCCATGATGAACAACTTCGCCATCGCCATCAGCCTCGGCCTCCAATACGGCGTTCCACTCGACGAATATGTGGAGGCCTTCACCTTCACCCGCTTCGAGCCCGCCGGCATGGTGATGGGCAACGACCGCATCAAGAACGCGACGTCGATCCTCGACTACGTGTTCCGCGAACTCGCCGTCTCCTACCTCGACCGCGACGACCTCGCCCACGTGAGCCCCGACGCCTCGACCAATACGGGCCTCGGCAAAGGCGAAGCCGAAAGCTCCGCTCGCAGCGCCAGCCACGCCCCTGCCCCGGTCCCGGCGCAGTCGCTGGTCTCGCGCGGCATGACGCGCGGCAAGGTGAAGGACCAGAACCTCATGCTGGTCTCCAACGTCCCGACGGCGCAGTTCAACCCGGTCGGCTCAATGCAGTCGAACACCGTTACAGCCCTGATATCGACGACGGCCCTCAAGATCGACCCCACCCCCTCGGCCTTCAACGCCGGCGAACTGGACCCGATCCCCTCACCGCCGCCGTCGCTGGATATCAAGCTGCTGCGTCAGGAAGCCCAGATGAAGGGCTACACCGGCGATCAGTGCAGCAACTGCAACAGCATGCGGATGAAGGTCAGCGGGCATTGCATGGTGTGCGAGGACTGCGGCACGACGACGGGGTGCAGCTGAGTTAGAGGGATCGGTTGGCCTCCAGCCGATCCCCGGTCAGAGCCCAACGATCTCTTCGAACAGTACAAAAATCCCGGCGAAAGCCGTTCTGTCGATAGCAGCCACTAGATCCTGGTTGTCCAAGATTAGCTCGATGAAGGCGCTTTTCGAGAGAGCAACCTGATTGCCTTGGGCATCTTGTACCTTCGCTACATCTTGGTCGAAGATCGCCTTTCGAGGCTCATCGGCTTCAATGGGCGCTTCCAGTGGATGGTAAGTCCACTGATTAGTGGTCAGGTTGCGCTCCGCCCGCAACTCGTTCGAGAACCAGAGCCGTCGACCACTAACGGGGTCAACCGTTCGAAGTGCATCGTCACTGTAATAGAACTCAATTGATATCTTTTCGGAGTTAGCTCGGTGCTGAGGCTTCGGAATAGAAAGCGAAAATACGTTCTCGCTCCACCTCTTCCAGACGCCATTTTCTCCTGTGACTTTGGGAATGATCTTGGGGTTATCGCGGTCAAAAACGAAGATAATTCGCCGCTTTTGCGGTACTCCGGCGAAGTACTCGCACATCTCCGCCAATCGCGTGTGACGTTGCCCCCTGGGCTTAATCCAGTTTGAAGTAGGCTCTGGCCCCCAGAAAGGACCAGAGATGAAGCGCAGCAGGTTCACCGAAGAGCAGATCATCGGGATATTGAAGGAGCA
>JBKJTB010000206.1:0-6862 GCA_046594305.1 Devosia sp. | reverse complement strand
GCTCGCGCCGGCGTGGCAGGAGCAGTCCGGCTACGGCTACATGACCATGGAAACGTTCGCCCAACTCGGTGCGCCACTGGTCTTCGAGGAACTCCGTATACTCGTCGCAGGCGATCCCGACCAGACGGCGGTGGACGCCAAAACCGTCGAGCTTGCGCAGGCGCTCAGGGCAGATGGTGCCGATGTCCACGAAATCAAGGCACCTCCTATTGGACAGCATCCGCATCAGGGTCAGATCGCGATCAGCCTCGCAATGTTCCTGAGCCTCGCCGTGCTCTCGCTTGTGCTCGCGGCAATCCTCGTCGCCGCGGTGCTCGCGGCAAGCCTTGCCCGACAGTCGCGCGAGATTGGCATCATGAAGGCCGTCGGAGCACGAAGCACCCAGATCGGCACCATGTATGTCGCCGCGCTTGCCCTGCTCGGCGCTCTGGCCGCCCTGATCAGCATCCCGCTTGCGACGCCCGCTGCCATCGGACTTGCAACGCTGATGGGCGACACGATGAACTTCACGATCACCAACGGTGCCATTCCGCTCTGGGTCTATGCAGTCGTAATTGCGGCGAGCCTGTTGATGCCGACGCTCGCGGGGCTACCGTCGATCATTCGCGCCAACCGCATCACCGTGAGCCAGGCGCTCTCGGCCTCCGGGCAAGCGGCGGGGCCGAGCTCCGGTCCCATCGTGCGACTGCTTTCCGCGCTGGTGGGCAATGGCGTCGCCCTGCGCCTCGCCGTTCGCAATACGCTCCGTCGACGCGGTCGCTTGATCCTCACGATGGCCTTGCTCGCGACCGGTGGCGCCCTGTTCGTCAGCGCCCTCAGCGTTCGCGAGGGATGGCGCGCAGTGGCCGCGACTGCGTTGACCGATCGTCACTATGACACAGAAGTTCGCCTTGCCGATCCGGTGGCTGACGACCAGCTCGTTGCGGCGGTGAGGTCCACCGGGGCTGTTGAGCAATTCGAGATCTGGGGCATCGCACCCGCGAGCTTTGTCAGTAGCGGTGGCATCGATGTGATGCGGACCTACCCGGACCGCGGTCACGGTGCTTTCAGCCTCTTCGGCGCGCCGGAGGACATTTCGCTCGTCACCTATCCGCTCATTGAGGGGCGGTGGCTTGCGCCCGGTGATACAGGCGCCGTCGTGCTCACCCAGCAGAGCCACGCCGGAGGGACGCGGAAAGTCGGTGATACCCTCACGCTGTCCCTCGGCGGGGAACAACCTCAGTTCACAATCGTCGGCGTCGTCCGTGAGATCGGCGGCAGCGGTGCTTACGTCACGCGGGCCGAACTCGACCGCATTGCCGGCGGAGAAGCGGGCCAGATGCTGCGGGTAAAGTTCACCAGCCAGCCTGATGCACCCGCGAGGTTTGAAAGCTCACTGGCAGACGCTGCGATTGGTGTCGAGCGCGCCTTCGGTATCGAGGCGCTCTATGAGGCCCTGGTCGGGCACGTCGAGGTGCCAGTCAGCATGCTGGTATCAGCCGCAGTGCTGCTCGCTGTTATCGGCGGGCTTGGCCTCGCCTCGATGATGACCATCGCCGTCGTCGAGCGCACCCGCGAGATCGGTGTCATGAAGGCGATCGGCGCTGTGCCGAGCGTCATCGTCCGCATGATCGTCGCCGAGGGGCTCTTTGTCGCTGGGCTGAGCTGGGTCGTGTCGCTGATCGCGGCGCTCCCATTGATCTACGGCATAGGTCGGCTCGGTTCCTCGATGTTCGGGATGCCATTGCCCTTCCTCGTGTCGCTGCCCGGCGCTGCCATTTGGCTTGGCCTGGTCGTCACGATCTCCCTCGTCGCAAGCACCGTGCCTGCACTACGGGCGTCACAACTCGTCGTCCGACAGGCGCTCGCCACCACCTAATCAGGAGCTTTCACTTGAGCAGACCTTTCCGTCTTACACTGGTCGTTGCCGGCATTGCAGCCGTGCTCGCAGGCCTCGGCTATGCCGCACATTCGATGAACCTCCTCGGACTGCTGGTCTCGATGCACACACCGCCGCAGCACTAGAGGGGCACTCGCAGGAGGCATCGTCCGCTTCCAGCGACGCTCCTGCTCGGGCGCCTAGGATGTCCGCAGGGGCGCGCCGTTGGCTACGCCGCGGCGGTGCGATCGCTGGTGGCATGGTAGGACTACTCGCCCTCGTCGCCGCCGGTGGCGCCGCTTACGAGGCCATCTCCGCGACGGGCGACGCCACCCGATATCCTCCGGCTGGCCCTCTGGTCGATATAGGGGGTTACTCGCTTCATCTCGATTGCAGCGGCACGGGAAGCCCAACCGTGGTGCTAGACGCCGGCCTCGGCGGATCCTCGCTTGACTGGACACTGGTCCAATCCGAACTCGCACCCACAACTCAGGTCTGTAGCTACGACCGTGTGGCATGGGTTGGAGCGATCGGGGACCAGGACCGCGTTCGCCGGCGCATATCGCCGAGGAACTTCACCTCCTGCTCAGCAACGCCGGAGTCTCCGGCCCCTACGTTCTCGTTGGCCACTCGCTGGCGGGCAAGAACATCCGCCTGTTCGCGTCCGCGCACGCCAACGAGGTCGTAGGCATGGTGCTCGTCGATGCACGCAGCGAGCAGATTGATGCCGCAACCTCGCAAGTAGACGTGGAAGGCTTCGAAGCGGCCCTAAAGGGTCAGGGCGCGATGTACTCGATGGCACGCCGCTTCGGGATTGCGCGTCTATTCGGGGCAAGCCTCGTCGCAGAACCTCTTCTGTCGCCGGCTATCGCAACCGAACTGGCGCTCCTTCAGACGCAGGCTGCGGCCGTCGGGGAGACGACGGCGGAGGGCCTCGCGCGATCGACGGACGACGCGACACTAGCGACCACAAACCTCGGCTCGATCCCGCTGGTCGTCGTCGCCGCTCAAGCGAGCATGGTGGGGCTGCCTGGCTGGGTTGGAGCACAGCAGGCACTCGCCAAATTGAGCAGCGAGGGACGGCTTGTCGTCGCCGAGCACAGCGGCCATGCCGTACATCTTGAAGAGCCCGGCGTCGTCATCGACGCGGTGCGCGACGTTCTCGCCAGCGCCCGAGCCCACCTCTAGCCACGCAGACTTCAGTGACATCGGCCCACCGCGAATCCTCGTCGTGGGAGCGGAGCCTTGGCTCCAGGGAGATCATCATGACCGACACCGCTCTTTCGCTCGATACGCAATACCTCGCTTCGTCACTCGCCTCCAACACTACTGTCGAACCCAGCAAGACGACGGCGCGGCTGGCCGGCGTCCTATATCTGCTCGTCGGTGTCTTCGGCGGGTTTGCCGAAGGCTTCGTCGAACCCAAGATGTATGCCGCTGGCGACGCTGCAGCGACGTTTCAAAACCTACTCTTCAACGCGGGACTGGTACGCGCAGGTGTCGTTGCCGACCTCCTGAACCAGGCGTTCTTCCTGATGCTCGCGATCACGCTCTACGCGCTGCTTCGGCACGTTAATCGCAGTGTCGCGAGAGGGATGGTCGTATTGGTCGCCGTTGCAGCCGCGATCGCCAGTCTCAATACGGTGTTTCTGTTCGAGGGTCTGCAGGTCGCAATCGACCCGACCTACCTCACTGCCTTCGGGCCGAAGGGTGTCGAGGCGTTAGCGTTGCTCTTGGTCGACATGCAGCACTACGGCCTCCTCACCGCTCAGGTCTTCTTTGGTCTCTGGCTGGCGCCGCTCGGCTACCTTGTCTTCAAGTCATGCCTGTTTCCAAAGGCTCTTGGCGCGGTGCTTATGTTCGGAGCAGCTTGCTACCTGGTAGATCTGCTTGCCGCCTTCCTCGCCCCGGGCATCAGCACGATGATCCACGGCTTCGTTGTTATCCCCTGCGCGGTCGCCGAGATCGCCATGGTCGTCTACCTGCTGGCAGTTGGTGTAAGGTCTTCAACGCCCGCAATCGTCGAATCCAACGACGACCTATGTAGCTAGAGGCGGACAGCAAGATGATCTTCGCGGCTATGTCCCTTTGCGCCCTACTGTTTGGGCTCGGCGTGTTCCAGTTGCTCTTGGCAGCTGGGATACCGCTTGGGCACTTTGCCTGGGGCGGGCAAGATCGAGTGCTGCCGGCGACGCTGCGCGTCGGCAGCGTGATCTCTACGGTTCTCTACGCGGTGTTCGCGATGCTGGTGCTCGACCGTGCCGGTATCGTTTCTCTGTTGCCCGATCAGGTAGCGCACGTTGGGATCTGGATCATCGTTGGGTTCCTTCTGCTAGGCGCAGTCCCCAATCTCATCTCCCGTAGTTTACCTGAGCGCAATGTGATGGCTCCGCTCGCCCTCGTGATGTCCGGTCTCAGCGTGGTGGTCGCGTTGGGCTGACAGTCCCAGATTTTGCAAGTCCAAGGGGCGGCGAGGCCCGAAGCCGGGATGAAGAAGGGGCCACCTTCGTGCGCCGATGGACCGCCGAAGTGTTGGAAGTCGGCCAGGCGGTCGTTTGCAGTGAGGGTCGCCCGGTTATGGACCCGGTGACAACACGCGTCGCTGGCTAGGAGCGGTGGAGATCGCCCTCGGGCACAATCCGCTCGAACTCCTCACTGTCACTGCGAACCCGATATCGCAACAACCCGTATCCCTCGAACGGGATAAGCGAGACGATATTGCAGTTCGCAGCATTCCTTCCATCGCCGAAGACGGCCGTCAGACTAAGCCGTTCACCTGCTCTGTACTGGTGCGTCGGTGAAGGAAGAACCTTGCGCCTGACGGCCTCTGTGAGTGGCATCTGTGTTTCTCCGAGTAACCATTCGTTCACCATGTTGAGGGGCTGCGGTTAATCGCGAGTAAAGGGATCAAGGGGGCGGGTCCAAGTCTACCGCACCTGAGGCACCGAGCGGCTGGGAGCAGGTCGCACCGACCCGAGTTTCGGAAGAGCTGTGTTAGGGCTCTACGACGACGCTCAACCTGACCCAGCGACATCGGCGGGCACCTCGCGGCGGCATCGATACATGAGTGAGCTCAAATCGCGCGGCATGGGCGATTGTCGTCGCCGCACGTGCTACTGGCAAGCGCCAGAGTCGCTCTAAACGGCCTCGTGGTTGAGGCCACCACCCACGTTAGGACAATGTTTGCAGGTTCTCGTTCGCGACAACAATATGGATCAAGCCCTCAAGGTCCTCAAGAAGCGGCTACAGCGGGAAGACGTCTTCCGGGAGATGAAGCTCCGCAGTTACTATGAGAAGCCTTCCGAAAAGCGAGTTCGCCTAGCCGCCGAGGCAGTGAGGCGGGGCCGCAAGGCCGCTCGCAAAGTCGCCATTCGTGAGGGACTGATTGCGGCGCCCGTAAAGAAGGTTCCTTATGAATCTGCGCGGTCGCCCTCTTCAATTCGAGGCGGCTGATTGCCGAATTGTGGATGGAGATGAGCGTCAGCTCCCGCTTCTTGTTGGCGCCACCCGGATCGACTCGTGGCGAACAGTTCGAGCCGGCCTATCTGTTTCGTCCCACATCCCGCGAAAGAGGGCCTGAGATCATGAGCGTGATGATGCTGAAGACCGAGGCGGAAAGAGAATGCATTCGTCGCTGGCGAGACCTGCCCAAGCAGGAGCGAGCGACCAACGACCAGGCGGCATCGTTCGCGACACGGCTGATGGCGGACGTCGATTTTCCCACCAGCGGCGACCGCCACGGTTTCATCCGCGGCTGGCTGCAGCGGGACCTCTTGCTGCGCGGCGGTCTATGATCGTGAGCTCGCTATTGAAGACCAAAATCCTCCTCAAGTTGTGGCCACGCAGGGAGCTGGCGTCGCCAGTACATAGGTCTATTGGAAGAGTGGTGTCGGCTTTGCGATACCTCCGGTCACGGGCAAGTAGAGCACCAGGAGATCGAGTACATGGGCCACCACGTTCACC
This sequence comes from Devosia sp., assembly GCA_046594305.1. Taxonomy (GTDB): domain Bacteria; phylum Pseudomonadota; class Alphaproteobacteria; order Rhizobiales; family Devosiaceae; genus Devosia_A. The sequence goes on along the minus strand of JBKJTB010000206.1, from coordinate 1,041 downwards.
GTTCGGTGCTTCCAGCTCAAAGGTCGCACCCTTGTTCCCGACCCCCGAAATCAACCAGGACTGGCAACGCCGCGATCGAACTGGCTGAGCCTCGCGGTCGCGTCCTAGCGCGCGACGGCACGACACTAGGCTTCACTGAGGATAGCCCATCACCCATTCCGTCCAGTTCTCGCGACTACTGCAAAAGCTCGAAGGCGAGCTAGAGAAGCTCAGAGAGACCCTCGGTCTCATGCACATAGAAATCGAAGCGGCGCCGTTGGCGTCGGGAGCGATGAGACGGGCCGCAATGGCCCTCAGCGTGAACATCACGAGCTTGGAACTGCTTCTCCTGAACGTCGTGGCCGATCCAGAACAGCGCTGATCAACAAGGCATCGGCTACGGCGCCGGTCGTCGCCCTCGATTGTTTTCCTTCCCGATCCGAGGGGCAGCGCGTAGTATTGATCGTCACGGAGTTCTTATCGGCAACGTCATCCGCTTCCCGCTGAAGCTAAAAGCGCTCCAGGATGAACTGGCGAAGCTTCGTTCGATCCTCGCCGAGACGCATGTCGAGATTGCTGCTGCGCCCCTTACGTCTGAGGCGATGAGGCGGTCAGCAACGGCGCTTGCTCTGACGATCGCTGGTCTCGAGTCGGCCCTGATCAAATTCCTTCCCACGGGCGCGCGATGAAGAACCGAGCCTGGGTGATCGCTTGGCTGGTCCTAGCAGCGCTGTGCACAATCGTCGCTTTGGTTCCTGCCAGCGTTGTGAGCGGGGGAACCTAGCGCTGCACCGGTCTGTCCTTGGGGCAATCGCGATGTTCTTGCGCGCGGGAGGTGCTGCCGCTCGGGTCTGCGACAGCGAACGGCAAATCGACTAGGAGGTGAGCAGGATCCGTGCTTGAGGCGAAGTAGGCGCACCGCACAGCAGGATTAGCAGTATCGCCGGTTGAGTGCTACAAGCCGCCAGCGCCGCATCCGGTGCCCGACCTCAAGGAACAGCTATGACCTTCCGTCCACTGCACGACCGTGTGGTCGTCCGGCGCATCGACAGCGAGGAAAAG
>JBKJTB010000149.1:0-4666 GCA_046594305.1 Devosia sp. | reverse complement strand
GGCGCGGTCGCGCAGGCGGTCAAAGCGAGGGCGGGGAGGAGGAGTAAGGCGCGGCTGAGAGTGTTCATGCTGGTCCCGAAACTGATGGCTTAGCTGAGCCGCATAACTGCGGCGGAGTTAAGTCAGTTCCGGACGAGACCACCCACTTTTGCCGCAGGCAGTTTGAGCTCGGCTAGCACGCCGCCCAGAACCGAGCGCCTCAATTGCAGGCTGCCGCCATAGACGTCAACCAGTTCCTTGACGATGTCGAGGCCAAGGCCGCTGCCGGGGGTCTTTTCGTCGAGACGGACGCCGCGGCGCAACACTTTCTGCGCCTCCTCCTCGGTCAGCCCGGGACCGTCATCCTCGATCCGGATCAGCAGGAACGCCTGCGTCGGGGTGCGCTCGGCCATCATGGTCACCGCCACCACCCCGCCGCTCCATTTGCAGGCATTGTCGATCAGATTGCCCGCCATCTCCTCCAGATCGCCCTCGTCGCCGCGGAACCAGGGCAGCGAGGCATCCGGCCGCTTGAAGGCGATGGTGACGTCTTTGTTGAGCTTTTCCATCACCCGGACGAGGCGCAGCATCACCATCGTCGCGTCGGCTTTCTTGCCCACCACCGCCGACCGCGCGGCGATCCGCGCCCGGTCAAGATAGGTGGTGACCAGTTGCGTCATCTTGTCGGATTCCGACGACACGACTTTGGCCAGCGGATTGTCTTTGGCCGCCGCCGAGGCCTCGTTGCGCATCACCGCCAGCGGGGTTTTCAGCCCATGCGCCAGGTTGCCCACGGCGTTTCGCGCCCGCTCGATGATCTGCGTATTGGAGCGCAGCAGTTCGTTGACCTCTTCGGCCAGCGGCGCGATTTCCCGCGGATAGCTGCCGGTGATGCTCTCGGCCTCGCCCTCGCGGACCTTTTCGATCGCCGCGCCCAGCCGCCCGATCGGGCGGAGCGCCAGCCGCGCCACGATGGCCGACATGACGGCCAGCGCGATGCCCACAGCGCCCAGCACGATCAGCGTCTGGCCGCGGAAATCCTCGGCCGATTTGAGGATGGCGTCGAGATTGCCGGTGACCAGAATGTGCAGCGGCCGCCCATTGCTGGTGGTTGCCCGCTCGGTGGCACGGATGCGGTTGCCGGCTTCGTCCTCGAGGATGGCGGAGCGGTAATTGTCGGCGTCGAACGGCGCCGAGATCTGCGGCATCAGCATGCCGACCGCCGAACCCGAATTGGCGATGATCTGGTTGTCGCTATCGCGGATGACCCAGTACCAGCCGGTCGAGGCCCGGGTGAAGCGCGGGTCCTGCACGCTGATATCGGCGAGGTTCGGATCGGTGGAATCGAGGATCGCGCTCGACAGCGTGTCGATGTTGAAGCGGAGCTGGCTGATGAGGTTGTTGTCGAGCGCGCGCGAATAGAGATCGGTAAGGAGGAACGCCGTTCCCACCAGCGCGAGGATCAGCCAGGCAGCCGAAAGCCAGAAGAGCGAAAAGGCGATGGAGCCTTTTCTCACCGGTCACTCCTCGAGGATCTGGTAGCCCAGTCCGCGGACAGTGTGGATGACCTCTTCGGGCAGCTTCTTGCGCAGGCGCCCGACGAACACTTCGATCGTATTGCTGTCGCGGTCGAAATCCTGATCATAGAGGTGCTCGGTCAGCTCGGTGCGCGACACGACCTTGCCCTTGTGGTGCATGAGGTAGCTGAGGAGCCGCAATTCGTGGCTGGTGAGCTTGATCGCCTGGCCGTCGACCGTGACCTTGCCGGCCTTGACGTCGAGACGCACCGGGCCCGCCGTAATTTCGTTCGACGCATGCCCCGCCGCCCGGCGGACCAAGGCCCTCAGCCGCGCCAGCAGTTCTTCCATATGGAAGGGCTTTGCGAGGTAGTCGTCGGCGCCGGCATCGATGCCCTGCACCTTGTCGCTCCAGCGATCGCGCGCCGTCAGCAGCAGCACGGGCATCGATTTGCCGGCGCGCCGCCACTCCTCGAGCACCGACAGCCCGTCCATCTGCGGCAGCCCGATATCGAGCACCACCGCGTCATAGGGCTCGGTGTCGCCAAGGTAATGGCCTTCCTCGCCGTCGAAGGCGACATCCACCGCGTAGCCGCCCTCGGTCAGGGCTTCCTTGACCTGACGGTTCAGGTTCGCGTCGTCTTCAACAACAAGAATGCGCATGTGCTTGGTCCCTCGGGGAGCGCTTCCAGGAAAAGTGTACATCGGTTTTCCGGTTCGGAAGCGCGACAAACCAAGGACTTGTAACACGCCTCCGCTCCCTGAACGGAGGCGGGCTACATTTTTACAACAGTTCTTCGGTGCCATCTACGGCATTGAGGGCGATTTTCGCCGCCTCGCCGCCTGGCGAGATGACGTTGACGATGTAGTGGGGCACGCCCTCGATCATGCAGACTTGCACGTCCGAGACTTCCTCATAGGCGGAAATCCCGGCCAATCGCTTGATCTTGGGCCAGCTGAGGATCTGCCCGCCTTCGATCGCGGTCTGAATTTGCCGGTCGCTCAGGCAGTCCATCGCAGCTCGCGCCCCACCCTGCGCAAACGCAGGCATGACGGGCGTCAGCGCAAATACCGCTGCCGCCGCCATCGTGATCCAAATGGTGCGAGAAAATGTCATGCCGCCACATTTAGGGACGATCCGCTGAATGTCAGATGAATGGTTGGTGACAGGCTGTCGCAGCCTTGGTTTCGCTACGCTTTTTCGGACTCGACCGTGATCCGGCCGGCCGCGTCGCACCAGGTGACCGGGCCCTGCCAGGGATAGAGGCTCGTAACTGAGCGTCGCGCCCGGAGCCGTTCGACCTTAGCGCTCGAACTCGCGGCCCCTTGCCTTGGCTCCTGAACATCGAGGTGAGGTGCGCCAAACTCCATCATCACGCAGCCATGCTCGTCCGCCCTCACCTGCCACACCATCTGGCCGACAAGCGGAGCGAAGATGCCTTCCGCAGTGAGATCACCAGCTATCATTGAGTCCGCACGACGTTCCGGAACGTCAAGGAAACACGGCGTGCACGTTGAACCCAGGCCTCACCCACTTCGTCCGACTTCCGAGCCGGAATTCCATGCTTCCACTCGAACCGAGACTCTCCCTTCAAGACGAGGAGGCTCCCCGGTTCCAGCCTCTGGTTCAGCGCTTCCTGCATTCGCAGGGGGGTGAACTCCATTGTACAACCCGAGCCCAGGCTCAGTGACGCGATGATGTCACCGAAGCACGGCTCGCAGTCGACATGGGCAGCGATACCCTGCCCCGGTAGATACTCGTTCACGATGACTTGGTCGGGCACGTCCTCGAAAACGCCCTCCTTCGCCAGCCTCGTGGCCAGCGCTCCCAGCCAGTTGGGTAGCGGCCCTAGATAGCTGTCGGCCGTGACACGCCGCGCCTTGTAGTCGTAGCGATAGCCATAGTGCTGCACACGTCGCTTGAGATCATCGCGCCAGGACAGAGCGTCGATACACTCCAGCAGCTCGATAGCCGCCGTGCCACTGATGTAGTCCGACAAGTAACTGGCAGACGGCGGTATCATTATTGCGTTGCCCCTCGCGACGGAAAGACTAGGCCTGAAAGACCCACGCCTTGAATTTCTCATACTTCCGCAGCGCACTTCCGTTGCCAAGGGTGTTGATGTGCGAGTAGCCCGAAATGCGGTTGGGGCGAAGGCTATTGCGATCGTATCGGCGACCATCACTTGTTAGCCGACTCAATCACCAACTTGCGCGGATTTCCGCCAACGCTGAAGTCCGTGTAGTTCTCCACGACGAGGCCAATGCGACGCCCAAAAAGGGTGAGGTCTATGTCGAGGTCCTCGATGAGGACGGTGCCCTCGTCGCCGAACATCGCCGTCCAGACCACGACCTCGATTTCGTTGTCATCGATCAACCTGGTGATCGTGGGCTGGCCCTCGAGCCACCGTGCGCGGCTGGCGATTTCACCGGCCACAGCTTCGATGCTCGTAATCGCCACGTCACCTGTCGACAGGAAGTTCGACGTCGCCGTGGAAAGTCGCTTGCCTGTGGGAGCGATCATGACCTCGCCCTTCTCGTAGAGGATATGCACATGCTCGAACAGCGTGCCGACGGCCGTTAGGGAGGTCGTTTGGCTCCACATGCGTACGCTGATCTTCGTGACGGTCTCGCGATGCTCCATGATTCACCCCCTGAGATTTCCTACAACTCTGCCGTCGAAGATAATGTCGCCGGTATTCGTATCGAATGTGCAATCTGCATCGTTCGGGATTTGCCACCACAACTTGATGTCGTGAAGCACGTCGCTCGCCCGATGTCGGTCCAGCTTCAGCGCCTTGCACGCGTAGTTGAAATCCTTAGTCTTGGCCGCAACCAGCAACGATGGCGTCTGCTGTCCGGTGCCCGAAGCGAATCCGTCTGTCCACTGTCCAGCTTCTGAACCATTCAGCACTCGCGGCTGGAGGCGCCAGTTTGGATTGTAGCGCAGTTCCTGAAGCAGCCCACGCATGGCGAGCAGAACGCGCTGGGCGGCAGTCTCATAGCGAACTGCGAGGGTAGCACGAGCCAGCGCATCCTCAAGTCGTGTCGTCTGACGTTGCCCCCAACCTTTATCCAGCGTGAAGGAGACTCGGGCGGTTGGTTTGGCCGATTTGGCCGGGTTGAGCGACGGGGGCTGGCGCGGAGCTGGTCAGTGAGCGCAGCGTCAG
>JBKJTB010000070.1:0-6722 GCA_046594305.1 Devosia sp. | reverse complement strand
GACGAAACACTGGCTCATGTGCGAGACGTCGAAGAGCCCGGCATTGGTCCTTGTCCAGGTGTGCTCGGCGATGATGCCGGCGGGATACTGCACCGGGAGCGAGTAGCCCGAGAACGGCACCATGCGGCCGCTGGCCTTGACGTGCTCGTCGTTGAGAACGACGGTCTTGAGGGGTTCGTCGGAAGGCTCTGACATAGACACACCGGGGTCGATTGCACGAATGCCCGCCACTCGCGTGACGCGCCGTGCCCCCTCTGTCCGCTAACCTGAGAGATTTCCTCGCCGCCTATGGGCGAGTTGCTCCTTCGGTGAGGCTGTTTGCTGGGGTTCGCCTGGTCCGAGAAGTCTGCAACTTCTCGCGGCTCACCCTGGCGCCTGCTTTCCAGAGTTCAGTCCGACTGCGGTCCGTTTGCCTGAGCGTTTCCGGGGCGGTTGCGCCTTCGGCTCCGGGGTGTGGCCCGGTCTCTCCCGCAGTCGAATTCATGTGATGGTTTTGGCGCGCCGGAGTCAACCGGCGCTGCCGACTTATCAGCTATTGCCGCTGTCGAAGCCGACCCAGATGGTGATGTTGTCACCAGCCACATAGGGGATCTGGACGCCCTCGACGACCTTGACGAAGTCGGTCGCCTGGCCGCCGCCGGCGAGCGCCACGGGGATCGAGTATTTCTCGGTGAACAGCGGCGCCTCGTCGCGTTCGACGGCGAAGCGCAGCGGCAGCTCGACGCTGGTCTGGTTGCCGGACGGCCCAAGCATGAAGCGGCCGACGACGCCCATCTTGACGGTGATGAGGCCGTTGGAGACGACGCAATTGCGCGACTGCTTGTCGATGACGGCCTGATACCGCAGGTCCCTCGCATTACCGATCTGGCCGTTGCCATAGTAGAACAGCGCCTCGGCCCCAGGGCGGACCTTGATCGGCGGGCATTCGGTGGCGATGGCGGGCATCGCCGGGCTCTGCTCGGCGGGACTGACGGCTGCGGTCTGCAGCGCCTGGCTCTGGGCCGAGGGGGCGGGGCTGATGCCGCCCATCGAGCAGGCCGACAGGATTGCGGCGGCCGATGCAGCGCCGACGATACGCAACGCACTCGAAATCAAAACGGAACTCCCCCTCACGCGACGTCTTCCCCTTGCAGGGCCAGGAGAATGGCAGGTGCGCCGCTGACTGTCACGCCTTTGACGTCCTGCACAAACAGATGCTGGACGACACCATCCTTCAAGATCATGGCAAAACGAGCGAAGCGCTTGCCCAGATCGACGGAAACTTTGGTGAGGCCCATGGCCTCGGCGAGCCGCGCATGCGCGTCGGCGATGAAATCGATCTTGCCGAGCGCGTCGCTGGCTTCGGCCCAGCGCTTGACCACGTGATGATCGTTGACGGTGGCGCAGACGATGCGGCTGACGCCAGCGGCCCTGATGCGGTCAGCGGCGCTGACGAAGCCCGGCAGATGGCTGGTGTCGCAGGTCGGGGTGAAGGCACCCGGCACGCCGAACAGCACGACCCGGCCATGGCCCAGGATTTCGGCGCTATCGGCATCCGACACGCCGCTCAGATCGACGAGTTTGACGGGAACGGACGGCAGCTTGTCGCCGGCTTGTATCATTGCGTACGATTTCCGTTGGTTCTTGGAGGCCGACGGCCGGGTTACGGCTGGCTCGGCGCGATCAAATGGGTGACCGCATAGGGGCCCTTGGACGTCTCAAATGTCAATTGAACGGAACTGCCCTCCAGCCCCTTCCGCACCCCTCCCCCGAGGGGTTTCAGGGTCCATATGGCTCCATCCGGGCTTTTTTGCGGCGTTTCAAAGAGGATGGACGGATCGCCGACATCGGCGATGATGCTGGCCGGGTCGATCGAAGCGTCGGGACTGAGAAGGTGGAGCGAGCCGTCGAGCCCCGCTTCCACGCTGCCGAAGGGCTGGCCGGGCTGGCCCCAGAGGATCGGCGTCTCAGCCATTGCCTGATCGAGCCGGATCGACTGGGCGGCGTCGGGGGCGGCAAAGGTGAGCGGCAGGGTGAGCTTGGCCGTGGCGGGCACGCAGATGTCCGAACAGACGCCGAGGGTGACGGCGACGTCGAGCACGGCTGCGCCCTCGCCCGCTTCGAACTCGATGGGCAGCACGACCGGCCCGTAATAGGCATAGTCCATGTAGCCCCGGCTGCGGTCGATCTCGGGGTACGGCCAGTGGACGGTCGGTTCAGTCAGGCCGCTCGAGGCGGTGAAGTCGAACTCGGTGGGGATGCCGGTCTCGCCGGGGATGCGCCAGTAGGTGTTGGTGTTGTGCGGCATGTCGAGCTCGAGGCCAGCGAGGCTCATGCCATCGACGAGGGTGTCGGAGGAAATGAGGCGGGCCTTCACGCCCGGCGCGATCTCCTGCCATTGGCTCGCGCCGGCAAAGGCCGGAGCGGTCAGGAGCGTCACAGCGATGATGACGAGCGAGCGAAGCATGCGTCCCGATACAATGGAAATCGTCAACAATGAAGGCACATCGGATCAGCCCTTCGTGACCGGCATATTGCCGCCACGCTGCTGTGCGCTAGAATAAGCGCGACGGAGGCGAGCATGGAATCCCTCAGAGGGCAGTTTCTGGTGGCGATGCCCGGCATGGGCGACGAGCGTTTTCACGACACGGTCATCTATGTCGTGGGCCACGGCGAAGAAGGCGCGATGGGGCTGGTGGTTAACCAGCCGGTCGAGGACATGCGCTTCGCCGACATCCTCGAAGAGCTCGGAATCAGCGGCAAGGATGAGTTGATCCGCCTGCCCTCCACTGTGCGCGACCGCGAGGTGCTGCGCGGCGGACCGGTGCAGCGGGGGCGCGGCTTCGTGCTGCACTCGCCCGACTATTACATGCAAGAGAACACCTACGAGGTCAGCGACAAAATCTGCCTCACGGCGACGCTCGACATCCTCAAATCGATGGCCTTCAAGCACCAGCCTGCCGAGGCGGTGTTCGCGCTGGGCTATTGCGGCTGGGCGCCCGGACAGCTCGAAATCGAGCTCGCCGCCAATGGCTGGCTGACCGTGCCGTTCGCGCGAAACCTGCTGTTCGGCACGGCGCTGAGCGAGCGGTACGATATCGCGCTGGGGCAGTTGGGGATTACGCGGGCGAGCCTCAGCGGGGTCGCGGGGCACGCGTAATCTTGAACGATGGTAGAAAGCGGCGTATGTTTCTACCATGAACAAGCATGAGCCCACGCCCAAGGCGGCACAACTCAACCTGAAGGACCCCGAGACGAGGGCCCTTGCTGAAAAGGTTGCGCGTCAGCACCACACAACGCTCAACGGCGCGGTGAAGACCGCCCTGCAGGAAAAGCTCGCACGCGATACAGCGGCAACTTCTGCTGAAGAGCGCTATGCGAGGATGATGGCGATCGTCGAAGAGATTCGCGCGTTTCCCATAAAGGACCATCGAACGGCGGAAGAAATCCTCGGCTACGACGAGAATGGTCTGCCGACGTGATCGTCGTCGATACGTCCGCGCTTATCTCGATCTTCGCAGAAGAAGAGGAGGCCTCGCTGTTCGCCCGTCGTATCGCTTCCGACGAGGCCCCGTTCATTGCAGTTTCGTCGGTACTTGAATGCTCAATTGTCATGCGGAGCAGTCGTCGGTGGACGACAATGCAATGCGAGACCTTGATCGATAGCTTCTTTGCGTCCAGTCGAGTGACGATAGAGCCTATCGGACTGGAAGATCTGCAACTCGCTCGCGATGCTCACATCCGTTACGGCAAGGGTACCGGCCATCCCGCGCAACTCAATTTTGGCGATTGCTTCTCCTACGCGCTAGCAAAGAGACTTGCAGCCCCCTTACTCTACAAGGGAAACGACTTTGCCAAGACCGACATCAAGTCCGCGCTGTAGATCGCCGCTCTATCGGCCGAGCTGGGCCGCCAGCTTTTTGCCGAATTCCGCCCCCGTCATTGCGGCGCCGAAGGCAAAGCCCTGGGCGTATTGGCAGTTGAGCTGCTGCAGGCGTTCGATCTCTTCGAGCGTTTCGACGCCTTCGGCGATCACCATCAAATCGAGGTCGGTGGCGAGGGCGACGATGGAGCGGATGATGGGGACCTGGGTGTGGGCGAGGCCGCTGTCGTCGGCCATCTGCACGAAGGGCGCCGGGATCTTGATGGTGTCGACCGGGAAGCGGTGGAGGTAGCTCAGCGACGAGTGGCCGGTGCCGAAATCGTCGAGCGCGAGGCGCAGGCCCATCGCCTTGAGGGCGCTCAGCATATAGGCCGAATGCTCCGGGTTGCTCATCACCTGGCCCTCGGTGATCTCGAGTTTCAGATGCGAGGCGACCTGCCTGTCCTGGCTGACGAGCGCGCGCATGTCGGAGAGCAGCGTCTCGGTCTGGAGCTGGGTCGGAGAGAGATTAACCGAGACGAAGAACTCCTCGGGGATCGGCAACGTGCGGAGCCATTCCTTGGTCTGGCCGGCGGCCTGTTCGAAGGCGAGACGCCCCAGCCGCTCGATCATGCCGGTGCGTTCGGCGAGCGGGATGAACTCTTCAGGAGGCACGACGCCGCGCTGCGGGTGGTTCCAGCGCATGAGCGCTTCGGCGCCGGCGATCTCGCCCGAATGGATATCCATGATCGGCTGGAACTGGACTTCGAGTTCGCCATGGCGGAGGCCGCGGTCGAGATCCTCTTCCGAGGCGCGGCTGTAGGCGGCGATGGAGCGGGCGGAGGCGCGGTAGGCTTCGATGCGGTCGCCGCCGAGGCGCTTGGCGTAGTACATCGCCAGTTCCGCATCGCGCAGCACATCGTCGGCGGTCGCCGGGTTGCCGTCGTAGATGGTGACGCCGATCGAGGCGGTCAGCGACAGATCGCGCTCACCGAAATTGAACGGCGATTTCAGCGCCTTGCGGATCTGCTCGGCGGTCTCGGCGATTTTGCCGGCGGCGGCTTCCGACGCGATGATGACGGCGAACTGGTCGCCCGAGAGGCGCGCGACGGTGTCGAGCGGACGCATGACGCGGGCAATGCGGCGCGAGATGGCGAGCAGCACCGAGTCAGCGGCCGAGTGGCCGACGCGCTCCTCGAGCTCCATGAAACGGTCGACGTCGATGAGGAACACCGCCGGCTTGATGCCGTTGGGCAGTTTGGCACGCGTCAGCGAGCGCTCGAGGCGATCGATGAAGAGCTGCTTGTTGGGGAGGCCCGTCAGGCTGTCGTGCACGGCGTCGTGCAGCAGGCGGTCGCGGCTGGCGCGATCCTCGTTGACGTCCTGCAGGGTGCCGACGATGCGGGTGACCTGGCCGTCGCCGCCGAGCACGGGTTTTACGCGCATGCGGAAGGTGCGGTGGCTGCCGTCATGGGCGCTGAGGCGCATGTCGGTCGAGACCTTGCCGCGGCGCAGCTCGACCAGCGTGTCGAACGCAGTTCTAAACCGGTCGCGATCGTCGGGGTGGATGCGGTCGAGCCAGCGCTTGATGGCGCCGCGAAGGGCACCGCGGCGTTCGCCGAGGCGGACCGAGAGTTCGTCGGAGACGCTGACGCGATCGCGCTCGATGTTCCAGTCGAAGACGAAATCGCCCGAGCCGGTGAGCGCGAGGGCTCGTCGCTCGACCTCGCTGAGGGTACCGATCGACACCTGTCCTTCGGAGAAGGCGTGCTGGACCGAGGTGAATCCCAAGAGCATGACGATCAGCACGAGGCCGCCGGCGATGGCGGGCTGGGCGACGTCGTTGGAGACCTGGCCGGTGATGACGAGCCAGCCGTAGAAGATCCACGCGATGTAGATGATCCAGGTGGGCACCAGCAGCACGGCGCGGTCGTAGCCGCGCAGCGCCAGCAGGAGGATCAGGAAGAAGCCGGTGATCGCGAGGAGCGCCAGCACCAGCCGCGCGATGGTCGAGGCGACGGCGGGCTGGAAGAAGGCAAAGCCGAACAGCGCAAGGAACACCACCGTGAGGGCGAGCGCCAGCGTGATGAAGCGCAAATGCCATCGGTGGAGGTTGAGATAGATGAAGAGGAACGCGAACAGAGTCGTGGCGATGCCTGCCTCGGCGGCCGCACGGAAGGGCTGTGTCGAGCCGTTGGAAATGCCGAGCAGCGGGCCGAAAATGCCAAAGTCGATGAGCAGATATGTGAGTACGGCCCAGCCGAAAGCGGCAGTGGCGGGGAAGATGCCCCTGCCCCGCACCACGAACATGATGGTGAGGAACACTGCGGCGAGCGATGCGACGCCGAGCACCACGCCGCGGAACAGCGTGAACGAGTTGACGTAGTCGCGATAGGCGTCGGGCTTCCACAGATAGAGTTCGGGCAGCGCGTTGCCGCTGAGTTCGGCGACGAAGGTGACGGTGGCGCCGGGATCGAGGGTGACCTCGAAGACGTCGGCCTCGCGGTCCGGCAGGCGGACGGGGCGGATGCCGGCGCTCGGGGTCAGCGCGGTGACGCGCAGCGAGCCGAGGTCGGGACGGAAGACGCCAGAGCCCGGCAGGCGGAAGAAGGGAGCGACGAGCAGGCGGTCGATCTGCGTGTCGGAATCGTTGCGCAGAGCAAAGATGCCCCAATTGGGATTGGTGCCGCTCTGGCTCGCAAGCACGCCGATGCGGCGGATGATGCCGTCTTCGCCGGGCGCGGTGCTCAGTTCGATCTTGCCGCTGGCGCCCGGACGGATGCTCACGGCCGAGGTGAGGTTGACCGCGTTGATGTCCTCGGGCGCCGGAACGATGTCGACTTCCTGGGCGACGACAGGGCCGATGAGGGCCAATAGCAAC
>JBKJTB010000269.1:0-5408 GCA_046594305.1 Devosia sp. | reverse complement strand
AACATCGACACCGCGAGCTACGAGACGGCAACCAGCGGCCTCACCATCTCGCTCGCAAACACCAGCGGCAATACGGGCGACGCGGCCGGCGACAGTTTTGTCGGCATCGAGGCCCTCACCGGCAGCGCCTTCGCCGACACGCTCATCGGCGATGCCGGCGCCAACATTTTGCAGGGCCTCGACGGCAGTGACCGCCTGTTCGGCGGCGATGGCGCCCTCGACTCTCTCCTCGGTGGCAATGGCGACGACGTCCTCGATGGCGGCGCCGGCGCCGATATCCTCAGCGGCGAGGCGGGGTCGGACACCTACATCATCGACAATGCTGCCGATCTGATCATTGAAAGCTCAGCCCTCGCAGGCGTCGACACCGTGCTCGCCAACACCAGCTACGCCCTCGCCGCCGCCGCCCAAATCGAGCTGATCCGCGCCAATGGCGTCGCCCTGGCCCTCACCGGCAACGCCTTCGCACAGCGCATCGAAGGCAGCATCGGCAGGGACACGCTCGTTGGCGGAGGCGGCCCGACACCCTCATCGGCGGCGCCGCGGCCGACAAATTCGTTTTCAACACCACGCTCGCCAAGTCAAACCTCGACACGATCACGAGCTTCACCCACAACCTTGATACGATCCAACTCGACGGCGCGATCTTCGCGGCCATCGGCCCGTCGCTCACCAAGGCCGAGTTTCACGTCAAGGCCGGAGCCACCAAGGCGCACGATGCCGACGACCGCATCATCCACAACAAGGCCACCGGCAAACTCTATTACGACGACGACGGCAAGGGCGGACATGCCGCGATCCACTTCGCCACGCTCAGCAACAGGCCGGCGCTTGACCACGGCGATTTCATCATCGTCTAGCCGGTCGTGCCGGCAAGCGCCTTGACCAGCCGCTCGGGCCGGTAGTCCAGTTTACTGGGCGTCAGCCCGAGCCGCACGACGATCAGATCCTCCGACGGAACAATGGCGATCGACTGGCCGTCGTGACCCAGCAGCCAGAACGCGTCTGCCGGAACGCCCTCGGCCGCGTCGTCCTCGTGCGGACCGTCGAGCCAGCTCTGCATCTGCGAATAGTCGCCATCGAGCCCGTTGCTCTTGTGCATCGCCGCCACCCAGCCCGGCGGCAGCATCGAAACACCGTTCCACACCCCATCCTGCAACAGGAACTGGCCGAACCGCGCCCAGTCGCGCGCCGTGGCGTACATGTAGGAGCCGCCCACCAGCGTCCCCGCTTCGTCGGCCTCGATCAGCGCGCTTGTCATGCCCAGCGGCTCGAACAGCGCCGTTCGCGGATAAGCCAGGGCCACCGCCGGATCGCCGATCCGGTCCATCCAGATGCGGGCGAGGAGGGTCGCCGTGCCGCTCGAATAGTTGAATACGGTTTCCGGCGCCGCCGTCTGCGGCTGCGACGCGGCAAAGCCGGCCATGTCGGGCTCGAGGAACAGCATGCGGTTGACGTCGGAGACGTCGCCATAGTCCTCGTTGAAGCCGAGGCCACTCTCCATGCCCAGCAGGTCGCGCAGCTTGATGTCCTTGCGGGCATCCGCCCACGCCGGCAGCAGGGCCGCGTCCTCCAAGCCGAGCTTGCCCCCCAGCATCAGCCGGCCGATCAGCGCCGCGTTGACCGTCTTGGTCATCGACCAGCCCAGCAGCGGTGTCTCGGGCCCGAAGCCGGCGCCGTAGTTCTCGGCGATGATCCTGCCGCTATGCACCACCACCACCGCCCGCATCCCCGGCCCCATCAACTCGGCATTGCCCATGATGTCGGCCAACGCCGGCGTCGCCACCGCCTCAACCCGCCCACCAGCCGGCCAGCGCGCGTCCTCCGCCGGCGCGGTCTGCGGCACCGCCGCCAGCTGCACGGCCTGGGCCGCCGCGACGTCCCCGTCCGGCACCGAAGCGCAGCCCAGCCCGGGGCGGTGGATCGCAATACTGGTCGCAAACAGCCCCAGCATCCGCGCCGTCACCGTCCCCGCTGATTGATCGACGCCAATCCGCACAAACTTGAGGATCGGATGCCCCGGCGCCTGCACATCGACCGCCAGCACCTGCTCCGGATCGCGTCCGGCGATGAACACATTCGAGCACACGATCTTGGCTGAGTACCCCGTCGCCACCCGCAACAGCTCTGGCGGCGCCACTACGAGATACGCCGCCGCCCCGGCAACCAGCAGCACCACCACGGCCGCGAAGCCCACCACCACGCGCAACAGAAGTTTCATGTCCGCCCCTCCGCCCCGAGCCTATACCAGCAGCCGGCCGCCACGCCATCGGGGGCAACCTGCCGCCGGCCAACTCCCATCCCCTCGGGGCTTGGCTTGCCCGCCCCACCATGCAATCGTCCAACGGCGTCAATTGCAGCTGTTTGAGCCGCAGGAAGTTTGCGCCGTGGCATCAAAACCCGTTGACGCCGATCTCGTCGATCTGATCGGCCGCATCTACGATTGTGTGATCGACCCGCGGCTCTGGTACGACTCGCTCGACCGGCTACGGCTGCATTTTGGCTTCGACAACGCCGCGCTCGCGATCAACGCAATGCCCAGTGGCGCCACTCTACTGCAGGTGGCGGTGAATCTTCCGCCGGGCATGGCCGAGCATGCCCAGCGGCATGGCGAGGATATCTTTGCGCTGTGGGGCGGACCGGCGCGGATCATGCGTGCGGCGCTCGAAGAGCCGGTGCTGCAGTCAAATGCCACGGATCCGAGCACATGGCTGGAGAATCCCTATTTTCGCACCTATGCCGTGCCATAGGGCATCGTCGATAACGTCGGGATGGCGCTCGCGCGGGATTCGACGACCCTCGCGAATCTGGGCATGGGCGTGCATCGCAGCGCCAAGCCACCCGGCGAGGCGGTCTTCGATGGCCTGCGCATCATCGCACCGCACCTCCGCCGCGCCGTCATCATCAGCCGCATGCTCGAGGTCAGCGCTGCGGCGACACGGAACTTCGCCGCCGCGCTCGACGCCTCGTTGGCCGCCGTGGTGCTGGTCGATGCCGGCATGCACATCCTCCAGGCCAACGCCGCCGCCGTCGCGATGCTGGCGCTGGGCGACCCGATCCGCGAGACCAATGGCGGGCTCGAACTGACCACCGACCTCGTCCCGGGCGCCCTCGCCGGAGCGGTCCACGGCGCGGCCGAGGGCGGCGGCGCGATCGGCGGACGTGGCATCGGCATCCCGACGCGCCGGCGCGATGGCAGCCCCCTCACGCTGCATGTGATGCCGCTCGCCGGCCAGCATGGCGGCCCCCGCGAGCTGCTGGCGGTCGCCGCGATCTTCATCGGCGACGCGGCGACCGGTGTGCCGCTGCCGGACGGCGTGCTGAGCATCCTCTACGACCTGACGCCGGCGGAGGCCCGCGTCTTCGAGCTCGTGGTGGACGGCTATTCGACCGCCGAAATCACCGATCAGCTCACCATCGCGCCCAGCACCCTCAAGACGCATCTGAACCGCGTCTACGCCAAGACCGGCCGCACCGATCGCGTCGGCCTCGTGCGCCTCGCCCGCGAGGTCAGCGTCCGCGGCTGAACGATCTAGGCGCCCCGGGAAAGCCGCTCCGACAGGCGCACCAGTTCGACCTGCCCAGGTACGCCGGTCTTGGCGAAAATGTGTATCAAGTGGGTCTTTACGGTACTGACGGCCACCGTCAGGCGCTCGGCGATATCGGGTGCCGACAGGCCCTCCGCGGCGAGCTCGAAGACGCGCTCCTCGGCCGGCGTCAGGCCGAACAGCAGCCGTACCGCATCGGCCGGCAATTGCGCCGCATCTGCCGCTGGAGCGATGAACACGGCGGCCGTCGCACTGAGCGTCAGGCCACGCCGCACCTCTCGGTCCGCGAGCGGTAGCACGTGGATGATCGTGGGCGTGCCGTCCTGCCGGCGTGTCGGAATGCCGATGCCGCTGCGCCCGATGCCCGCGTCGCCGCTGCTCGCGGCCGCGAGGGCATGGGCAAAAGCACCGGGGACGATCTCGGTCTTGAGCACGAGCGCCCCCAATTGCGAGGCGGCGGGATCGCCTGCCCGCAGCATCTCGTCGCCGCTCCGGTTGGCGTGCACCACCCTGCCCCCGGCGTCGACGAGAATGATGCCGGCCAGACTCTCCTCGAGCGCCGCCGCGAACGTCGCCGCTCGGCTCGCCTCCTCCTGGAACAAGCCTCCAATCAGCACCGCCCGCCGCAGATGCGGCGCCAGCACGCGGAGTTCATCGAACTCCGCCTCGAGGAACGGCCCCTGGTCGCGATGCCGCCCGCCCGAGATGCTGGCGATCATCGTCGCATCGCGCGCCAGCGGCACGGCCACGGAGTCGATGATCCCCTGCGGCACGACGAAATTCTGGTAGTAGCCGTTGCGCGCGCAGATCTCGGGCGTGGTCACGTCGGTGTGCCGCAGCGGCTCCTCGAGCGGCGCGTTCATGACGACCTCCACCCCGCCCCACAGCTCGATCACCTCGCTCTCGTACTTGCGGATGATCGGCACGTACTCGTCGGGTACGTTGAGCATCACGAACAACTGGCCCGGCACGGTGCCGCGGAGGCTGTTGGCGGTTAGCGTCAGATTGTACCAGCGGAAATCCCGCATCATGCCGGTGAGCACGTCCGGCCAGTTCTGCGGCTCGAGCACGCAGTCGTAAATCTGCCCGATCAGCTCCAGTCGCCGCTGCTGCGTCAGTATCAATCGACCAGTCCCCGGTTGCGCCCCTACGGTGGCACAAGCGGGGCGGCGCATCCACCAATAGGTGGATGTCAGACAGCTAACCCGTTCAACTTACGGGCGCATCCACCTATCGGTGGACGACCCGCGGTCCGCTCCGTGCTCTCAGTCACCGCCACGAGGCCGCTTCGGCCGGTCGGAGGCTGGATTGGCTGACTCTTTTTGGAATGGCGGGGTGTCACAGTACGATGTCTCGGGCTCCTACAATACGCCCGGGAACTGGAGTGCTGGCGTGCCCACCGGCACTGCCAGTTTCGGACAATGGACCTACACTCGGTATCAGGTCACTTCCGCCGCGGACACCACCGTGGGGGGCTGGAATTTCCTCGCCAGCGCGCAGTCGTTTGTCCTCAGTCCCAACACCTACGATGTCACGTTCACCGGCGCAGGCATTCAGACCTTCGTATCAACCCTGCCGATCATCTCCACGCATGCGGCTCTGAACTTCAGAAACAGCAGCAGTGCAGGCTTTTCGTCGATCAGCGGTGAAAGCGACTCTGAGATCGCGTTCTACGATACAAGCAACGCCGGCAGCGGCGCCTTGGTTGTGGGTAGCTTTCTAGACTTCTTCAATTCATCAAACGCCGGTGACGTTGCCCCCTGGGCTTAATCCAGTTTGAAGTAGGCTCTGGCCCCCAGAAAGGACCAGAGATGAAGCGCAGCAGGTTCACCGAAGAGCAGATCATCGGGATATTGAAGG
>JBKJTB010000251.1:0-3404 GCA_046594305.1 Devosia sp. | reverse complement strand
TCACCGAAGGGGCGCGCGGCGAGGGCGGCTATCTCGTCAACTCCGAAGGCGAGCGCTTCATGGAGCGCTATGCGCCCAACGCCAAAGACCTCGCGTCGCGCGACGTCGTCTCGCGCTGCATGACCATCGAAATCCGCGAAGGCCGGGGCGTCGGACCGAAGAAGGACCACATCTTCCTGCATCTCGACCACCTCGATCCAAAAGTGCTGCACGAGCGCCTGCCGGGCATCTCCGAGAGCGCCAAGATTTTCGCCGGCGTCGACCTGACGCGCCAGCCGATCCCGGTGCTGCCGACGGTCCACTACAATATGGGCGGCATCCCGACGAACTATCACGGCGAAGCGCTCGATCCGGTCGAGGGCGATCCCGACCGCACGGTGCCGGGCCTGATGGCTGTGGGCGAAGCGGCCTGCGCTTCGGTGCATGGCGCCAATCGTCTCGGCTCCAATTCGCTCACCGACCTCGTGGTGTTCGGCCGCGCTGCGGCGCTGCGGGCGGGCAAGACGCTCGATCGCGACGCGGCGATTCCCGCGGTCAACCGCAACAGCGAGGACAAGATCCTCGCCCGCTTCGATCGCCTGCGCAACGCCAATGGCGGCACGCCGACGGCGGTGCTGCGTGACCGTATGCAGCGCACCATGCAGGAAGACGCCGCCGTGTTTCGCACCGGCGAAACGCTGGCCACCGGCGTGCGGCGCATGAACGAAGTCTATGGCCTCAAGTCGGACATCAAAGTCACCGACCGCTCGATGATCTGGAACAGCGATCTGGTCGAAACGCTGGAACTCGAGAACCTCCTTGCCAACGCGCTGACGACGGTCGTCTCCGCCGAAGCCCGCACCGAAAGCCGCGGCGCCCACGCCCGCGAAGATTTCCCCAGCCGCGACGACGTCAACTGGCGCAAACACACGATTTCCCGCGTCGACGATGCTGGCAAGGTCGCGCTGAACTACCGCCCGGTGCACACCCAGCCGCTGACGCCGGAGTCGGAAGGCGGCATCGAATTGAAGAAGATCGCGCCGAAGGCGCGGGTGTATTAGGATAGATTGGATCCGCCGCAGGAGACGTCTATGGACGACAAGATTGCAGTAGATTTCGAGCAGGATGCCCTTGATGCGCTGACCGCGCGTGCCGAGGCGCATGGCCGCGACGTTGCGGAGGAAGTTCGCTCTATCGTGCTCGAGAAGATCGGAAGTGACATCGCGACGACAGGCAAGAAGAAGGAAACGATCGACTACGTCGCCTGGTCACGCCGCATACGCGCGATGACCCCAAAGGACGTGCCTCAGACCGATAGCCTCGTCCTGTTGCGGGAAGATCGAGACAGGTGATCGTCGTCGACACGTCCATTGCTCTTCAATGGCTGCTGCCCGAGCCTGGTGCCGTGGAGGCGGAGGCGCTCATCGCGCGCACCGACCTGGCGGCACCACATACCATCTTACTCGAGGCCGCGAATGTCCTGAGCAAGAAGGTTCGCCTAAAGCAGATCGGCCTGGATCAGGCACAAGAGGGACTGACATTCTTGCGTTCCCGAATCTCAACACTGCTTCCCGGCGCCTCCGTCGTCGATCGCGCGTTCGAGATTTCGCTAGAGATATCTCACCCGGCCTATGACTGCATGTTTCTTGCCACGGCCGAACAACTCGGTGCAAAGCTTGTCACACGCGATGCTCCTTTCGCCAAGCGTGCCATGGAGCGAGGCTATGGTCACATGCTCGCGCCCGCATCATGACCAATGCTCCCGCCACCGGCTATTCCGGCACGCCCCTCCCGCAAAAGCTCGGGCTCAAGGATGGCCAGCGCGTCCTCTTCATCTCCTTGCCGCCCGACCTCAAAGACCTGCGCAAATCCCGCCATTTCGTCGAGATCGCCGAGGCCGGGTGGGACACCTTCACCGACGGTGATCCGGGCTATGACGTCATCCATGGCTTCACAACTTCGCGCGCCACCCTCGAGAAATCCGCGCGCCCGCTGATGGACTCGATCGATCGCGATGGATCGGTCTGGATTTCCTGGCCCAAGAAGGCCAGTAAGGTTGCAACCGATATCACCGAGGATGTGATCCGCGACATCGTGCTGCCCATCGGGCTGGTCGATGTGAAAGTCGCTGCCGTCTCCGAGATCTGGAGCGGCCTCAAGCTGGTGATCCGCAAGGAGCTGAGATGAAGAAACTGCTGTTCGTGCTCGCCGCGCTGGCGCTCGCCACGCCCGTCCAGGCCGCCCCGCCCACCCCCGAGCAGAAGGCCGACTTCCTCGCCACCTGTCTCAAGGTCGCGCCGGCCGCCGGCGAGCTTTGCCGCTGCAAGGCGGACGCCGCGATGTCGCTGATCGACACCCAGTTCATGGCCGTCGTCATCGCCTCGATGAAGGGCAAGGACGTGCCCGACGATCTCTACGATACCTATAGCGACTACATCGCGCGCTCGACCGAAGCGTGCGGCATGGGCAGCGCGATGTGAGCGGCGGCGCCATGAAGAAGATCACCTTCGAGAAAGCCGAGCGCGAGGCCATTGTCGGCCGCATCCAGCGCTACTTCGTCGATGAACTCGATTCCCGCATCGGCAACATCCCGGCCGAGCAGTTGCTGCAGTTTTTTGGCGAAGTCATCGGGCCGTTCTACTACAACCGCGGCCTCAACGACGCGCAGTCGGCGTTCGCGCGCGTCGCCGACACGTTCAACGACGAGATCTATGGTCTCGAACAACGCGAAGCGCGCACACGGTAGGAGAGCGATCAGGAAAAGTTGCAGACTTTTCCGGTTCGATCGCTCGACAGACAAAGACGGACTGCACCCCATGGTCGAACTCCTCCTGCCCAAGAACAGCCAGCCTTCGAAGGGCAAGACGTGGCCGAAGCCCGCCGGCATTCGCATGCGCGAGTTCCGCGTCTATCGCTACGATCCGGACACCGAAGCCAATCCGCGCATCGATACCTATTTCATCGATCTCGACGACTGCGGACCGATGGTTCTCGACGGGCTGCTGTGGATCAAGAACAAGGTCGATCCGACGCTGACGCTCCGCCGCTCCTGCCGCGAGGGAATTTGCGGCTCGTGCTCGATGAACGTCGACGGGTTCAACACGCTCGCCTGCACCAAGGCGATGGACGAGATCAAAGGCGCGATCCGGATTTACCCGCTGCCGCACATGCCCGTCATCAAGGACCTCGTGCCGGACCTCTCGGTGTTTTATGCTCAGCACCGCTCGATCGAGCCCTGGCTGAAGACCACGACGCCGGCGCCCGCGACGGAGTGGCTGCAATCTAAGCCCGAGCGCGAAAAACTCGACGGGCTGTACGAGTGCATCCTCTGCGCCTGCTGCTCGACGTCCTGCCCGTCCTATTGGTGGAACGGCGAGAAATATCTCGGCCCCGCGGTACTGCTGCAGGCCTATCGCTGGCTGATC
>JBKJTB010000147.1:0-5149 GCA_046594305.1 Devosia sp. | reverse complement strand
GTCCGAGCCGAGATAGAACGCGTCGAACAGCCGGGGTTCGCGACCCAGCGGGTAGAAGGGCTGGCTGACCACCAGGGGCGCGGTATTGGCGATGCCTTCGAGCTTGAGGCCCGACTGGTCGGGCTGCAGATATGCCTCGTATCTGAGCTTGTAGATGTCGGGCTCGTCCGTCGGCGGATCGGGTGGGCAATTGAACCGCAGCCCGATGTCGTGGAGCGAGACGGCGCGATCGAAGGGCGCCGTTGGCTGAGCGCGCAGCCAGCGCGCCTCCCGCTCGCCGATCTTGAGCGGTTCGATCGCGCCGGCGGGCTTGGTGAGGTAGAGGCCGCCCCCGGTCAGTTCTTCGCGCGTCAGCTTGATCCAACCAACGGGCCCCTGACCCTGCTTGCCCCAATAGTGCCAGTCGCAGCCGGTCAACTCGGAGCCGTCGGTAACCTCGATGAACGCTTCCGTTGCGATATCGAGGCCGTCCATCGCGCCCAGATAGACCGCGTGCTGCTGCTGGTTGCGCTCTTCGACAGCGAACGGATCGAAGGCGGCGATCCTCGTCATGATGCTGCCGGGACCATTGGCTCCCAACCCATCCTCGAGCCCCGGTTCAATCACCACCATGCCGTCCTTGACCTCGGTGACGAGGTATCGGTTGCCCGCGGCATCGGCGATCCAGGTTTCGCCCGCGACAAGGCCGGTGGACGGATCGAGCTGCAGTCGCCTGGAGTTGGTGGATGCCGAGGCGACAAGCCGCCATGCGTTGGGCAATGATTTGGGCACTTCCCACAGCGTGAGACCATGGAAGGGTCCATAGAACTGGTCCACCGCTGGTTCGGCGGCGAGGACGGCAGTGAGTTGGGCCGGGAGCACCCGCAGGGGCGTCCTGGTTTCGAAGATGATCGGAGTGCCGGCGGCATCGGCCTGAATCTGGATCGGCGCCTCGACAAACACCGGCGCAGCATTCGGGGCCATGCGGAAGGCGATCGGCAGGCGCGCCGCCCGGCCCGGCTGACCCCGCCGGCCGAGCCAGTGAAGGAAGCCGCGGAAGCTCTTTTCCGAGAGCCGGTCGAGCCGCTGTGTCACCTCGGACCCAAGCCGTGCCGCAATCTTGAGGAGCGCCGATCCGGCATCGCCGCGAACGTCGCCGGCCTCCCATCCGGGGAGCCACATGCGCGCGCGGCGGAACAGTTCGGCCTCGAGCTCGGCACGACGTCCCCGATCCAGCTTTGGCGGCTTGGGCATGCTCATTGCCTGCGCACCTCCGCCTGGCTCGCGCCGCCCTCCCGGAAGTAGAACGGATAGACGTAGTTGCCGGTCTGGTTGGTGCGACGCACGCGATACTCGACCTCGACCTGCAGGATGCCGTCGGCGGCCTGCAGCGGATCGGCGGTGACGCGGATCACCTCAATGCGCGCCTCGTATTTGATCAACGATTCGCGCACTTCGGTCTCGACGCGGGTGAGCATGGCGACGTCCATCACGTCGTAGACGAGGTCGTGGATACCGCAGCCGAAGTCGGGGCGCATAACGCGTTCACCGCGCGCGGTGCCCAGGATGATCTCGATCGACTGCCGGACGTCCAACTCATACTCGACGAGCATCACCGCGCCGGTCTGCGGGTCGATCTTGACCGGATTGTTCCAGCCCCGGCCAAGCCAGTCTTTCTGCTCGTCCATCGCCATCACCCGATCAACACGTTGGGTGCGCCGGCGGCGATCGGATTGGGACCACCCGGTTCGATGATGATGTCGCCCATGCGGGCCGCCGGTGCGCCGCCAATCAACACGGTGAAGCTGCCGATAGCGACCGTGCCACCCACATGCGGGACCAGCGCGTTAAAGAGCGGGCAGATGTGGAAATCCGGACCGGCGCGCCAGGCTGGCTTGCCACCGATCAACACCGTTGGACAGCCCAAGCCGGGCATCAGCGGGGTGCCGTGCGAGGTCATGTCACCGAGGCGTGCAGCGGGCTGGCCCATCAGTTGATCTTCACCATGGCGCCCTCGATGGTGAGCATCGCGCCCGCGGACAGCTTCATCGTGCCCGACGCCGCGACCTCGATCTGCGGGGCCTTGAACTCGAGTTTCGCGGTCGCGACGACGCTGATCTTGCCGCCCTTGCTCTCGATGGTGATCGAGTTGCCGCTGATGTCCTTGACCTCGATGTGATCGTCGGTGATCTCGAAGTACTTGCCGTCGTTGAGCTCGACGCGGACCAGGCCCTTCGTCCCATCGTCGAAGGTTATCTTGTGTCCCTTGCGGGTTTCGATCATGCGAATGTCGTTCTTACCGTCGGCGTTGGTCTGCGGCGCTTTGTCCTTGCCACTCCACAGCGATCCGATGATGTAGGGAAAGCGCAGGTCGCCGCGCTCGAAGGCGACCAGCACCTCGTCGTCGATCTCGGGCATGAAGTAGATGCCGCGCTTGGGTCCAGCCATTGGAGCGGCGATGCGTGCCCAATGGCTACTTTCGGCGTCCTCGTACCAGGGGAAGCGGACCCTGACGCGCCCCTGGCCGCTATCGTCCTTGTTCTCGGAGACGATGGCGACCGCGACGCCCTTGGCGTTGCCGCCGGCTTCAAGTGTCGTTTCGCGCGGCAGCGGTGCGAACATGTTCATAGCGCGGTCTCCTTCACCTTGAAGCGGGTTCGGTAGCCGTTGCTGTCGACTTTGTGGGTGGTCTGCTCGATGTAGTAGGTTTTGGAGAACGGCTCGCCGAGATTGGCGATGGCGACGTTCTGGTCCGGCAAGAGATCGGTGAGCCCAAGGCTCTCCGCTTCGCCGGTGAGGAACTTCTTGGCGTGGTCGTTCAGCACGGCTTCGGCGCGCCGCCGCGCTTCGGCTTCGGTGTGCACCGGTTGACGCAACTGCAGCACGGCGCCTTTGCCGGTTGCGTTCTTGAGCATTACGCCGCCACTGGTGCGCGAGCCCTCTTTCCCCGATTCTTCTCCGGCGACTGCCTTGCCGATGATCGCCTTCTTGTTCTGCGGATCCCAGCCATAGATCTGCACCTCGGAGACCTGCGCCGCGAGGTTGGCTTCGGGCTTGAAGCTGAGCAGGCCCTCGCCCCAACGCAGCGTCACGACGCCCTCGCCGCGATCGTTGGGTGGGCCGAAGCGCAGAGTGCCGTCGGACTTGACGTAGAACTCGTAGTGATTGCGCTCCGCGAGCTTCTTGATGAACTCGACGTCGCTCTCCTGGTTCTGTTCGACCTTGGCGTGCTTCTCCTTGGTCGGCTCGATATCGGCCGGCAGATTGTGCTCGCTCGCCAGCGCGCTGACGACGTCGCTGTCGCTGGCGTCCTTCCAGCTCTGCGAGCGCTTGCCGAGCGTCATCGGGAAGAGGTTGTCGTAACCCGCCACGCTGAGCTCCGGCGTCCCCGACTCGGCGAAACTCGTCGAAATCTCGGTGACGACGCCCTTGATCATCGGCTCGAGCCGCGAATGGTCGCCGTAGCCGACGCCAATCTCGACCGCCGCCCCAAACTTCAGCAGCTCGAGCACCGGCAGGCCGTAGCCGCTCAGGAACTTCCGCTCCTTGATGTCGTAGGTCTCGACCACGGTGAAGCTGAAGCGGCCGGCGCCGCCGAGCGTGCGGTCGATCTCCACCTGGCTGACGCCGATGGCGAGATCCTGCACGAGCGCCTTGCTGCCGACCCGCACGACGAAGGCCGGTACGTAAAACGCACCATCGCGGCTAGAGGCGTCTTCGAGTTCCATCTCTTCGCTCCAGTGGGGGAAGGATCACCCATTGTCCGGGTGAGATATCGCGCGGATCGTCGATGTCGTTGGCGGCAGCGACGGCGCGCCACTGCGTGACGTCGTCGTATTCGCGGGCTGCGAGCAGCCACAGGCTGTCGTGGCCGACGATGACGCGGCGCTTGCTCTTGTCGGACGACTGCAGGCGCGGCTTGGTGATCAGCTCGTTGAGAGTCTTGTATTCCTTGAAGCTCACCGTGACGTTGGCGCGTACCGGCCGGCCATCCGGCTGAAACATCGAGATCTTGCGCGACAGCTTCTCGATGATCGCCTTGAAGCTCAACTTGCCCCAGACGAAGCGGACGATCGGCGGGGCGTGCGCGTCGTTGTCGATCTCGAGCAGGTTGGCGAGCTCATCGAGTCGCTGGTTCACCGACCGGCCGTCGCTCGGCTTGTCGGTGTAGTCGTCAAGGAAGAGCTCCATCGAGAGCCCGTCCGCTTCGCCATTGATGAAATGGACGAGCGGTCCGCTGAGACCGGGAATCGACGTGGTCTTGTAGGTGTTGGAGCGTTCGATCGTGTACTCGGTCGGATTGAAGAGCACACGAATCTGCTCGCCCTTCTTGGAGCCCGAGAGGATGTCGATGGTGGCCTTCTCGAAGGACATGCCCGCTCCTAGATCCCGAACCGTTCGCGCTCGATCCGTAGCCGCTGCTCGATCCGGCGCATGACGTCATCGGCGAGGCGGCTCGCCAGCGCCGCGTCGATGACGACCGCCGGCTTTGCGGGCGTGGCACGGCGTGCCGGCTCGACGGCGTTGGACTGCGGCGGAGACCGGTCATCGCTACTGGGCGGTGACTGGACGCGCGGCGACGTTGCTTGCCGGGGGTTGCCGATCGGGCTGCCATCTCCGGTTCGCAGCTTCGCTCTGAACGTCAGAGGAATCTCGTTCCAGCTGGTGGCCGGTTGCAGAGTGTGGATGCGTTCGGCGCGCTCGCGGCGCAGTTCGGTGGCAAAGCTCCGGAAATGCCGCTCGGCCAGATGATGGGTATGGGTCTGCGTCCTCAGGACGGTTTCGACCGTGGAATGGCTGCGCTCCGACGGAGCCCGCGGCGCTGCAATCGTGTGGCGCGAACCCGCGCTGCTTGGCGAGCGGCGGCGCATCTCGATTGGCGCACGTGTCGTCGCAGGCCCCGGCGTAGCCTCGCTGCGTGCGGGAGGGGCGGCCGCTGATGCCGGAGCGACGGTGTTCATCCGTTCACGAAGGAGCGTCACCCGTTCGGGCCGGGGCGTGGCGACTGGCGAAGACCGCCGCATGGTCAGGGGCAGCGGAAGCCTTGCTCCCGCGCGCACCGTGGCAGTGTGCGTATGAAATGTGCTCGTCTGGCGCTCGACGGTGTGGTGATGCGTCGCCTTGGAAGAAGGGCTGCCGCCTTGCTGCGCCGCCCCTCGCAGCGGCGCGG
>JBKJTB010000439.1:0-21369 GCA_046594305.1 Devosia sp. | reverse complement strand
ATGAACCCGTCGGCTGACAACGCCACACGCCGGACATCGACTGGTGGTGCCCGTGCTGCGAACCTCCACGGTTGTCACTGGGCCAACTGATGCGGCGCTGGTGACCGCGAAGCCTGCAGGAACAAGGGAGGAAGAGCGAAGGGCATTCTGCATGGCGATGATTCCGACGTGAGCTCTCGTCAGTCAGCCACCCGACTTCATCAAAACTGAGTCAGAGCCAAACTTGCACGCCGAAACACAGCCCGAACTTCGGGCACTTGTGCTGTTACCGGCGGAAAGTGGCTCACCAACTATCCGCCAAGCCCTTCGAACCCCTGCGCAAAACCCGCGCTGCTACGGCGGGTTAGCAGCATTTTGGGGCATCACAGCGATGGCGGAAGTGGCGGAGAGGGAGACAGGACACTAGTGGCTGTCCCTGTGGCTCTCCGGAGGCGGTGCTCCGCGGACAGACACGCGGACAGACGGTTGGCAAAATGGCCAATCGGCTGCCCTCCAACCTATGTTCGGGAGAGGCGTTTCGGCGGTGCGCACGGCGCAGCGATGCCGCTGCTGATGGTTATGCTCGAAACACTCGTCTGCATGTGATGGCGATTTGCAACTCGTACACGCAGCGGAAGACGCCGCGCTCGTCCTTTGCGCAAAGCTCTACAGCTGATCCCCAACGCCACGGCGCAACGTTCGTCTGCGAATAGCGGTATGAGACGTACCCGTAGCAGCTGCCTATCTATCGGGCAAGTGGCAGGAATCTGGGCGCGTCCCTTGTGATACTACGCGGAGCTGTAATGGCTGGCTGGCGGCGATGGGGTGAGACCGCTAGAGAACCACCGCCTAAATGAACGGCAAGTACGTTCATACTTGGAGCCTTCCGCCCGGTCTCCTGGAGCGCTGCGGCGGTGGCGCCGGCGATGATGCAATTTGGGAAAGGCCGGCAAGATCATTGGCATCGACCTCGCGGAGTCAAAATCAGCTGACGGAATAGCGTCAGATTATGCTGGCCTGTCCCGCCGTTTCGGACGGCTCGCCCAGTTGCAACAGCAAAAGATGTGGAAGCTCGTCAAGCGGTACTCGCAGGGGACCGACGCCAACGGCGACCTGGGCGCCGTCCAGCTCGGCAGCTTCGATCCCGCGGCAATGGCCCTTCGGATTGACCACTCTGATCTCGTAGCGTGTCGAGCCCTTTCTGACCGTTACATCGAAGTCCAGCCAGCCGGCGGGGACGGTGGGATCAATGATGAGAAACCGGCCTTCGCATCGAATACCAAGAATGCCCTCGATCCCAGCGCGATACATCCATCCGGCCGCACCCGTGTACCAAGTCCAACCACCGCGTCCGACATGAGGCGGTACTGAGTAGACGTCGGCGGCCACGACGTAGGGTTCAACCTTGTATCGGGCAGTCTCTGCTTGCGTCCTTGCGTGGTTGATCGGGTTGAGCAGGGAAAAGAGCTCGCCTGCCTTGTCGCCCTCCCCGAGCTTTGCGAAAGCCAACACTGCCCACATTGCGGCGTGGCTGTATTGGCCGCCGTTTTCGCGCAACCCCGGCGGGTACGCCTTGATGTAACCAGGGTCGAGAGGCGTCTTGTCGAATGGCGGGGCAAACAGCAACGCCAAACAGTCCGCCCGCCGAATTAGATGGCGGTCCAAAGACGCCATCGCTTGGGCAGCGCGTCGCACATCTGCGCCGCCGGAAAGCACCGCCCAGGATTGGGCAATTGAATCGATGCGGCATTCTTCACTCTCCGAGGACCCGAGCGGAGTGCCGTCGTCAAACGTGCCGCGGAGATACCACTCGCCGTCCCAAGCCTCCTGCTCTAGCGCTGCCCGTACCGCAGCCGCGTGCGCTCGCCAGCGGCCCACCCGCTCTGGATCACGTGACATCGCATAGGGGGCAAAAAGGTCGATAGTCCGCAGGAAGAACCAACCTAGCCAAACGCTTTCCCCTTTGCCGCCCTCCCCGACCCGGTTCATGCCGTCGTTCCAATCCCCGGTGCCGATCAGCGGCAAGCCATGCCCGCCAGTGAGATCGACACACTGGTCCAGACCCCTCGCACAGTGCTCAAACAGGGACCCCGTATCATCCGCCAGCGCGGGCTGGAAGAAGCTGTCGTGCTCCCCGGGCGCCAGTGCCGGCCCTTCGAGGAATGGAACGACCTCATCGAGGATCGCGGCATCTCCGGATGTTTCGATGTAGGTTGCGACCCCGAAGGCCAGCCATACCCGATCGTCGGCTATGCGTGTGCGGACGCCCTGGCCGGAGTGTGGAAGCCACCAATGCTGGACGTCGCCCTCGAGGAACTGCCGAGCGGCCGCACGAAGTAAATGATCGCGGGTCATCGCCGGCCTTGCAAAGGTCAGCGCCATCCCATCTTGCAACTGATCGCGGAAGCCGTAGGCGCCGCTGGCTTGATAGAAGGCCGAGCGGGCCCAAACGCGACAGGCGAGCGTCTGATAGAGTAGCCAGCCGTTCAGCATTATATCCATTGCGCGATCTGGCGTGCGTACCTGAACAGTGCCTAGAAGCTCATCCCAATAGCGTTCGACTTCGCCAAAAACCCCGTCTAGGTCAGCCTTGCGATAGTGCTCGACGAGAGCGCACGCTTCCTCCCTTGAGGCAGCTTGGCCGACAAGAAGCACGACCTCTACCACTTGCCCGGGTCCGAGGCTGAGGGTTGTCTGCAGCGCCGAGCACGGGTCGAGACCGGCCCCGGTTCGACCGGACAATTGGGCATTGCCTGCCAATGCCGCGGGATCAGACAAACTGCCATGACGTCCAATAAACTCGGCGCGATCCGCGGTACAGGCGTTCATCGAGCCGCGAAGAGCGGCGAACGCAGCACGTTCGCCGAAGGCACTACTCCAGGGATTGCGGGCGAGGATCGCCCCGGTCTCGGCATCGAGTTCGGTGACGATAGTTGAGGCGGACGCTCCGCGAGAGGTGCCGAGTACCCATTCCACATAGCCGGTCACAGAAAGCCGGCGGGTTCGCCCGGAGAGGTTTCGAAGTCTGAGACGCGAAATCTTGATGGGATCCGCGAGCGGGACAAATTGAACGAGATCGAGTTCGACGGAATGGGCGGTATGCTCGAAGCGGCTATAGCCTCGGCCGTGGCGAGCAACGTAAGTACCGCCGTCGCGGATCGGCTGTGCGGTTGGGCTCCAAAGGTCACCCGTCTCCTCGTCACGCACGAATATCGCCTCGCCGGGCGGATCACTCACCGGATCATTCGACCACGGCGTCAACTGGTTTTCGCGGCTGTTCTCGCACCAGGTATAGCCGCTGCCTTCGGCCGAAACCTGAAATCCGAAGCCGGCATTGGCGATCACGTTGATCCACGGAGCCGGCGTCGCGTCGCCGCCGCTTAGGATGGTCACGTATTCGCGTCCCTGCTTGTCGAAGCCTCCGAGACCGTTGAAGAACTCGAGTGTCGATGGTGCCGCGACCGGCGTCGACGACGGTGATGGGTGCGCCTTACGCAGCGGTTGCCTTGACACGGGCTGAAGAGGCGCCATTCCTGCGAGCTGCTCACCGATGTCGCCCCGGCGTGCGACGAGCACAATTCGAGCCACCGACTGCAACAATGCCCGGGCGGCGGCAGTCATCAGATCGGCCCTAAGCACGTAGACCGAACCCTGCGCCAGTTCCCGCCCAAAATGCGACCGCGACTGGCTCATTCTGACTGCCGTCTCAATCGCGACCTGCAGGTCCTGGACGTAAGAAGACGCGCGCTCGTTGATGATGACGAGGTCTACGCTGAGCCGCTTCATGCGCCAATATTCATGCGCCCGTAGAAGCTGACGAACCTGATCGACATCTTCGATGGCATCGATACGGCAGAGCACGATCGGCTGATCACCGGATACGCCATGCGGCCATAGACCAGACTGAGCACCGGCGCCACGGATGATTGCCTCTGACGATGGCCGGAACCTCGGATCGGAATAGAGGATGGGGGCCGCCAGTCTTTGAAAGTCGGCGGCCTCACTGGCTTTGACGTCAAGGTGATGTAGTTGGACCTGCGCCTGCGTCCAGGCCAGCGTCTTTGCCCGATCGTATGCGTTCCGGTCGTAGTGCTTGTCGATGAGGCCAAGAAGCTCGGCGCGCGACGACGCCACAACGGTCCAGAACGCGATGCGTGCAACCTTTCCGGCGGCGATTGCGACCCGGTAGCGGAGTGCAAAGACCGGGTCGAGAACGGTGCCCACCGTGTTCGAGAGCGGGCCGGCATGGCTGGCGGCCTGGCCGACGGTTCGGCCCCGTCCGATAAAACGGGCGCGGTCGGTCTCGTATTCGGGCACCGCAGTAAGCTCGCCTTCCACCACGCCGAAATGGGCCGCCCAGACTTCCGGCTCGTGCGGCGAGCGGCGGCGCCGCGTTGCGACCACAGCGCCGAACTCGGCGAGATACTCGGTCTGGATGAACATCTTTGAGAAGGCGGGGTGGGCGTTGTCAGCGGCAGGCGTTGCAAGCACGACTTCGCAATAGGAGGTGAGCTCGATCTCGCGCGATCGGCGGCCAACGTTGGCCAGCGAGACACGCCGAACCTCGCAGTCGTCCTCCCCGGAAACCAGCACATCCATGGTCGTGGTGAGGGTGCCATCTTGACGGATGAACTCAGCACGATCCTCGCCGAAAATGGCTTGGTAGCTGTCCGGCTCGGCCCCGACGGGCTGTGACCCGGCCGACCAGACCTTTTGGTTCTCCAGATCCTTGAGAAAGATGTAGGAGCCCCAATCGTCGCGGGTCGCATCCTCCCGCCACCGCGTTAAAGCTACATCGCGCCAGCGGCTGTAGCCGGAACCCGCTGAGGTGAGCATCACGGAATAGCGACCGTTAGAAAGGAGATGGGTGACCGGCGCGGGCTCGGCCGGGGCAGGCAGGGTGCGCACCGTCGGCGCGTCCAAGCGCGCTTCGGTCGCTGCCACCCTAACCTCTTCGGCCCGGGGATGTGCGACTGCGACGTCGCGTGGCACACGCTCCTGAAGCAGAAGCTCGGTCGCCTGGATCATCGGCTCGGCGTGGAAGCGGGCCCGCATGCGACCATCCTGAAGCGTGTTCGATATGGCGACGATGGTCATCCCTTGATGGTGCGCCATGAAATTGCGCACGATCGCCTGGACCTCGCCATCCGGCAAGCGGGAGCGGGTAAAGTCGACAGCCTCATAAAAGCCGTACTGGCCCCGCCCCCCCAATTTGGTGAGGTGCGCAAAATTCCTAATCGCACCCTTGGGGTCAACCATGGCAGCGAGACCGGTTGCATACGGGGCGATCACCACATTTTCGGCGAGACCCCGCTTTAGGCCGAGACCGGGAACTCCGAAATTTGAGTACTGGTAGGTTAACTCCAGATCGCGTGCGTTATAGGCGGATTCAGACACGCCCCAAGGGATGCCGAGCATCCGCCCATAGACCTGTTGGCGCTTAACGACGAGGCGATTGGTCTGCTCTAATAGACTGCCGGCCGCGGCGCGCATAACCAGCGACGGCATAAGATACTCGAACATTGATCCGGACCAGGAGATCAGCGCCGAGCCGCCCTCGATCGGCGTTGCGGTACGACCCAGACGAAACCAGTGCCGCGTCGGGACATCGCCCTTGGCGATAGCGAAGAGACTGGCGAGGCGCGCCTCGGAGGCGAGCAGATCATAGCAATTGGGATCCAGATTGTTCTCAGAGACCGAGTAGCCGATCGACAGCAACTTCCTCTTCGGGTCAAGCAGGAAGGCGAAGTTCATGGCCATGGCCATGCCCTGCGCGGTGGTCGCGATGGCCGCCAGGCGGCTCTTAAGGGTTTCCAGCCGTTCCGCAATCTCAAGCGAGTCGCGGACATGTTCCGCAACGGCCTTGCGCAAGCTTCCAACCCAAAAGATCAGGTCGGCGGCGCCGTCGGTCGCGAACCGCGAGCTAACCAAAACTGCCGCTTTTTCCGTGAGCCGCCTTAGGCTCGGAAGCTGCGTCTCGATCGGCAGGACGCCACTCAACAAACCAGCAATCTCGTCGAGCATAGGCGTAACCTGGCCACGTTGATCGCCGGTCAGTGGCGAGGCTATCAAAGCCTCGCGCGCCAGGTTGAGGTTGTCCCCCATTCCGCGCTGAATCATCGTGCCCTGCGGCAGGCTGCGGCTCCACTCGCGGCAGGCGTTTGCCATCGCAATCAGGTGACCGGCGAGATTGCCGCTGTCCACCGAGGAAACATACATGGGGTCGAGTGGGCGAAGGTCGCGGGTCTCATACCAATTGAAGAAATGGCCATTGAAGCGCTGAAGCCTTTGCATGGATGCAAGCGTGGCCTCAAGGCGCTCGATCGACTCGATTCTGCCGGTCCACCCAAAGTCATGCGCGGCGACTGTAGATAGGAGGTAAAGCCCGATATTTGTCGGCGACGTCCGATGCGCGACGACAGGGGCGGGGACCTCCTGGAAATTGTCGGGCGGAAGCATGTTGTCGGAGGGGGTCACGAAGGTTTCGAAGTACCGCCACGTGCGCCGGGCGATAAGGCGCAAGTCCCGCGCCTCCAATACGGCAAAGCCGGGCTGCCTCACGCTACCCGGAGCTCGGCTGATCCAAAGGGCGACGGCCGGCGCGGCTAGCCAGAGCAGGGCGAACGGCACAACAACCGGCCAAGAGTGCGGCGCGACGGCCATTGCAATTGTCGACAGGGACCAGCCAAGCGCAGTCCCGCCAGCCATTTGGCGGTATGCATTTCCGGCATCAGGACGCCTCGTAATCTTCGCCTGGGCCGCCGTTGTCCATTCCAGCAAATTGCGGTGCGTCACCAGCATCCGATACAGAGTGCGAACGAGAGCATCTCCCATCTGCCAAGCTTGATCGGGGAGAAAGGTGATTGTCAGCGTAGCCCGCCAGAAGGCAAGCTTCAGGTCTGCTGCAAGTGCCTCGAGATGGCTGCGAAAAAGGATGCCGGTTCGGCTAGGCGCCACCGCAAAGAAGACGGGAAGAAATGCGGGCAGCGCCACGGACGCAAGGACAATTGCCGCGCCGGCGAGAGCTGAGTGCAACGGCATCAGCCAGCAGACGAACAATGCGGCAAGCGTTGATGGCGCAAGCATCGAGCGCCTCAGATTGTCCAACATCTTTCCGAGGCCGATCGAAGGGATGCGGGAACGTCCCGCGAGAGCCGCGGCAATCCAGGGCAACAGTTGCCAATCCCCCCGCGCCCAGCGATGCTGGCGCTTGGCTGCCACATCATAGCGAGCCGGAAATTCCTCCACGAACTCAACATCCGAAGCGAGCCCGGCGCGCGCAAAGGTCCCTTCGAAGAGATCGTGACTGAGCAGTGCGTTTTCCGGGACACGCCCGGCGAGGGACGCCTCGAAGGCGTCCACGTCATAGATCCCCTTACCCGTGTAAGAGCCCTCACCAAAGAGGTCTTGGTACACGTCGGAAGCAGCGGCGGCATAGGGATCCATGCCACCGGGACTGGAAAAGACCCGCTGATAAAAAGACCCTTCCCGACCGAATGGGAGCGAGGGGGTAACCCGGGGCTGGAGGATGGCATAGCCATCAACAACCCGTCGCTTCGTCTCGTCGAAACGAGGCCGGTTGAGCGGATGTGCCATCTTGCCGATCAGCCGCCGCGCGGCGTCCCGCGGCAACCGGGTGTCGGCATCGAGCGTAATCACATAGCGGACATCGAGTGGCACGGGCGAATTGCCCTCGGCCACACTCACGTAGCTAGTGTCCACGGCGCCCCTCAGCAGGCGATTGAGCTCGTGGAGTTTGCCGCGTTTACGCTCCCAGCCCATCCATTTGTTTTCGCCGCCATTGCAGAGACGCCGTCTGTAGAGGATGAGGAACCTGTCGCCAGCCGGGCCCGGGCCGTATCTGAAATTGAGCCGCCGGATCGCCTCGGTCGTGGCGCGGATCAAGGTAGCATCGCCGCTCAGGACTTCGGTATCTGCGTCCGGACCATCCAGCAGGAGAGCGAATGTGAGGTCCCCGCCGATGCTTCCCAGATAGTGGACCTCCAGAAGTTCCACCTGCTTCAGCAGGTCGGGCTCGTCTGTCAGCATGGTTGGCACGACGATGAGAGTCCTGAGGGACGCCGGCACGCCTTCGGCCAATTCCAGCCCCGGCAACGGAGTTGCGCCGAAGGTCGACGCTATGCAGCGATTGACGATCGCCGTCGCAGCCTCAAACGACGGCAAGAACCCAACGATGCCGAGCAGAGCAAGGCACCAGCCACCGACGCCGATTGGGGATAGCACCCAGAGTGCCCCCGACAGCATGAGAACCGCGAACACAAGGATCGCCGCTAAGTAGCCGCCCATTCCAAGTCGAACCGCGAGCCGCCCCAAACGGAGCCGCAATGGCCTTCGGAAGCTGATCCCGCGCTCCAGCGCTGGTCGTCCAGACCCAATAAGGTGGTAGCCTGGGTCGCTGTCACGTTTCGCATCAACGCGCCCGGCCAGACTTGCAGAGCGTGAGGCCACAAGGGCGCGTTCGGCAATTTCGATCTCCGAAAGCGCCGAGCCACGGGCGAGCTGCTCAATTGCGCTGCGGTAAAGATTTCGCGTCGGGAAATCCATCGCGGCGAAGGCGCTGCCAGATCGCAGGTGCGCATCAACCAGACTGACTGACTCGAAAAACTCCGCCCAGTCTATGTCGGAGATCAAACGCATGCTGGTGATGATGTTGCGGACGGTAACGTTAGACGCGCCCTGCCTCTGTTGGACATGCTGCACGACGTCGTCGATCGACGCATGCTGCAGGCCGAGCTGCTTTTCCAGCCAGCCCAGTGCCGGGGTCGTCTGCGGATCCTGCTCGCGCAGGCGTTTGGCAAGCTGACCAGCGAAGCGTTCAGCAAGGGGCTTCTTGGCGAGTGCGGACAGCTTTTCATCGAGTGAGAAACCAGGCGTCCCGCCGGGGTCGAGCAGGCGATTTGCCAACTCGTCGGCTGCGGCACGTGCGGCCCGGCCCGCCGTAATCTGATCGGCGAGGCGGCGGAGGTTTTCGACCAGGACGATGCGGAGCGTTATCGCCACCGCCCAGAGTTCACCGATCGTCAGCGGCTGGACGCGCTGATAGGCGACAACAAATCGGCGTAACATTTCGGGATCGAAGTAGCTGTCTGTGTGCGCCACGAAGGCCCAGGCGAGACCGAACACGCGTGGGTAGCCAGCGAACGGCCCCTCGGCCAATTTCGGTAGCTGGCGATAGAAACCGCGTGGGAGATCGTCGCGGACTTCGCGGATTTGTTCTTCAACAAGGTGATAGTTGTCGAGCAGCCATTCAGCGGCCGGGGTTACTCCACCGCCGCCTTCCAACTCAGCTGCGCTCGCTCGGTAGGCAGCCAGAAGGACGGTGGCGTTGTCCTTGAGCCGCACAGAGAGCGGCAGAACCGCAGTGGGCCTATCGGTCACCGGCTGGGCGGTGGCCAGGCTCTCAGCATGCCGCTCCAGACGGTCAATCCCAAAGAGCTCTTCGCGAATGGGCGCGGCGTCGTCCCAAATATCCGGCGCAAGTTTACGAGCGAAGGCGCTAAAGAGGCTAGCCCGCATCGTGCGCCCTTTCGACTTGGCGACCACAAAGGGTGTCAACGATTCCTCCGCGGTCTGGGGTCCCTCGGAAAGGCCCTCTCCGAGGGATCAGCCCGCCTAAGGGTTTGGTTCGTGTCCATCGCGATCAGATACCAATAGAATAGCTGCCGCTTCGAGGCAGGCGCCAGCCTGAGTTCGCGCTCCGATTGAGGAGATGTCCGGGTGGGAATGACAGCGGAGCTAGCGTGCCTAGCCATCCTTGGATTTGTCTGCACACCCACGTCGGCCACCAGTTCGATGCCGCTAACACGGGGCACCGAGTTCCTGACGACAACGACGCTCATTGGAACCAATTCCCGGCAACGGGGCGTAGGCGGACTGGGGTCACTGGCCCTATTCCTCATAGCTTGAGCGGGCCAAAGCGCCGCTACTAAGTCATTGGCGGCGCCGACCGACGCACGACCCTGTTAACCCGCTACCCGTCGCAGATTACACTATGAACTGCTGACCCCTGGCCTCTTTGATTTAGGTCAAAAGCCCCAACGAGGGGGTTGCCATTTCTTGTTGTGGGCGCCGCGCACCTCTAGAGAGGGAGCGCGTATATGAAAGACGACAGCACGTTGCTGACTACCTCGCCGGTGCCCTAAGTGCACCAAGACCCATGCGAACCGATGCCATCGCCTTTCTTCTTGGTGGTCCGCCCCAGCATAATATCCTGGCCGAAGCATTGCTCCGCGAATCGAGAATGGCCGCCGAGGCAGGCAGCGCGGCTCGACGAGACACGCTCATTGTGGAACTATAACGCCCCGCAGAACGGTTCTACCTAACGTCTGAGGTGCAACTAACGAGATGTCTGTCCGGGGCCTTGGCGAAAAGTTTCGCTGGGCGTCGAGGACACAAGACATTACGATGCTCGTGTTCGTTGCAGGGCAGCATCGCTCCCGCGCGCGGTTCCAGCACGAGGCTTCATAGGCCATCTTAGGATTGCATGCGCCCAGCATCAGGTAGTCGGCGATATCGGCGCCAGCTTGGCTTCATGGTCTCTTTTGACATATATCTCGGACAGCACACCGAAACCCTTGGCAGCAGTGCTTCGTTGGTCCGCACGACTGCCTGTTCGAAGGAAGTGACAGCGAGTTTCTCGTTGAAGGTGTACACGACGGGGTCTCCCCTTTTGGTGGACTACTGCGAGACAAGCGAAGCTACCGGCACACTCAGCCCAATGATCCAGCCGCCAGCGGCGACCTGTCGATCGACTTGCCCTCCGAGTTCTGTCTCGATCATGCGTGAAATCAAAGAGCTTCCGAACCCCTTGGAAGCCGAACCCGCAGCAACGAAGTCTGTCGCCTCTTCCCGCCAGGACAGCTCCAGTTGGTCGCCATCCTCCCGCCAATTTACCCGCAGCCTGCCCTCCGGATGGCGCAGCGACCCGTACTTTATCGCGTTCGTTGCGAGCTCATGAAAGACCAACGCCAGCACTTCACATGCCCGTTGCTTTACAGGGTACCTCGGCCCGCTGACGGAAATGCGCTCGCCGTCTAAGTTGGTCCCTGAGAAGGGCGCAAGGATGGCGCGTAGTATTTCCTCAATGGAAAGCAAGCCTCGGGTCGATCCCAATTCGGCCCCCCTGAAGGCCAGGTCGACAACCGCAGAGAGCGCGAGAATCCTTCCCCTCAGACTCTCTTCCATTTCCTTTGGGGTCTTCGCGCCGCGGGCACTCAATGAGGCAAGAGCTGCAACAGTCGCCAGCAGGTTCTTGATGCGATGCGCCATTTCTCGAGCTACCGCTTCTTGATGCGCCAACTCCTGGTTGAGGTGCTGCTGCTTAGCCTCGAGCACGACCGTCCGCTCTCGCTCCGATAGATCGGAGACTATGGCGAGCACCAGGCGTCGCGGGCCCCGCTGAAATGGACGAAGACCCACCTCGATTCGGAAGGTTGAACCATCACGCTTTTGTCCGTGAATGACTTGTCCCGACCCCATCGTCCGCACCCTTGCAGACCACAAGAAATCCGACCTCAACGGAACGTGCTGGACGCGGCGATCAGCAGGGACGAGCCTCTCTATGGCCGTGCCAACCAAGTCGTTCGGGAGATAGTCAAATTGGCGACTGAGTTCTGCGTTGACGGCAAGAATATTCCCAAGCTCATCGATCAGGATAGCTCCGGCGGGAATCGACTCAAACAGTTCCCAAAAGGCGGTGCCTAGCGCCGCGCTCTCAGAATTGCTTGAACGCGATGCTGACCCAGGTTCCCCCACTGCGTCTGACATTTGCTCCCCCACGCCTTTTCAAGCGTGAGGCTACGCAGCAATGCAAGCGGAGCGATTGACCTGCATCAAAGAAAGCTGACATCAGCGCATTTACACTCAGACGTGTTCAGCTCGCCGTCTTGTCGAGCGCGGTTTGGCCAAAGAATGCCGGGAGACGGGATTATGAGCTTCGATTTCTTTCTCCCGGTCCTCACCTACCCCGACCCGACACCGGTAGCTGGGCTTGCGGCCACAGCCACTTTCGGGAGTTCGTGCTCGGAGGCGACCGCCCCCGCTCTGCATGACCCGCGTCTCCCCCCATCTTCATGTGGCACTGACGTCGTCCTTTGAGCAGCGCGGTGGTTTGCGCTGGATCAAGAAGCCCCGGTCGCAAGTCCGCAACTTGACCTCACGCCTCCTATCCTGGCTTCGAGGCAAAGAGGCAAAGAGGCAAAGAGGCAAAGAGGAGCTACCACATGTGCGTCTGGATCGACCATCGGGAGGCGCGTGTCTTCTCGATCGGAATAGACGATCTGACCGTCGTTTACCGTCAACGGCCCGGTTCAACACATTCCCCGCAAGGCGGATCATGTCCGTCTCGGCACCGTGCCCACCGATCCCGAGTCCCTCGGCGGGGTCGCGAAAGCCCTGGCGCCGGCGAGGGCGATCCTGATCTGCGGCCCCGAAAAGGCCCGCACGGAGCTCGCCGGCCACCTCAACGATCACACGCCGGCCATCGCCGAGGGTCTGGGGCATCGAGCCGATGGACCACCCAAGATCGCGAGATCATCGCCGCCGCGCGAACATACTTCCGCGCCGCGGATCGCGTGCATGTTGATCGGCCGTGACGATGAAGATCAACAAGGCGTGGCACAAGGCACACAGGATCCCGCGGAATGCGACGCTCGAGCAGCGGCTCCGAGTGGCAGCTCTCGCACGCGCCCTCAACTGCGGCTGTCGCGAGATGCCCCAGACGATCCGCGAGGAGCTGGGAGGGGCGGGAGCTCCTCCAGCCCACACCCCGTAGCCTGAAATAGGAACCTAGGAGATCGAAACCGTGATTGCGCGGCAGTCGTCCGCGGCTTTGACCCAGATCAATGCCCAGAGTCGTCCCACGATCTATATCTCGTATAGGGCAGTCGGAAACTGTCCGGAACTCATGGAGATCGAGATGAATGACAAGGCCCTTAGGCAGGACATCATCTGTGGGTGACAATTTCACGGTAGCCGCTGCACGTGTAGTGGCTGCTGATCTCTGAGTTGATGATCGGTTCGGCTGCGCGGAGATCGACCGCGTGTCATCGATATTCTGCCAGTTTCGCACGCGAGGCTTACGATGATCATCCGAGAACTGACAAGGCAAGCTAGTCTGGATCTGCTGACTCGCATCCGTCTCGGGCGCCTCGCCTGCGCGAGGGCGATCCAACCGTATATTTTTCCTATATCCTTCGCCTATCAAGAGAACTGTCTGTATTGCGCGTCTACCGTCGGGCAAAAGATCGAGTGGATGCGGGAAAATCCGCTGGTTGCTGTCGTAGTCGATGAGATTCACAGTGAACAACAATGGGAAAGCGTCATCGTTTCTGGGCGGTACGAGGAATTCGCTGACACGCCGCAGACGTGGGACATGCGTCAACTAGCTTGGTCGCTACTCAAAAAACACAAGCTATGGTGGGAGCCAGGCTTCGCCGAGACCGTCCTCGGTGATGCAAAGCGCCCAATGGTGCCCCTCTACTTTCGTATTCACATCGGATCGATTAGCGGCCGTCGCGCAACCAACGAATAACCGCCTCGACGGCAATCCATGGCACGTGGCGTCAGAGCGGCCCGACCGCATACGGCGTGTTGCCGCAGCCGTCATAGACCTCGTCGACGGCGCCATTGCCACCTCAGGCGACTATTGGCACTGGCACGAGTATGCCAGCCGGACGATCCCGCATAGCATCGACCCTCGCACCCGCCAGCCCTTTGATAGCAGGCTTGCCTCGGTTTCGGTTATTGCCGCCGACTGCATGATCGTTGACGCTTGGGCGACAGCCCTGCTTGTTGCTGGCGAGGTCGCAGGACCGGATCTGGCCGAGAGGATGGGGCTCGACGCCCTCTTCATCGTACGCAATGGCGACAATTTCGACGAAATCGCGTCGCGGTTTCCCTGCTGAACCCGTTGAAAGGGGTTCGAAGGCTGTGGCATTTCAAGTGGCTCGCGGTCAGACAAGAATCTGACTCGGCCGCTGCAGCGCCATCCGCCACGGCGAGCGCAACACAAAGCCGTATGCTATCCGACACTCTCCAACTTCGCGAGGATCCCGGATCGGCGCGTTGCTGACGAGTATGTCGCCGAGAACTGAGAGGGCCTGGTGCCACTGCGGGAGACCCTTTGATTCAGGGCCTTCGACGGATCGTTCCGGACAATGGCACGGTCGACGCGACGGGATTGTAGATCGTTCCGTATTTGCGGATGTTGACGTGCAGAAGCTCAAGGCAGTGATCCATCTCTTCGGTGTCGATCAGGATTTCGTAGGTGATTGACACGAAGCCGGGCGGGCTGTCGCGGCGACTGCCATGAACACGCACGTGCAGATCTCTGAATTGAAAATGCAGCATGGGCGCGGCACGCTCCACCCCTTTGATGACGCACGCGGCAAAAGCCGCGAGGAAGAGCTCGGCTGGGTTGAACGCATCTATCCGGCCCGCCAGATCCGTATCGAGGACAATCTCGGCGTCCTTGGTTCGCGCCAACGCACCATGCGCATCGATGCGGGATGCGGAAACGTCATACTCCAGCATCGATGAGCTCCTGACGGGTGCGTCCTTCGCGATAGAGGTTCATTCTACTAGCTCGCCGACTCACTAGCTTCGGTCCGGATTGTCCACATAGACGCCGCGCCGCTCGTCCCAAAGAATACGACCGTTCCGGCTGAGGAGCGCGAGAATGCCCTCGGCGATCATGTCGCGACGAGCGGGATCAAGCTCGGTGCTGAGCCCCAGCGTGTCTGCGACGACGGCGCTCGGCATGCCGTCTGGATGCCGTGTGAGGAGCGCGACGACAGCGTCCTCGATGTATTGAAGGCCCAGTTGCGCCTGCTCGCGCTGATCGAGACTGCTCATCGGCGTGCTCCCTCGAGCGATACGGCTTCCTCGGCTGCGGCGACCTGGCGCTTGACCTCAACGAAGCTGTCAGGACTGACGGAGATGGAACTGATGCCGCTCTCCACCAGAAAGCGTGCGAACTCAGGATGGTCGCTCGGTGCCTGGCCGCAGAGGCCGATTTTGGCCCCAGCCGCCTTCGCCTCGCCGATGACCCGCGCGATCATCCATTTCACTGCTTCGTCCTGCTCGTCGAACAGGCCCGCGAGTTCGCTGGAGTCGCGATCGACCCCGAGTGTCAGTTGCGTCAAATCGTTAGAGCCGATCGAGAAGCCATCGAAACGCTTCGCAAATTGTTTGGCGAGGATGACGTTCGAAGGAATCTCGCACATCACATAGACCTCTAGGCCGTCCTCGCCACGGGCGATGCCGTTCTGCTTCATCACGGCGAGTACCTTGTCGGCCTCGTCGATTGAGCGGCAAAACGGGATCATCACCACGACGTTGTCGAAGCCCATCTTCTTACGCAGCCGCTCGATGGCGCGACATTCCAGCGCAAAACCTTCGCGATACTGCGGAGAATAGTAGCGCGACGCGCCGCGGAACCCGATCATCGGGTTCTCCTCGCGAGGCTCGAACTCAGCACCTCCAAGCAGGCCCGCATACTCGTTGGACTTGAAATCGCTCATCCGCACAATCACGGGCTTGGGATAGACAGAAGCGGCGATACGGGCGAGGCCGCGCGCCAGCCTGTCGACGAAGTACTCCGTCTTGTCGGCGTAGCCGACGGTGAGCGCGGCGATCTCAGCCTTGGCCGACTCGTCCTTCAGGCTATCGAACCTGACCAGCGCCATCGGGTGCACGCGGATGGAATTTGCGATGACGAATTCCATCCGGGCGAGACCCACCCCATCAGTGGGCAATCGCCACCAGCGGAAAGCAGCGCCGGGATTGGCGAGGTTGAGCATCACCTGCGTTCGGGTTGTGGGGAGCCTTGAGATATCGACAGTCTCGGCGGCGAATTCGGCCGTACCCTCATAGATGAAGCCAAGGTCGCTTTCGGCACACGAGACGGTGACGTCCTGGCCGCTGTGCAGCACATCCGTCGCGTTGGCTGTACCGACGATAGCAGGAAGCCCGAGTTCACGGCTGACGATCGCGGCATGCGAGGTGCGTCCGCCGTGATCGGTGATGATCGCGGCGGCCCGCTTCATCACCGGCACCCAGTCGGGATCGGTCGTCGAGGTGACGAGTACCGATCCATCGACGAATTTGTCGATGTCCTTCACGTTCTCAATGAGGCAGACCCGACCTGCGACCACGGCGTCGCCGACCGCAATACCCTGCACTAGAATTTTACCCTTCTTGCCGATGTGATAGGTCCGGAGCGCACCCGTATCGCGGCGCGATTGCACGGTTTCCGGCCGGGCCTGCACTATAAACATCTCGCCGGTCTCACCATCCCGGGCCCACTCCATGTCCATAGGGTAGCCATAGTGCTCCTCGATGGTCACTGCCCAGCGCGAGAGGGTCAGAATTTCGGCGTCGCTCAGGACGAATGCGGCACGCTCGGCCTTGGACGTCGGCACATTTCGAGTAGGAGCTCTGTCGGTGGCGTAGATCATCTTGATCGCCTTCTCGCCGAGTGTCTTCTCGATGATCGGGGTCAGTAGCGCGTCGCCGAGGAACGGTTTGAACACCTGATACTCGTCGGGATTTACGGCGCCCTGCACCACGTTCTCGCCAAGCCCCCAGGCGGCGTTGATGAGGACGATCTTGTCGAAGCCCGTTTCGGTGTCGATAGAGAACATGACGCCCGACCCGCCAAGATCGGAGCGCACCATCTGCTGGACGCCGATCGAAAGCGCGACCTTCATGTGGTCAAAGCCCTTAGTCTGCCGATAGCTGATGGCGCGGTCGGTAAACAGCGACGCGTAGCATCGCCGGCAGGCTACGAGGAGGTCGGCCTCGCCGCGAACGTTGAGGAATGTTTCCTGCTGCCCGGCGAAGCTCGCGTCGGGCAAATCCTCGGCCGTCGCACTCGAACGGACCGCCACGGGCATATTGTCCGTGGGCGCGCGACGGCAAAGTTCTTCGTAGGACTCCCCGATCGCCTCAGCCAACTGCGCCGGCCAACTACCTTGCAGCATGAGGCGCCGGATTGTCGCGCCGGTTTCGGCGAGACTCTCGCGACCATCGATCCAGACCTTGATCAGTGCGCCGATCTCTTCGCGGAATCCGTTGGAGTCGATGAACGACCAATACGCATCGGCAGTCGTCGCGAAGCCCGGCGGGATCTTGATCCCCTTGGCGCCAAGGGCGTGAACCATCTCGCCGAGCGAGGCATTCTTGCCTCCCGCCTTGGCGACGTCGGTCCGGCGAAGGTCCTCGAACCAGTCAATCGACGGCAGCTTCCTCAACATCTGACTCTCCTTCAGCGGGATGAGCAGCACTTTCGACGACAATCGTCTGCGCACTTTGATCCGCGTCAAACCGGATGCGTGTCGGGCCGGCAATATGGCACCAGAAGTGACGGAGGAAACCGAGATGGTCGAACATTCTCGACAGGCGCTGGTGGGCGCAGTAGGCGGCACCTACATCAGCCTCGCTATTGCCGACATCGATGAGCTGACGCTAAACAATTTCGCATTACTCAATAGCGCGAGTTTCAATAACCCGATGGAGGCAATAGCCAGATACCTGAAATCGGTGCCGCGCTGCCCCGACAAGGTTGGACTCGCCATCGCCGGTCACGTGGATGGCGAGAGGGCCGCAATGTCCAACTTGCCTTGGAGCTTCTCCTGGAACGACATTCGTGCGGTCACAGGTGATGCCAAATATGTGCGCTTCGTCAATGAGTTCGAGGCAATGGCACTAGCCGTGCCGCGCATGAGCGCTTACGATCTTCTTCCTATCAAGAATGGCAAGCCCACCAAGTACGGCACAAAACTCGCGATAAGCGCCGGTACCGGTATCGGATCAGCCGCTCTCATCTGGAGCGGCGAGAAGTGGTTCGCGACGTCCGGTGAAAGTGCTCAAGCGACATTTCCGGCGGTCATGCCCGACGAGTTCGACATCCGCGCAGCGTTGTCGAACGATGGGTTCCTTGCAGCCGGTGAGGTTCTTACCGGACATGGGTTGGTTGCCCTCTACAACGAATTGCTGCACTCCGCCTCGGGCGGAGCTGCCAAATCGATCACGCCCGAGGAGATCACCAAAGC
Organism: Devosia sp.; assembly: GCA_046594305.1. Taxonomy (GTDB): domain Bacteria; phylum Pseudomonadota; class Alphaproteobacteria; order Rhizobiales; family Devosiaceae; genus Devosia_A. The sequence goes on along the minus strand of JBKJTB010000439.1, from coordinate 3,316 downwards.
CGGCCTCTCGGGCGAGAACGAAGTCGCCCGCGTGGCTCTCGACCTAATGACCGTCTGGCTCGGTCGTTTCGCAGGTGACATAGCAGCGCATTTCGGCGCGGCCGGCGGCGTCTACCTTTCAGGCGGTATGCCCGCGAACATCTTGAGCACCCTCAACGCCGACCGTTTCCTCGAAGGCTTCGAGCGAGCTGGCTCGAAGCATGCTCGCCTGGCCGATGTGTCGGTCTACGTCATAAAGACCGGCGCCGACGCCGGCCTGCGCGGGGCGGCTGTGGCGCTAGCCAACAGCCTTCCCATCCGCGACCCAACGTTTCCCCGCCTGAGCGCGTGACATGAGTGGTGTCACCCAGGCAGTCCGCGATGTCCTCGGCTACTATGCCGGCGAACGACCCGGCGTGAAAGCCAGCCTCGCTCGTCTGCTCATGCACGGACGGATGGGAGGGTCGGGCAAGCTAGTTATCCTGCCGGTCGATCAGGGATTCGAGCACGGGCCGGCGAGAAGCTTTGCATCCAATCCCGCTGCCTACGATCCGCGCTACGTCTTCGAGCTGGCGATCGAGGCAAGGCTGAGCGCCCCTTGCTGCTCCGCTCGGCCTGCTCGCCATCGGCGCCGATTGCTATGCGGGCGAGATCCCCCTCATTCTCAAGGCGAACAGCGCCAACAGCCTCGGCACGGTCAAGGACGAAGCGATCACCGGAACGGTTCGCGACGCGCTCGAACTCGGATGCTCGGCCATCGGCTATACGATCTATCCCGGCTCCGACCGGCAGTACGAGATGTTCGAGGAGGTGCGTGCTGGCGCGGCTGAGGCGAAAGCCAACGGACTTGCCGTGGTGATCTGGGCCTATCCGCGCGGCGGCACCCTCGGTAGGGTCGCGGAAACCGCACTCGATGTAGTCGCGTACGGCGTGCACATCGCGGCTCTGCTCGGGGCGCACATCATCAAGGTGAAACCACCAACAGCTCATATCGAAGACCGGGTGGCCGCGGTGGCCTATGAAGCGACGGGCGTCGACTATTCGGCACTCAAGCAGCGCGTCGCCCATGTGATGCAGGCAGGATTTGACGGCCGCAGAATCGTGATCTTTTCCGGCGGTCCGGCGCGCGACGACGACGCTGTCCTCACCGAGGTCCGCGCCATCCGAGATGGCGGCGGTCATGGCTCGATCATGGGGCGCAATGCCTTCCAGCGGCCGCGCGATGAGGCGCTTCATCTGCTCGCCCAAATCTGCGCCGTCCACCGGAACGAAGATGCCTAGGGTCATGCCGGCGATCCACACGGTCACGCTCAATCCGGCGCTCGACATCGCAAGCTCGGTCGACCGGCTTGAGCCACAACGCAAGCTGCGCTGCGCGGCACCGCGTTTTGATCCTGGCGGTGGCGGCGTGAATGTCTCACGCGCCATAAGGGAACTCGGCGGCACCAGTCGGGCATTCGTCGTGCTGGGCGGCCGCACCGGAGATCAGCTGCGGGCCCTGCTGGCGCAAACCGGCCTCGACTGCGACTTTTGGACGGTCGAGGATGAAACGCGGTTCTCCTTCATGGTGATGGAGGAGAAGACGGGCCTTCACTATCGCTTGGTGATGCCCGGCGCGGCTCTCACGACGGGCGAGTCGGAGCGAATCCTCGCGCATCTATGTGCGCAGATTGCCCCCGATCCCGGCTTCGTCATTGCGAGCGGAAGCCTTCCACCCGGCGTTCCGGTGGATTTCTACGGATCTCTAGCCCGCATATGCCGAGACGCTGGCGCTAGGCTGATCGTCGATACGCACGGCGAGGCGCTTAACGCGGCGGCGCGCAACCGCCCCTATCTCATCCGCCTCAACCACCTCGAGGCGCAGGAACTGGTCGGGGGTGCTGCCGACGATGCCGCACACACGTTAGCTCGCCGGCTCATCGACCACGGGCTAGCCGAGGTGGCGATCGTCACCTTGGGGGAGCGGGGCGCTATCGTCGCCTCGCAAGCCTGTTTGATCGAGATCCGTCCGCCCAAGGTTGCGATGCGCAGCAGTGTAGGGGCGGGTGACAGCTTCGTCGCCGCGCTTACTGTGGGTCTCGCCCGCGGCTGGCCGCTCGACAGTGCCGCGCGCTACGGCGTAGCCGCCGCAGCGGCCGCCGTGACAACCGAGGCCACGGAACTCTGTAAACGCGAAATCGTCGATCGGCTCTTTGCGGAGATTGGCGGGGAGTTACAGTCGGCGGATTGACGTCGATCAAGACACGACCCGCGCCGATCTGGCTGTGCTGATCACCACTGCCAGTTTGCGGGAGCCCCCAATGAACGTCTCCGATGTCATGACACGAAGTCTCGTTACGCTCATGCCCGGCCACAGCATCAGGCACGCCGCACAGATCATGATTGACCATCATGTGAGCGGCATCCCGGTCGTTGATGCGGGAGACTTGGTCGGTATTCTCACCGAGAGCGATCTACTGCGGCGTACCGAGTTCGGCCTCCCCCGATCGCAACAACAGGCGTGGGACAGGGCCAACTGGGCCGAGGGCAGTGCCCGCGATTTCGTCAAAAGCCACAGCTGGCGCGTCAGTGACGTCATGTCGAAGCCGGTCGTCACCGTGAGCGAAGATACGTCGCTTGGCGACGTTGCCATCCTGCTGGGCACACGCGGCATCAAGCGTCTGCCCGTACTGCGCAACGGTGAACTCGTCGGAGTGGTCAGCCGATCAGATCTGCTGAAGATCATCGCAACGTCTTCTCCGGAGGAGATTGCCGGCGGGGACGATGCGCTGCGGATTGGCGCCGAGGCGCGTCTGCGCGAGGCCAGCGTCCTATTCGCATCAATTCCTACAGTCACTGTCGAGCGAGGCGTCGTCCATCTATGGGGCCATATTCGTTCCGAGGCCGAGCGCGACGCCGCGCGCGTGGCCATCGAGAGCATTCATGGGAATGGCGGCGTAGAGGACCATCTCACCCTCGGCTGATCCGACCATCTCAAAGCCCGCAGCGCATTCAGGACCACGGTGACGTCGATCGCTTCCTGGAACAACGCACCCTTGCGCCGGCGTAGATAGCCGAGCGCCGCGATGATCATTGCCGCGGTTGAAGGTCGAGCCCTGCCCACGCGCTTTGCAACGGACAGCTAGCTCATCGGCCAGGATCACCGCATCGCGACAGGATCTAGTCGGCGGGAAGCCAGGAGCAGCGTCGATCGAGGAGACCTGGGCCATACCGTGTGTCAGCGTTCTGTCTTATCGATCAACTGCCGGTCGACGCAGCGATAGGGAGCGTCGGTATAATGGTGGCTCCGGTGGAGAGGACCACGTGCTGATCCGGCGCTTCAGCAGTTCCGACGCAC
>JBKJTB010000242.1:0-4926 GCA_046594305.1 Devosia sp. | reverse complement strand
GGGCAATCGACGCACGCGACGAACTGGCTGGACAGCAGTTGCTCGCGCCGGTCGTCGAGCATTGCGGCCTGCTCGCTCTCGCCCTGCGCGGTCTGCTTGGGGCCATCGGGCGCGAGGAACACGAAATCGCCCTGCAGCGCGTATTCGACATTGGCGGGCGCATCGGGCCGCTCGATCGGCGGCGGCACGCGTTTTGGCACCACCGCGAACACCGGATCATTGGCGTGGCCGGCAAGCCGCGTCGCCCGCGCCACGCGACCGCGCACGAACTGCGCGATCTCGGTGCCGAGCACCAGCCCGTCGCCGTCCATATCGGCCTGTCCCTCGAGCGCATCGACGACGGCCTTGGCGAACGGATTGTCGACATCGGGCACGGTCTGGCTGGCACTGCCGGCAGTGAGCACCAGCCGCGCATTGTGCGACAGCAGATCCAGTGTCCAGTCGGCGGTCTCGCGGCTCAGCGTATCGCCGAGGCGGCGGGGCACGCGTTCTTCCGCAGCGGCGCGCGTCGGCGCCGGCAGCATGGCGGCCGAGAAACATGAATTGAAGAAGAAGAACACGTGCTGCGCCGCGAGATCGCGCAGCGTCACATCGAGCTGGTTGACCGAAAAGCCGTTCTCGATGCGGCCGTCGTCGGGCGTGCCGGCGTCCGAGGCCACGAGATAGCCCTCGGGGCTGGGGTTGTTGGCATCGGCATAGCCGTGCGTCGCGATGTAGACGACGAGCCGGTTGCTCGCATCCTTGCCATAGGTGTCGAAGAAATGCGTGATCTTGTCGGTCAGCGCCTGGTGGTCGACACGGCCGGCGCCGCTTTCGGGCACGATCTGGAAATGCTGGTCCGTCAGGGCCGCGCGAATGCCGGCGACTTCGTCGGTGACGCCTTCGAGGGTGGGCCAGTTGTCGAACTCGGAGATGCCGATCACCAGCGCATAGGACTTTTGCGGCGCGAGCTGCTGGGCGATCTCGTTGCGGATATTTTCCTGCGCACTGGTGATGGGCGTGATGGCGAGGGCCGACGACGCCATCAGCACGGCCGCGAGCAGAGCAACAGGTCCGGCAATCCTAGACATAGACATTGACCGCTCCAGTCTCATCAACGCATTCCTTCACCAGCTCATCGAGCGCGTGCCTTGCATCGATCTCGCGCACCACGTGGATGCGCCAGGCCCGGTGCAGCACATCGGCGAGGAGCGTCGCGGTTTCGTCGCCCTCGCGCAGCTCGTCCACCCACTGGTCGAGCACCGCCTCGATGAGAAGGCCGCGGTCGAGCAGCGTCTTTGCCATGCGCACCATGCCGGCATCATCGAGCGGTAGGACGGCGACCGGCAGCAAAGTCTTGGGCGGCAGCGCGAGATTGGCCACGAACGCATCGAGCGCCTCGGCTTCCAGCGGTCGCGGCACGCCGATGCGCAGTTCCCGCCGCAGCGTTTCGCCCGACAGGCTCGCCATGTCGGGGATGGAGTCGACGACGTCGCGGTCCTTCTGCTTGGCAGGCTCGTCGAGCTCGACATACGGGATCATGTCGGGATGGATCATCTTGCGGTCGTCGCGCTGCGGTCCCGCCTTCCACCCCGCAATCCCCTTGGCCGCCATCCAGCGGGCATGGGCGATGCCGGACAGCACCTCGGTCTCGTCGCGCGTGAAGGCGGCGCCGCCGCCACCCGGCTCGGCCATCATGAAGGCGCTCGCCAGAGCATAATCCATCTGGTCGGCGACGTTGCGGTTGTCGTCCTGGAAACTCTCGGGCAGGCGCTCCCACTCGACTTCGGCCGGCGCCATGCCGAAGGCTTCGCCGCGCGCCGTCTTGACCCCATCAAGATACTGCTGATGCACGGCGCGGGCGCGGCGGTCCATCAGTTGCGCCGCCTCGCGCGCCTGCGCCAGATCCTGGGCGCTGGCGACGCGGATCATGCCGGTGACGCCGAGCGGATGATCCTGCCCGGCATAGGCGACGATCGGCGGGATCGGCTGGTGCAATGCCAGCAGCACTTCCTCCCAGCGCAGGGCGAGCGCTTCGGCCTCGCCGCTGTCCTCGCCGATGCAATGGACAGCGAGCAGCGGCGGCGCGTCCTGCACCAGCGCACCGATCGAGCGGTCGAGCCCGTCGGCCGCCGCCGTCATCACATCGGTGACGTCGATCTGGGCGATACCGGATTGCTGCAGCCGCGCCAGCGCGCCGGGCGCGAAATCGCCGGCACCGGTGCGCAGGATCGAAATCAGCGGAATCTGCGTCTCGAGCCCATAGCCCTGTCGCGCCACCTCGAAACTCGCGGCCTGCAGCCCGTCGCCGCTGCCGCAGAGCGCAATGTGGACGCGCGGCGCGCCATCGAGCGTGTAGCGCCCCGGCATCGCCGCCGCCATGCCGCGCCGGGCCTGCAATTGGGTGAGCGACACAACTGCAAGCTGCCGTCCCGTCTGATGGGCTTTCACCCGCAGGCGATGGCTCGAGAACACGCGAACGGAATGCTGCTCCAGACGGACCAGCAGTTCGCCCTCGCCCTTGCTGGCGAGCCCTGCTTCGGCGATGGCCACATTGGTCAAATCGTTGCGCGTCGCCGCCGCGAGCAGCTTCGCCTTGTTCACCCCGAGCCGCGCGAGTTGCCGCGGCAGCTTTCGCGTTTCGATCGGCATGATCTCGGCGAAGGGGCGGTGGCGCGCGAGATCGGAGGCGGCCATGCGGTCCGGCGCGAGGAAGAAGGTGCCGGCAAAGCTGCGGCGGCTGTGCGCCAGCTCATCCAGATCGTCATAGATTCCGGCGAGCACCACGTGCCCGCCATTCATCCTGAAATAGCCGCGGCGGACGCTGCGGCCGATGAACTCCCAGAGCACGATGCCGGCGAGCAGCACCAGGAGCACGCCCGTGGTGCGCGTCCCGAGCCACAGGCCCAGATTGCCCATCGCATCGCCGGTGAAGCAGGCTTTCGTGCCAAGCCGCAGCACCAGGCTCACCGCCTCGCCGAGATTCTGCCGCATGGTCCACAGTTCGTCGCCGGGCAGCGCCGGCGGAGCGCAGGCGAACAGCGCCCAATAGACCAGCGCGAGGCCGGCCAGCGCGAGCCCGAGCAGCAGCGCGACATAGATTGCGAGGCGGCGGACGTTCACGGCAGAATTGTACCCCAATCGGCGCTCACCATGACATGGTCGCGCGGCAAGAGGAAAGCGGGGGCAAGGTATTCAATTGGCGGGGTTAATTCGGATTGTGGCGGCGCTTGTACTGCTGTGCAGCGCGACGCTGGCGGCGGACAATCCGTTTCTCCCCGCGCGCGACCCGGTGCCGCTGCTTGCTGCGATCGAAAAGGAGAAGCCGGCGTTCGTGCCTCCCGTAGGCGTCACCGGCATTACCGTGCCGCACCATCTGCTCGCCGCCGACCTCATCGCGCGGGGGTTTTGGGCCGCGTCGGCGGGCCACTACGACCGCATCATCCTCATCTCGCCCGACCATTTCCATAAGGTCGAGAAACCGTTCGGGACGACGCGGGAGGACCTTGAGACCGTGTTCGGGGTGGTGCCCTCGGACGCGGCCGGGGTCGACGCCGTAGCGGCGAGTCCGCTGGTCGAGACGCTCACCACAATCGAGACTGAGCACGGCGTGATGGCAGTGGCGCCATTCGCCGCGCATTTCTTCCCGGGCGCCAAGGTGATCCCACTGCTCGCGTCGGTGAATGCGACCGAGCGCGACTGGCAGGCGATGGCCGAAACGCTAACGCCGCTGCTGACGGCGACGACGCTCGTCGTGCAGTCCACCGACTATTCGCACTACCGCCCCATCGGCGAGGCCGTAGCGCGTGACCAGGAGTCGATCGCGGCGATCACGGCCGGCGATCCGGCGGCGATCGATCCGCTGCTGCAGCCCGCGCATATGGACAGCAAGGCCGCGCAGTACATCCAGCTGGCGCTGCAGAATGCGCTTGGCGCAAGACCGGTGATCCTCGCCAATCGCAATTCCGTCGAGTACGGCGGCAGCCCGGGCGACACCACGAGCTATGTGGTCAGCGCGTATCTGCGCGACCCGGCAGCTGGAACGGTCTTCGACTATCCCGACCAGACGCGAATTATGTTCGCCGGCGATGTGCTGCTCGGGCGCTATTTCCTGCCGGCGCTGCGCGATCCGGCGGCGTGGACGACGCTACGGGACACCGTGCTCGGCATCACGCACCGCACGCCGCTCATCGTCAATTTCGAGGGCGTGCTGCTCGACCGCCCGGTGGTGGGCCTCGACTTCAACGCGCATCTGGTGATGACCGAAGATGCAGCCCCGACGCTGACCGCGCTCAACGTCACCGCCGCGAGCCTTGCGAACAACCACGCCAACGATCTCGGTCCGGACGGCCGCGAGGAGACCGTCAAGCAACTCGAGCGCATCGGTGTGACCCCGCTCGCGCATGGGGCCGTCACCGATATGGGCGCCTTCCGCCTGCTTACGCTCAACTTCGTCGGCGGCAAGATGGTGGGCGACGCCATCGCCGACCCTGATGATCTCGGTTGGGTCTGCGGCCTCGATGCTGCGCCACCGCTCGTCGCGTTCGTGCATTGGGGCGAGGAGTACGTCACGACACCCGGCGCCGAAGAACGCCAGATCGCCGACGCCCTCGCACGCTGCGGCGTGTCACTGATCGTCGGGGGGCACTCGCATCAGGCCGCGAACGCCATCGAGGCACTGCGTGGCGGCAGCGCTCAGACCGTGTTCTCGCTGGGCAATTTCATCTTCGACCAGTCGTCGCCGCGAGGGTCGGGTGCGCTGCTTGAGCTGCGCGTGTTCGAGCAAGGCACAGTGGCGGCCCGGCTGGTGCCGATCCCGAATTTGTTCGATCTGACGCGGGCGGACTAGTTGTTCAGCACATCCCGCTTGGGCGGAATGAAATACGTCAGATGCACCGGCCGGCTCGTAATCTGCCGGCCGTCCGCCAGCAGCAGCACCAGCTCGAA
>JBKJTB010000181.1:0-34767 GCA_046594305.1 Devosia sp. | reverse complement strand
GCAAACGACTGACCTACCGACCAGCTCACTAAGACCCCGGCGAAGCGCCGACGCTCGGCTCAGTTAGCCTTTGAATTTCGCAATTCGCCGAAATCGATCAAGAAATCACGGAAACGGTAAGTCATTACTTTCGTTGGATAAATCGCGCGCCAAAAGGCGTTAATCAACGCCATGCAGGTAAGCGATCAAGAGAACTTACGCCCATATTGGGGCGTAAGGCTTAATCGGCGCGTACTCTAGGCTCTGCACTAACCGTGACGTTGGCATGTCGCCGTCCGACTCCTGCGGGAAGACAGTGAGAGTCGCGCACTGAAGGGTCGTGGTGAGCGAGTACTCGTAGCGGTCTTTCTCACGCCCGTAGTTCACGCCGATCAATATGCGCCCTCCATTGAACGGCAGTGTTCCGCTGGCAGCGGGGATCAGAATGCTTGTGCCCTCGTGGGCCGATAAGAGGCCCCGTAACGGCACTGTCGTATCGAGGCCGCCCTTGGAACTTCCAAAAACGTAATCCGCCGTCACCACCTCAAAGAACAGCTCAAAACTCGCATTGTTCACCAGAGTGAAGCTAGGGCGGAAAAGCAGGATATTGGCGTATTGTTGGACGTTGACGGCTGTCACCGTGATTTTGTGTTCAAGTCGGTTTGCGCGGTAACTCTCCCGCATAAGAGTGATGCCCAGCGCCACAAAAACGAACACACCAGAGGCCATGAACAGGGCCCAGCCCAGTCCGTTCGTGAGGTATCCGCTGATACCGCTCACAGCGGAGAGCAGACTGGCAGGAATGAGAGCATAGACGGCCTGAATATTACCAAGCCAGCCCAGCAACCGCCCGAAGGCTTTCCAGATTCGCATTTGACGCCCCCGAAGTATGCCGCCTTCATATCAGGCGGCTCCGGGTTTGTGAAATACATAATCCCCGAGGGGCCGGCGCCAAGAACGCCGACACCATCACCGACTTCAAGCATGGCACCGACACCATCGCGCTCGACAGCGCCATCTTCTTTGCCATCGGCGCCAAGCTCGACAAGGGCGAGTTCTATGCCCATTCCGGTGCCACTACTGCGCACGATAAGAGCGATCGGATCGTCTATGACACCAAGACCGGCAAGCTCTATTACGACGATGACGGCAAAGGCGGGCATGCGGCGGTACTGTTCGCAACGCTCAGCGATAGGCCCACTCTCGACCACGGGGACTTCACGATCGTCTAGCTCCAACTGGAACAATCCGCATGGCTAAATATCCATCTTCGACCGTGAGTGGCGAGAAATCGTGGTCATGGTCGACGTACATCGCCAAGGTTCACGATCTCGACGCCCGCTACGACGGCTATCCGATGGGTATCAACCTGGAGCGCAAGTGGTGGACCTCGCAGATCGACCGGACCCAACTCACCTACACGACGCACGAGGTCGGTGCTCTTTCGACCGAACTTCGCTACTCCGTGTCATACGGCACCGCAGTAAGCATCGACGGTGATCCTGACCTCGAGATTCTCCAAACCGGATGGTGGCCCCTAAGGCCGGACGGCGGACATTTCGCTGTCGCTGACTTCAAAAACGGAAAGCTGGTGAGTGCGACGGTCTCGCCGATCTCCGGCGCAAGCAACATCTGGGTATTGAAGAGCCAGAACGGCGCTCCGCCCCTTATCGTCCTGACCGGCGAGGACGAAGGCAAGCTTGGGACGACGGTGGAAAACCAAGCCGTTTCGGAGACGCTGATCTACGACCAGGCGACGAAGTCGCTCGTGCACACTGGCATCTTCAACACCAGCCATGAATCGACGGTCATCGACTTCGATCATGATGGCGATGAGGACATTCTCACAGCAAACTGGTGGCAGCCGGCTGACGGGTCGCTCGTTTGGCTGCGCAATGACGGGACAAAACTGACGGCGGTTCCCGTACCCGGTACCATCTACCTCGGGGCAATGTCTGTCGAAGTCGCCGATCTCGACAACGATGGCCGCTGGGAAGTTCTGCTCGGAGATCCCGGCCCAGTCCTGCCCGGCATCAATCCTCAGCGGAACTCGGTGTTCACAATACAGGACGATGGCTCACTGCTTTTCAAGTACGAAATGCCTCTCCCCTATTTCGAGCGCGATACTTTTCATGATTTGACAACAGTTGCGAATTTCGAGAACGGCTTCGTTGGACGTTCGCACGATGTTACGATCGTTGCAGGAGACATTGATGGGGATGGTGACGAGGACGTGCTCGTCTCCAGCGCCATCTGGAACAACGATACACCGTTCAGCGTCTTTCAGGTGCTTATCAACCACGGAGGTACGCTTGTCGACGAGACCGATACGCGTATGTTCGGCTTGCTGTTTGCAGGCGGCGGCACTTCCCACAACTTCCTCCTGCAGGATGTCAACCAGGATGGGTTTCTCGACATTGTCGTGCAGGGAGGGAATGGCCTGGTAAACCAACCGGACGCGGAAGCGGTAATGCTGAATGGAACTACGTTATGGATCAATGATGGACTTGGCCACTTTGTAACTTCGGTAGCTTACCAGCTCGGCAACGAAGAATTTGATCGGTTCACGTTCAGCCTCGAGAATGGAAGAGCGCATTGGACAAGGTTCATTGAAAGGGGCGATGGCCATCTTGATGTCGAGGTCATCGAAAGCAAATTCGCCCTCTCGACCGGCCCAGGCCTCACCAACCCCGCGCTCAAGGGCGCGCCCGGCTTCAACGAATTCTACTACCTCCTTCACAACCCGGACGTCGCGGCCAAGGTCGAGAAGGGCAAACTCAAGGATGGCCTGACTCACTTCCTCGCTGCCGGCCAAGACGAGGGTCGAAAGTCATTCGCGGCCGGCGCCCACGTGCTCGGCTCCGACAAGGCCGACAACATCAAGCTGCGGGAGGGCAACGAGACGGCCGACGGCGGCCTCGGCAAGGACAAAATCAAGGGCGGCGCTGGCGCCGACACCTTCGTGTTTTCCACAAAACTCGGCCCCGCCAACGTCGATACGATCAAGGACTTCAAGCCCCGCCAGGGCGACCTGATCGCCCTCGATGCTGGCATCTTCAAAAAGGTCGGTGCCACCGTCGACGAGGGCGAGTTCTACGCCAAGAACGGCGCCACCAAAGCGCACGATAAGGACGACCGCATTGTCTATGACAGCAAGAGCGGCAAACTCTATTACGACGACGACGGCAGCAAGAAGGGCGGCCACGACGCGATCCACTTCGCGACCCTGACCACCAAGCCGCCGCTCGACCATGGCGATTTTGTCATCGTCTAAAGTGGTGGCTCGATTTCGGGCAGCTTGAGACATACTTGCCGGGGCTGATCGCGGACGCCAAGAATTCGCCGCAGTCAATATTCGTCCGTCGGGACGATGATCCAGTGCGAGCCGTACTTTGCGCTGTGCTGAGCACTTGCGTCCGTCTTCTGGGGAGGTCTGCGCCCTGCACAATTTGAGCCGTTGATCGAACGCAAGCATCTGCAGTGAAGAAAGCGCAGGTGGTTAAAGGATGAAGTCGGATGTTGCGATGGTGAAGTCGCCCTTCAGTTCGAGAGTGAAGTCGGTCTTCATGTCGCCGTCCATGTCGCCCTGGATCAGCGCATATTTGCGATTGTCGCTGTGGTACCAGATCAGCCGGCCCGCAGTGCCGTCGAACGTTTCGTAGTCGTGCTCGCCGACCGCGTAGAGCTTGAACGCGTCGTCCCCATCTGTGCCGATGTCCGCATCGAGTTTCGACAGATCGATCTTGTCTGTGCCCGGCTTGAAGTCGGTGATGACATCACGGTTCGCCTTGGTCTGGGAGATGCCGATGTTCGTCCAGAAAACGAACTTATCCTTGCCCGAGCCGCCAGTGTAGATGTCCTTCCCGAGATGGCCGATCATGGTGTCGTTGCCCGCGCCGCCGACGATCGTGTCGTTGCCGGCGAGGCCCCAGATCACATCTGCCTTCTTGCCGCCGGTGATCTTGTCGGCGAACTTCGAGCCCTCGTACTGCTCCATGTTCTTGAAGGTGTCGGTGTTGCCGTTGCCATCCTTGACGGCGCCCGCCGTGACGTCGATCACGACGCCGGCCCTCTCCTGACCGTAAGACAGGACGTCAAAACCGCCGCGGCCATCGATGAAGCCCCACCCTTCTTCATCCGCGGGAAGTTGATCTCGGTCTGGTTCTTGTCGGTAAAGTCGGGAAAGAAGAACTCGTCGGCGCCTGAGCCGAGAAGCCGGTCGTTGAAGTTGGAGCCTCGGACGGCTTCGATACCTGTTACCATACGCCAGCCTGGTCGGCGCCGGCCTCATGGCGCTCGCTCGCAATCGGTAACGAACCTACTGGGAGGTCCGCTTCTGGCGCAGAGCGGACCTTGGAGCAACCATTGGCGGTCACCTCATGCTGATGATCGGGCCGCCCGGCGCCGGCAAGTCGATGCTGGCGCAGCGCCTGCCCTCCATCCTGCCGCCGCTCAATCCGCGCGAGCTGCTCGACGTCTCGATGATCCAGTCGATCGCCGGCCATTTCGCGCGCCGCATCATTCGGCCTCGATGGCGGCGCTGGTCGGTGGCGGCCTCAAGGTGCGGCCCGGCGAAGTTTCGATGGCCCACAATGGTGTTCTATTTCTCGACGAGCTGCCCGAGTTCGCCTCTTCTTCGGTGATCGACAGCCTGCGCCAGCCGCTCGAAAGCGGCGAGACGGTGATCGCGCGGGCCAATGCGCGCGTCACCTTCCCGGCGCGGTTCCAGCTGATCGCCGCGATGAACCCCTGCAAATGCGGCCTCGCCGGAACGCCGGGGCACACCTGCAAGCGCGGCGACGCCTGCGCGGCCGACTACCAGTCGCGCATCTCGGGGCCGTTCCTCGATCGCATCGATATCCGCGTCGACGTGCCGGCGGTGAGCGCCGCCGACATGATCGGCCCGGCCACCGCCGAATCCTCAGCCACCGTCGCGGCTCGCGTCAATGCCGCGCGGGAAATCCAGCGCGAGCGGTACCTCAAAGCCGGGCATCCCAATGTGTTCACCAACGCCCAGGCGTCCGCCGCGCTGATCGAGGCCGTGGTCGATCCCGACAAGGAGAGTCGCACGCTGCTGCTGCAGGCCGCCGAGCGCTTCAAGCTCAGCGCCCGCGCCTATCATCGCGTCCTCAAAGTCGCCCGCACCCTCGCCGACCTCGCCGCCAGCGAGAAGGTGACCCGTCCCCACATCGCCGAGGCACTGAGCTACCGCATCAATCTCGCCGGGACGTGAGCGCGTGCTCTGCCGCAATCCGGGGGATGGAGCAGTTCCTGCCGCGTGCGCATTGGCCGAGCGTCTCGCCCCGCGAGAACTCGCTGTCAGCCTTTGATCGCCTTGGCGAGGTCCTCGTATTCCTCGCAAGCAGTGCCGCAGATCGATTTGATCTTGTCGAGGTTGGCGTTGGCCTTGTCGAGATCGCCCAGCATCACGAACAGCACGCCCTGGTATTCGAGCGCGCCGGTGTGGCGGGGGTCGAGCTTCAGCGCTTTCGCGTAGGCCGTCATGGCGCGCTTGGTGTTGCCCAGATTGCGGAACGAATAGCCCAGCAGGTTGTAGGCATCGGCGCTGGTGGGGCTGGCTTGGACGATCCGGGACAGCTTTGCGATCGCGTCTTCCCAGTGCTTGGCCTTGATGTCGGCGCGCGCGTCCGAAAGCGTCGGCATCGCCGATGCTGTGCTGCTTGTCGCTCCGCTGTCGTCGCCGCCGGTGTCGACGGCAAAGCTCGGTGCCGCGCTCAGAACGAGGCCCATCGCCGCGGCGCCCGCGAGCCGCGTCAATGCGTGAATGCTCATGGAAATCTCCCGTGCGGCAGATGCCGCATGAGACAACAACGCCGCAACCCGTGCGGCTAATCCATCACCGGGCGCGCGAAGGCGTCGAAGGGGTTGGTGTGGGTAAGCTCCATGATCGTCGCCTCATCCACGCCGGCGGATCGCAGCTTGGGCAGCATCACTTGCGAGAGATGCGTGTAGGGTTTGGGCGTGCCGCCGCCGGGTTTGGCTGGATCGTACCAGCCCATGTCGTGGCTGAGCAGGAGCTGGCCGCCCCGGCCGGCGGCGATGACCTGAAGGATCAAGGGGATCAGCTCGCCGTCGTCGACATAGCCGATATTGTCGTACTCGATCCACGCGCCGCGTTCGGCCACGTCGAGGTTGAGCGCAAAGTCCTTTTCGGCCTGGGTGTGGATCGAGATGAAGCGCGCGGCGTCGCCGCCCTCCGCCTCGATGATGTCGAGCTGGTCCATCACCACGCGGCCCTTGATCGTATGGCTGCCGATCACCGCGCCTGTGGTGATCGCGGCCCGCGTCGCGGCGCGCAGGATTTTGGCTTCGAGTGGCGAGATGCCGTCATCGCCGGCGCTGAGCTTGATCCAGCCCGCTCTGTAGTCGGCTTCGTCGAACCGCTCCGTCAACTCGCGCACCATCCACGCCTCGAGTTCCGCCTCGGTCGCAGTCTTCACCCATTCGGGGATCCACGGCTCGCGGTAGTTTCCGGTCGGCACCACGATGGGGAAGTTCGTCGCCCGCGACACGGCGAGATCGAAATCGGCGCGCCGCCCGACTCCGCCCGTCGTGCACTCGACCAGCGCCGTGACCCCGAGTGCCTTGATCGCCTCGATCTGCGGGCCCATCAGCGCCACCACGTCCGCCGCCTCGCCGCTGGCATAGCCCGGCTTGTCCGGCGTGCGCAGGTCCACATAGACGTGTTCATGCGGCAGGATCATGCCGAGCCGGTCGCGGCCGATCGGTCCAAGGGTGGTGTAGAGGGCGCGGTTCTGGTGCATGGCGCGGGCTTAACATCCGGCGCGCCGCGGCGGCAATCGCCGGTTAGATGCCGCGCCGCACGAGAAGCGCAAGCCCGCCAAGGGCGGCGCCGAGCAACGCACCCAGCATCACGACGCCAAGGCTTACCGGCTGCGACGGGCCGGCAGCGGCACTGGACGTCGAGCTCGAACTCGATGCGGCGAAGCTGCCGAAAGGGCCTGCCGACGCCGAGGCGGAAACCATCCGGACGCCTCCAGACGTACCGCCGCCGCTGATCGGCTGGATGGTCGAGCCGCCCGAGCCATTGGGTGCCGATGCGGATCCCTGCGGCAAATCGAGTGCGCCGGCGTCCAGTCTCGAGGCCGAAACCAGCGCACCGCTGAGCGCGGCGACGATCCTGGGCCGACTGACGCCCGGTTCGAGCACGGCAGGCCACGGCCCGAGGCCGCCGACGACGAGATCGGTCTTGCGCTTGACTGTCGCCATCTGCCCGACGCCGATCGTTGTCCTCCGTTCGGTCGCGACCGACTGCACCGAGACGGAGCCGCGATCGACCGAAACCGAGGCCCCGTCACGGTTCGAGTTGACGACGAAATGCGTGCCCTTGACCACGGCGGCGAGGTAGGGCGTGCGGACCTCGAAATGCTTGACCCGCTTGGCTTCGGCGTCGACTTCGACGCGCCCGAAATCCTGCAGCACCGTGGTGTAGCCGGTCTCCGTGTCGTGCTGGATGCGGATTTCGGTATTGCTGCCCAGCGTCACCATTTCTTTGTCGCGCTGCAGCTCGGCATGGCCGTCCGCGAGGGTGCGCACCATCTGCTCATTGGCAACGATATCGCCACGCTTGAGCGCCACCCAATCGCTCTCGACCAGCACCTGCACCGCGCCGCGCAAGCGCAGCACGACCCAGTCCGTGGCAAGCGCGGGAGCAGTCAGGATCAGGGCCATCGCGAGGACGGCAAAGACACGGTAAAGATGCATAACTCGCCCTAGGGACGCTTGTGGCGATCTTGGCAGTATGCCGCGCGGGTGTAAAAAATCAGCTAAATCAAGGTCGGACCTTGCGTATTTCTACGGTGGGCTGCGGCCAGGCCCAGATGCTATGCCGCCGCGTCGAGGTCGTCGCGCAGGGCAAACAGCAGCTGGCGCAGCGCTGTCAGTTCCGCCGCCGAACATTGCGCTGCCTGACCGATGCGCTCGGGGAACGCTTCGGCCTTCGCCCGCAGCCTGCGCCCTTTCGCCGTCAGATGGATACGCACCAGGCGCTCGTCCTCGCGGTCCCGCTCGCGCGTCACCAGACCGGCGGTGTCCATCCGGCGCAGCAGCGGCGTCAGCGTGCCGGAATCAAGGCCCAGGCGCTGGCCGATGGCTTTGAGCGGCAACCCATCCTCCTCCCATAGCGTGAGCAGCACGAGGTATTGCGGGTAGGTCAGCCCGAGTGGCTCAAGCAGTGGTTTGTAGAAGCGGGTGAAGGCGTGCCCCGCCGCATAAACCGAAAAGCAGAGCTGGTCGTCGAGCTTCAGACTTTTGGACATCGTCGTTCTCCTCCTATATTGATTGCACACAATTCGATTGTGCACAATCTAATTGTCGGATACCAACCCCGCATTCGAACCACCAACAGCGAGACGGAAATGAAAGTCATATACACGGCCCACGCCACGGCGATGAATGGTGGGCGGGGCGTCGGCGAAGGCCGCACCGATGACGGCCGCGTGGCGGTGAAGTATTCGACCCCCAAGGCGATGGGCGGCGACGACGGCCCAGGCACCAATCCGGAGCAGCTGTTCGCGCTCGGCTATTCTGCCTGCTTCCTTGGCGCCATGCGTGGCGCCGCCAAGAAAGCCGGCAAGACCCTGCCGCTCGATGCAACGGTCGAGGCTGCCATCGGCTTTGCCGACCGCGAGGACAATGTCGGGCTGACCATCGTTCCCAAACTGACCGCCAGGGTGCCGGGTTGGGACAAGGCCGACATCGAGGCGACCATGCAGGCCGCCCACGACATCTGCCCTTACTCAAACCTCATCCGCGTCGCGCACGAGGTGGAGCTGGTTGCCGGCTAGCCCGGCAACCCTCGGCGTCAGAGGATGAAGTCGACAGCCCCGAGCTTGATCACGCCCTGCAGCTCAATCGTCGTCTCGATCACGGCATCCGCGTCATTGTTGATGCGGATGTAGGTCCGGTCGTTGGCGGTCCCGGCGGCGTTGACATTGTACCAGCTGATGTGACCTTCGGCGACCGCGGTGCTGGCGCCGCGCTTGCCATCGAAGATGAACGCCTCATCGACGCCGACCGTGGCCGTTGCCATCGCATCGATCGCCGAAAGGTCGATCTTGTCGATCTTGTGCTTGAAGTCGGTGATGACGTCGCGACCCGCCGCAGTCGTCGTCGAATCGCTGCCGGCGACGAAGCGGAAAACGTCGGCATCGACGCCGCCCGTAAGGATGTCTTTGCCAGCGCCGCCCACCAGCGTGTCGGCTCCGGCACCGCCGATCAGCGTGTCCTTGCCGGCACCCCCATCGAGCAGATCCGCACCGGCACCCTGGCCCCCCAGCAGCTTGTCGTTGCCCTTGCCGCCGACCAGCCAATCATTGTGCTTGCCACCGTCAAGGAAATCGTTGCCGGCGCCACCGAGCAGCGTGTCGTTGCCGTTGCCACCCAGCAGACTGTCGTTGCCGCCGCCGCCGACCAGGCTATCGTTGCCCTTGCCGCCGTCGAGGGTGTCGTTGCCCTTGCCGCCGCTGAGGGTGTCGTTGCCGCCGTTGCCGACCAGCAGGTTGGCAAATTTGTCACCGGTGAGCGTGTCGTTGCCCTTGCCACCGATCACATCTTCGATGTTGAGGATCTTGCTGGTCTGGACGCCATTGGCGAAAGCGAAACTTGCCGTCGCGCCATTGAGGGTCAGCTCGATCGACTTGGTCAGACTGCCGAAGCTGATGCGATCATGGCCGGCGCCGCCGTCGATTTTGTCCACAACGCCGTTGCCGCTGCCATTGATCGTATCGTTGCCGCCGTAGCCGTAGAGTTTGTCGGCGAATTTCGAGCCCGAAATCGAGTCGTTGCCGGCAAAGACATTCTCGATGACGACCCTGTCGTCCTTGATCGTCTTAGTCCTGGCGGCGGCAATAAGGGCTCTGGACGAGATGCTGGCACTGGTGATCTGCCACTGCAGCTTGCCATCCTTACTGTGCACCCAACTCTTGCCGGTGCCGTTGATGGTCTTGGCAGCGGTGTCGGCCGAGAAGGACCCGTAGAACGTGTCTCGTTCGTGGCCCTTCTTGTAGTCGAGGCGGATCATCTTGCTGTCGAAGCGGATCTTCTTCTCGTCCAGCAACTCGGCAAAGCTCATGTTGCCCTTCGCCGACACCGACATATCCAGCGCGATTCTGGATTCAACCTTTGCCATCAAACTCTCCCTCGAGGTCGCGTCCGCTCAGGCGGCCGGCTCGGCTGTTAAAATGTGCAGTAAAAGCTCCGACGCCGCGAGCCTGTTACAACAGTACGATAAATTCCTGCGCGGGCGAAGTTAATGGGCGCCCGTGAATTCGTCCTGAACTCTTTGTACATCCGACATTAATGGCAATGGTGCGGCGGCTTTGCCACACGCCGCACCGAAGTGATCAAAGTTTGCCGAAGAAAGCGGCAATATCGGTGGCGAGCAGGCCCGGTTCATTCACCGGTGCGAAGTGCCCGCCGCGCGGCATCTGGCTCCAGTGGACGATGTTGTTGTTGGGCTCACTGAAGGCGCGGACCGAGCGGAAGTCCTCGGGAAACACCGCGACGCCGGTCGGCACCTCGTTCCGGCGCTCATCGCCGCCGCCATTGGAACGGCCGTCCTCGAGGTACATATTGGCTGCCGAGCCGCCGGTGCCCGTGAACCAGTAGATCGAGACGTCCGTGAGGAAGTGTTCGCGGTCGATCGTCTTCACATTTTGCCCGCCGAAGCCGAAGGGCAGCTCCGCATTCCAGCTCAGCTGCGCCACCGGCGAATCGGCGAGCCCGAAAGCGAGGGTCGCTGGGCGGGTCTGCTGGATGCGCTGATAGCCGTTGTTGGCTTCCCAGCCTTGGGCATTGGCCATGCCTTCGGCCTCGAACGCATCCATCTTGCCCCAGCCGCTCTCGTCGGCGGGGAACGCGAAGATCTGCTGGATGTGGACGCCGACCAGACCCGCGGGCCTCAGGACGCCAATTTCCTTGCCCACGAGCGAGCCCACATCGTTGCCCACAAAGCCGTAGCGCTCATAGCCGAGCCGCGTCATCAGCTCGTCCCAGGCCTTTGCGGTGCGCGCCGCACCCCAGCCGGTCGCAGCGAGCGGGCTCGAAAACCCGAAGCCGGGGAGCGACGGGATCACCACATCGAACGCCGGCTGGCCAGCGGCCGGATTGGTCAGCGGTTCGACGAGCTTCAGATACTCCGTAAACGTCGAGGGCCAGCCATGCGTCAGGATCAGCGGCAGCGCATCGGCCCGCCCGCTCCTTACATGCACGAAGTGGATGCGCTGGCCGTCGATCTCGGTGGTGTACTGAGGATAGCGGTTGAGCTTTGTTTCCTGCGCCCGCCACTCGAAATGATTGAGCCACTGGTCGGCGAGCTCCCGGATCAGCGCCACGGGCTGGCCGCGATCCCAGCCGGCATCGACGGCATCCGGCCAGCGGGTCAGCGCGAGCCGCTCCTTGAGGTCCGCGATGGCGGCGTCGGGAATGGCAATCTTGAACGGATTGATGGTCATTTCGGTCTCCTTGCCGGCGCTCATTCGCCGCTGAGGACACCATCCCGCACCCCTCCTGACAGGGTACGTCAGGAGGCGATGTCGTCGCGCCGTGTCCGCGCCGACCACACCGCTTCCCACTCCTTGAGCAGGATCACGCGGCGCTTGCCGAAGGGCTCGCTGCCCAGCGTCGCGCTCCGGATCCGGTCGATGCGGAAATTGCGAAAATCCTGCCGCAGCGTGCACCAGGCGCCGATGATCTGTTTGTCTTCGTAGTAGGCGAGCGTCACCGGCCATACCGGCCGCTGCGTCGCGTTGCCCGCCTCGTCGGCATAGCTCAGATGCAGTGCCTTCTCGGTGCGCATCGCCTCGCGCACCGCCCCCAGCAGCGGCTCAGACTCGCGCGACCAGTTCGCCTGCGCTGCCCAGAGGCCCGTGTTCGAGATCCGGTCGCGCAGATCGTCGGACGAGGCCGTCGCGATTTTGCCCAGCGCGTTCTTTGCGGCAGCGCTGAGCCCATCGTCGGGCTGGCCCTGCACCCATTGCGCGCCGAGCACCAGCGCCTCGAGCTCTTCGGCGGTAAACATCAGCGGCGGCAGGAAGAAGCCTGGCCGCAGCATGTAGCCGATGCCCGCCTCGCCATCGATCGGCGCCCCGAGCCCGATCAGCGTCTGGATGTCGCGATAGAGCGTGCGCACGCTGACCGCCTGCTCGTCGGCCAATTGCTGCGCCGTGATGGGCCTTCGGTGCCGCCGCAGCGCATCCATCACCGCAAACAGCCGCTCGGTCTTGTCCATGGCCGGAACCTAGCGGGCCGGCGAACAACCCGCCAGCGTTGACATTTCGTCATTTCCCGAAATATTGTATGCCAAATTCGGGAGATCGCCATGGCTCACACGCAGCGCAAAACGCACACACCCAACGGCTTCGGCCATTTCGATATCGCCGGCCCGGATATCGCGCCGCTGCAGAGCTTCTACACAAACTCTTCGGTTGGGAGGTCACGCCGCAAGGCCCGGGCTACGCCATGGTGGCAACGCCCGACGGCAGCCCTAATGGGGCCCTCGTCGAGATGCCGACAGCTTCGCTGACTTTTGGCGTCGTCGTACGCGACCTCGACAAGGCGCTGGTTCTGGCGGCCGCCGAGGGCGGCGCGGTCGTCCTGCCCAAGACCGACAATGGCTGGGTCAAGAAGGCCCAGATCGCCGATCCTGCCGGTAATGTGCTCACACTGATCGAGGGTTAGTGGATCTCGATCTCGACCACGTGCTGCGCGCCCTGTCACACCCGGACCGGCGGCTGTTCGTCCTCGCCTGCCGCGATGCGCCACGCGCCGCGGGCGAGTTGGCCGAGATGTCGTCGCTGTCGGTCGCGACCGTGTCGGAGCACCTGAAGGTCTTGCGCACATCCGGCCTGCTCGTCCTCGACAAGCAGGGCCGCAACTGGTTCTACCGCACGGATCCGGCGGTGCTCACCGCGACGCTCAAGGGTCTGCGCAAGCTGCTCTAGGGTAGCCCCCTCCAACGCCTTCGCGGGAGAGGTCGTCGACTGCGAGGTCGGCAATCTGGACACCCTCTCCCGCGTCAGCGGGGGAGGTGGCGGCGAAGCCGACGGAGGGGGCCGCGAGCACGCGGACCTAGCGGTCCATCATCCGCTGCCAGATCCCAAGAACCGTGTTCCAGTTCCGCTGCGTCATCGTCGCACCCGCAAGCTTCTCAACCTTGAGCTTGCTCACGGAAATCCCCACGCCATAGTCGATGACCAGCGTCGATCCAACCACCGCGACCTGTTCATCTGCGGGATGCAGCAGCGCATCGGGCCAATCGAGCGCCCGGTGGAAGAAGCACACCCCCAGCCGCGCTGGATGGTCCCTCGATGCCTCCGGGAAAGGGTCCGCATCGACGATGGTTTTGATCTGCGCCCGCGTGGCCAAGAACACCTCGCTGCTCCTGAGGCCAAAACTCTCGACCAGCGCAGTGATCTCAGTCTTCACCAAAGCGACGCTCTTGCTCGACCCGAAGATCAAATTGCCCGTCGCGAGATAGTTGACGGGGTTCGTAAACCCCGCTGCCTCGGCCTTGTCGCGCAGTGCTGCGGGCCGCATGAGCGAATGCGAGATCGGTCCGATGGCTCGCAGCAGCGCCACATAGACCGTCATTTGATCTCGAATTCGCACCAGTGCGAATAGGGCTTTTCGGGCGTGATGATGATGTTGGGGAAGTGCGGGTGATGCACCGCGTCCGGGAACGCCTGGTCCTCGAGGCAGAAGCCGGAATATTTGCCGTAGGTCTTGCCACCGAGCCCGAGGCCCGCGGGCGCATCGGTCATCATCGCATTGTAGAACTGCAATCCAGGCCGGTCCGTCCATTGCTTCAGCGTCAGGTCGCCATCAGGCGATTTGACGATGGCGACCGGATCGGCCGGGTTGCGACCGTTGTCGAGTACCATGTTGCCATCATAGCCGATCGGCGCGCCGCTTGAATCGCGGAGCCCTTTTGCCGTGCGGAAATTCCACTGCGTGCCCGGCTTGGTCTCGATGATGTTGCCGGTCGGGATCAGCGTCTTCGGATCCACCTCGCTGATCGCGTTGACCGCAAACCAGTACGAATGGTCGAGCACGTCATTGCTCGTGCCGAGATTGAAATATTGGTGCTGCACGAGGCTCAGCGGCGTCGCCCTGTCGGTGGTCGCTCCGAACTCGAGCCGGAGCTTGTTGCCGTCGAGGCGGTAGGTCGCCTTGAGCTTGAGATTGCCCGGATAGCCCATCGCGCCATCGGGGGATTCAAGCGAGAACACCACGGAGTTGGTAGCGTCGTCGGGCTTTGCATCCCACACCAGCCGGCCGAGCCCTTCTGGACCACCATGGAGGCTGTTGGCACCTTCATTGGCGGGCACGCGATAAGTCTTCCCGCCGACCTCGAAGCTGGCGCCGCCGATGCGGTTGGCGACGCGTCCGGCGACGGCGCCGAAATGCGGCGAGTGCGCCGGATAGTCGTCGAATTTTTGGAACCCCAGCACCACGGAGCGCATGCCGCCGGCCACCGGCACGCGCCAGTCGCGCACCACCACGCCCCAGTTGATGAGGTCGACCTCGACGCCATTGGCCGATGTCAGCGTGAACTGCTGCACCTCTTTACCGCCGAACGAACCAAACGGTTTGACCGCCACCATGATGATTTTCCTTCTGAGCTTTGGGCGCAGGGTTTAGCGGCAAACTGACATGTCAGCCAGACGCCTTCGCCTTGAAACCAGTTGACTGAGGCACGTGACGCCGCCAAACGTCGGGAAAACCGGAGGGGGCGCCTTTGGAGGAAACTGTTGAAGGAAAACGGGCGACCGTGCACGACGTGGCGCGGACGGCAGGCGTTTCCCTTGCGACGGTCGACCGCGTCCTCAATGCCCGCCCCGGCGTCCGGCCCGAAACGGCCGAAAAGGTCGAGAACGCCATCAAGGCGCTCGATTTCCGCCGCGACCTCAGCGCGTCGCTGCTCGCCCGGGCCCGCGACCTCCGCGTCGCCTTCCTCATCCCCGATGGGGGCAACGCCTTCATGGAGAGCCTCGTCGCCGCCGTCGCGCGCCGCACCCGGGCCACCCGCAACGAACGGCTGACGCTCAACGCCACGCAATATCACGCGCTCGACCCGGCCGCCCTGATCTCCCGGCTCGACGGCCTCAATGCCCGCCAGATCGACTGCGCCGTGGTCGTCGCCCCCGACGATCCGGCGGTGGTCAAGGCCGTCGATGCCGCCACACGGCGCGGCGTCGCCATCATCACGCTGGTGTCGGATCTGCCCGGCTCCGCCCGCCGCCACTTCATCGGTATCGACAACCAGGCGGCGGGACGGACTGCCGCGTCGCTGCTCGGCCGCTTCTGCGCCAGTCCGGGAAAAGTCGGCATCATCGCCGGCTCGCTCGGCCTTCGCGACCACCGCGAGCGCTTCGAGGGTTTTGCCGGCGTGCTCGGCCGCGAGTTCCAGCACCTCGCGATTGTCGGCCCGCTCGAAGGCTTTGATGATGATGCCTCGACCGAGGCTGCGGCGCTGAAGCTCCTGGAATCGCACCCCGAATTGACCGGGATCTACAATCTTGGCGCCGGCAATGCCGGGCTCGTGGCCGCGCTGGGCAAAACCCATCGCGCCGGCAATGTCCGCGTCGTGGCGCACGAACTGTCCGACACGACGCGCGGCGCCTTGCGTGCCGGCACGCTCGACGTGGTGCTCGACCAGAACCCCGACGGCGAAATCCGCGCCGCCATCGCCGCGGCCCGCCAGGTGGCGCTGTCGCCCGATGCCGAGGTTCACTCGGAAGCCATTGAAATTGGCATCTTTCTGCGCGACAATCTGCGCTGACGGTGCCGGGGGCGGTAGCAAGTGCTTCACGTGGAACCGTTGGACGGCGCAACGTCGCCGTGGGAGGGCCAATTGCGAAGGAAACCGGCGTGTCGTGAGGTACGTGCCTCATGAGCTATCTCGGCATTGATATCGGCACGTCGGGGGTCAAGGCGCTCCTGATGGACCGCGGCGGCAAGGCGCTGGGCGAGGCTACGGCCAGGGCCGTCGAGCCCGTCCGCCCCCATCCCGGCTGGAGTGAGCAGAACCCATCGGACTGGTGGGACGCCGTGCTCAAGGCCATGGATTCGCTATCGAAATCGCATCCGGTGGAGATGGCCGCGGTGCGCGGCATCGGCCTTTCGGGCCATATGCACGGCGCGACTTTGCTCGGCAAAAACGACGACGTTTTGCGCCCCTGCATCCTCTGGAACGACGGCCGCTCGGCAGCCGAATGCGGCGAGATGGAAGCGGCATTTCCCCGTTTGAGGGACGTCGCCGGCAACATCGCCATGCCCGGCTTCACCGCCCCGAAAATCGCCTGGGTGCGCAAGAACGAGCCTGAAACGTACGCAAAGATCAGTAAAGTGCTGCTCCCAAAAGCGTACATTCGGCTGCTTTTGACGGGCGAGTATGTGGAGGAAATGAGCGACGCCGCCGGCACGCTCTGGCTCGACGTCGGCAAGCGCGACTGGTCCGACGAACTGCTGGCGCTCACCGGTCTCAATCGCAGCCACATGCCCAGCCTCGTCGAAGGCTCCGCGCCCTCCGGCACCCTGAAGCCCGAATTCGCGAGCCGCTGGGGCATGACCGGCAAGGTCGTTGTCGCCGGCGGGGCAGGGGACAATGCGGCGGCCGCCTGCGGCATCGGCGCCATCCAGCCGGGCGAGGGTTTTGTGTCGCTCGGCACCTCGGGCGTGCTGTTCGTTTCCAACGACCGCTTCCGCCCCAACACCGCCGGCGCTGTCCACGCCTTCTGTCACGCGGTACCCAATACCTGGCACCAGATGGGCGTGATCCTCAGCGCCACCGACAGCCTCAACTGGCTGAGCCACATCACCGGCAAGGGGCAGGCCGAACTCTCAGGCGCCGCCGAGCAAAGCTTCAGCGGCCCGGGCGAGGAGATCTTCCTGCCCTACCTCAGTGGCGAGCGCACCCCGCACAACAATGCCGGCGCCCGCGGCTCCTTTGTCGGCCTTTCCCATCTCAGCGACCAGGCGCGCCTCGCCCAGGCTGTGATGGAAGGCGTCACGTTTGCGTTCCGCGATTGCCAGCGCGTCCTCGCCGATGCTGGAACGTCGTTCGGCCAATTGCTCGCCGTCGGCGGCGGCAGCAAATCGCAGCTCTGGCTGAAACTGATCGCCACCAATCTCGACACTGAAATCGCCATCCCCGAGGACGGCGATTTCGGCGGCGCGCTCGGCGCGGCTCGCTTGGGCCTCTGCGCTGCGGAAGGCGCCGACCCGATCGAAGTGATGACCATGCCGGGCATCAAGCAGATCATCCAGCCCGATGCGTCGTTGCGGGACGCATACACGGCTCAATATGCGCGCTACCGCGCGCTCTATCCAGCTATCGAGGAGGCTCGCAATTGACTGACTTTTTCAAGGGTATCAAGCAGGTGGCCTACAAAGGCCCGCGCTCGAAAGACCCGCTGGCGTTCCGCCACTACAACAAGGACGAAAAGGTCCTCGGCAAGCGCATGGAGGACATCATCCGTCCGGCCGTCGCCTACTGGCACACTTTTGCCTGGGAAGGCGGCGACCCATTCGGCGGCCGGACGTTCGACCGTCCCTGGTACGACAAGGGCATGGAGGGTGCAAAACTCAAGGCCGATGTCGCCTTCGAGCTGTTCGACATTCTCGACATTCCGTTCTTCTGCTTCCACGACGCCGACATCGCCCCCGAAGGCGCGACACTCGCCGAGAGCAACAAGAACGTCCGCATCATCGCCGACATCTTTGCCAAGAAAATGAGCAAGCAGCGCACGCGCCTGCTCTGGGGCACGGCGAACATGTTCTCCAACCGCCGCTTCATGGCGGGCGCTGCGACCAATCCAGATCCCGACGTGTTTGCTTATGCCGCGGGGCAGGTGAAGAACGCGCTCGAGGTCACGCACGAACTGGGCGGCTCGAACTACGTTCTATGGGGCGGCCGCGAGGGCTACGAGACGCTGCTCAACACCAACATGAAGCAGGAGCTCGACCAGGCCGGCCGCTTCCTGACGCTGGTGGTCGAACACGCGAAGAAAATTGGCTTCAAGGGCACCATCCTCATCGAGCCAAAGCCGCAGGAGCCGAGCAAGCACCAATACGACTACGACGTCGCGACGGTGTATGGGTTCTTGAAGACTTATGGCCTCGAGAAGGAGGTCAAGGTCAACATCGAAGTCGGCCACGCCTTCCTCGCCGGCCACACGTTCGAACACGAGCTGCACCTCGCGCGCTCGCTCGGCATTTTGGGCTCCGTCGACGCCAACCGCAACGACCTCCAGTCTGGCTGGGACACCGACCAGTTCCCCAACAATCCGGGCGAGATGACACTGGCCTTCTACGAGATTCTGAAGAACGGCGGCCTTGGCAATGGCGGCTTCAATTTCGACGCGAAAGTCCGTCGCCAGTCGATCGATCCGGTCGATCTCGTGCACGGCCATGTCGGCGGCCTCGACACGCTCGCCCGCGGCCTCAAGGCGGCTGCCGCCCTGATCGAGGACGGCACCTACGACAAGGTCAAGGAAGCGCGCTACGCCGGCTGGCAGGACAAGGAAGCCAAAGCCATGCTGTCAGGCAAGCGCAGCCTCGAACAGATCGCGGCAAGGGTCGAGAAACAGAACATCAACCCGCAGCCGAAGTCCGGCCAGCAGGAATATCTCGAGAATCTGGTCAATCGGTTCGTGTGAGGACGCAATGGTCGAGCTGAGGCTGCACCATGTTGCGATTATCGTGACCGACCTCGACCGGTCGGCCGCGTTCTATCAGCAGCTCTTCGGCCTCTCGCCCATCCCCCGTCCGCCTTTCCCTATTCCCGGCTTGTGGCTGGGAGTGGGCGACCTGCAGGTCCACTTGACCGTCCACGCGCCCGGCAATTTCCGCTCACGCCAGGTCGACAATGACGACATCCATTTCGCCTTCAACACGCGTGATTTCGAAGGCCTCGTCACGCAGGCCCACGCCATGGGCTTCAGCGAGGACGCGCCGCGCGACGATCCGATGCACATGATCCTCAAGCGGCAGGGTATGGCCGGTTTCCCCCAGCTCTACCTGATGGACCCCGATCGCAACATCATCGAAGTCAACGGCGCGCCCTGATCGCGCGCCCCCAGAGTATCCTATGCCCACACTCCGCAACCCCATCCTCCCCGGCTTCAACCCCGACCCCTCGATCCTGCGCGTCGGCGACGACTATTACATCGCGACGTCGACCTTCGAGTGGTTCCCCGGCGTCCAGATCCATCATTCGAAGGATCTCGCCAACTGGGAACTCATCACCCGCCCGCTCAACCGCAAGGCGCAGCTCGATATGCGCGGCGATCCAGACTCGTGCGGCGTCTGGGCGCCGTGCCTGACGCATGATGGAACGCGGTTCTGGCTGGTCTACACCGACGTAAAACGCAAGGAAGGGTCGTTCAAGGACGCGCACAATTACATCGTCACCGCGCCGACGATCGAGGAACCGTGGAGCGATCCGGTCTATGTGAACTCCTCGGGCTTCGACCCGTCGCTGTTCCATGACGACGATGGCCGCAAATGGTTCGTCAACATGCTGTGGGACCACCGCGTCCGGCCACTGCTGTTCGAGGGCATTGCGCTGCAGGAATACGACCCCGTTGCCGGCAAGCTGATCGGAGCGCGGAAGAACATCTTCACCGGCACCGATCTCAAGCTGGTCGAAGGCCCGCATCTCTACAAGAGGAATGGCTGGTACTATCTGCTCACCGCCGAAGGCGGTACCGGCTACGAGCACGCCTCGACCTTTGCGCGTTCACGCACCATCGACGGGCCGTACGAACTGCACCCCGACAAATATCTCGTCACAGCCAAGGACGCGCCGTTCAATCCGATGCAGCGCTCGGGCCATGGCGACCTCGTCGATACGCCCGGCGGCAAGACCTATTTCGTCCATCTGATGGGCCGGCCCACCGGCCAGTACAAGCGCTGCGTGCTCGGCCGCGAGACCGCGATCCAGGAAGCCGAGTGGCGCGATGATGGCTGGCTGTGGCTGAAGGGCGGCATGGTCCCCGCGCTGGAAGTGAATGTCCCCGGCACGCGCGACGAGGCGAAGTATTGGGCGGAGCAGCGTTCCGAGTTCTCCGACGGCCTGCCGATCGATTTCCAGTGGTTGCGAACGCCTGAGCCTGACCGGATCTTCCAAGCGGGTGGTGGGAAACTGCGCCTCATTGGCCGCGAGTCGATCGGCTCGTGGTTCGAACAGGCGCTGGTGGCCCGGCGTCAGCAGCACTTTTCCTACGATGCGGAAGTGACGCTCGATTTCGCGCCAATCGACGAGCGCCAGTTCGCTGGGCTGACCGGCTACTACAATCGCTACAATTTCCATTACCTTACCGTGACCGCGCATTCCGACGGCAAGCGCGAGCTGCTGATCATGTCGGTGACGGGTGATCCGATGGGAGGCCTCAACCTGAAGGTGCCGCCGGTGCCGATCCCCAATGAGGGGACGGTCCGGCTCAAGATCGAAGTCCGCGGCGCAGCGTTCCAGTTCTTCTACGCGCTGGCAGCGGGCGAGTGGACGAAGATCGGCCCGGTGCTCGATGCCTCGACCCTATCCGACGAGTGCGGCTACCCCGCCGGCGAGCACGGCAATTTCACCGGCGCCTTCGTCGGCGTCGCGGCATCGGATTTGAATGGAACGGCGCTCCATGCGGACTTCGCCGATTTCGTCTATCGTCCGGTGAAGCATTCGAGCGACAGGTACTAGAGGAACGAGAAGCCCTCCACCCGGTGGGTGGTGGAGGAGTGAGGACGAGGAATGAAAGTCGCAGTCACCGGCGGTACCGGCTCATGGGACCGTGGCATTGGCCCCGTGATCATCGCCGCGCTCAAGGCCAAGGGGCACGCGGTCACCAATCTCGACCGTGCCGTGCCCGGCGGTATCGAGCGGCCCGGCTTCATCAAGGTCGACCTCACCGACTACGGCCAGACGTTTGCGGCCTTGCACGGGCATGACGCGGTGATCCAGCTTGCCGCCAATGGCGAGCCCGACTGGGATCACGTCTCGGGCGCGGCGCGTTTCCATGTCAACACCCTGATCGCCTACAATGTGTTCCAGGCGGCGTGCTTCCTCGGCATGAAGAAGGTCGTGTGGGCGTCGTCGGAAACGGTGCTCGGCTTCCCCTTCACGGTCCCGCCCAAAATCCTGCCGACCAATGACGACGACCCGCCGATCCCCACCTCGTCCTACGGCATCAGCAAGGCCGTCACCGAGGATCTGGCGCGCCACATGAACCGGCAATATGGCGTGCCGTTCGTCGGCCTGCGCTTCTCCAACATCTTCTATGATGTGGCCGGACATACGACGAGCTACGAACGCATCCCAAAATTCTGGGACGACCCGCATTCGCGCAAGTTCGACCTGTGGGGCTATGTCGACAGCCGAGACACCGCCGATGCCTGCGTCCAGGCGCTCGAGTCGGACGTCACCGGCGCCGAAGTGATGACTATCGCCGCCGCGGACACGATCATGCGGCAACCCAATGCCGAGCTGGTGGCGGCCTGCTTCCCCGGCTGCAAGATATTGCCGGGGACGGGCGAGCACGAGACGCTGATCTCGATCGACGCGGCGCGGACGCTGATCGGGTATGAGCCGAAATGGACGTGGCGGAAGGTGCTGGGGGTCAACTGACGACCCGCAACCACGGTTGTCATCCCAGCGAAAGCTGAGACCCAATATCCGCTTGCGCAAGGTGTGAGCTGGGTCCCAGCTTTCGCTGGGATGACATGCGGTGAGCGGTTGCCCGATCCCCGCAACTCCCCTACTTTCCGCACCCCATGGACCAGACCCCCTTCGACACGAGCGAAACCGAGGCGCCGGCTTTTGCGCCGACGAGCCCGGCCATGGGGCAGTTCCTCGAAATCAAATCGCTCAATCCCGGATATCTGCTGTTCTACCGGATGGGCGATTTTTACGAGATGTTCTTCGAGGACGCCGAGATCGCCTCGGCGGCGCTCGGCATCGTGCTCACCAAGCGCGGGCGCCATCAGGGGCAGGACATTCCGCTCTGCGGCGTGCCGGTGCATGCGGCGCAGGACTACCTCAAGAAACTGATTTCGCTCGGCCATCGCGTCGCCATCTGCGAGCAGGTCGAGGACGTCGCCGAGGCCAAGAAGCGCGGCAGCAAATCGGTGGTGAAGCGCGACGTGGTGCGCCTCGTCACCGCCGGCACGCTGACCGAGGACGATCTGCTGCCGGCGCGCGCCTCCAATTATCTCGCGGCGCTCGCGATGCTGAAGCATGGCGACACCGATTTCGCGCTGGCCTTCGCCGATGTGTCGACCGGCGAGCTCTCGGTGCTGCCGCTGACGGCTGCGGCGCTCGGTGACGAGCTGGCGCGCATCGATCCGGCGGAACTGCTGCTGAGCGACACGACCGCCGCCGAGCTGCGCGCGATGAAGCTCATGCTGCCGCCGGCAGTGACCGAACTCATCCCCGGCGAGGCGTTCGACTCGACCGCCGCATCCGCCACTATCGCCTCGGCTTTCGCGGATGGCAGCGTCGACGCCTCGGCCTGGTCGCGCGTCGAGCGTGCGGCGCTCGGAGCGCTGATCGGCTATATCCGCGAGTCGCAGAAGGGCGTCGCGGTGGCGCTGCGGCCGCCCTCGTCCGAACACCTCGCTTCGCACATGGCGATCGACGCCGCCACCCGCTCCTCGCTCGAATTGCTCGAAACGCAGCGCGGCACGGTCAAGGGCTCGCTGCTGAGCGAGATCGATGCCTGCGTGACCCCGGCGGGTTCGCGCCTTCTCGCCCGAAGGCTCGCGGCGCCATTGTGCGAAGCCGGCCCGATCAATGCGCGGCTCGACGCGGTCGAGCGGCTCACGCACGCGGCGATCCTGTCGACGCAATTGCGCAGTGCGCTGAAGTCGGTGCCCGACCTGACCCGCGCCCTGACCCGCGTCGCGCTCGGTCGCGGCGGCCCCCGCGATCTCAACGCGGTGGCGCGCGCCGTCAGTGCTGCCGGCGAACTCTCGCGCGCCCTCGGCAGCATCGCCGACGCACCCGCCAATCTCGCCGCGATCCGCACCACCCTCGCGACGGCACCGCTGGGCCTTGCCACCGAACTCGCCCGCGCCATCGACGACGACGCGCCGCTGCTTGCCCGCGACGGCGGCTTCGTGCAGCGCGGTTACGACGCGGGGCTCGATGCCGAACGCGCGCTGGCGTCCGAAACGCGCGCCGTGGTCGCGGCGCTGCAGGCGCGGCTCATCGCCAAGACCGAGATCAAGACGCTGAAGATCCGGCACAATGGCGTGCTCGGCTATTTCGTCGAAGTGCCGGCCGGGCATGGCGGCAAGCTGCTCGAGGAGCCGCACCGCGCCATTTTCATCCACCGCCAGACGATGGCCAATGCCATGCGCTTCACCACGGCGGAACTGGCCGAACTCGAAGGCCGCATCGCCCGGGCGCACGAAAAGGCGCTCGAGATCGAAACCGCCATCTTCGCGAAGCTGGTCGCCGCAACCCTCGCCGAGACCGACATCCTCCGCGCCGTCGCCGATGGGCTCGCCGAACTCGACGTGTCAGCCGGCCTCGCCCACCTCGCCGCCACCCGCGGCTACGCCCGCCCCACGATCGACGATTCGCAGAACTTCGACATCCGGGGCGGCCGCCACCCGGTGGTCGAAACAAATGTCAAAGCCGAGGGCCACCCGTTCGTCGCCAACGACACGGATCTGTCGGGCGGTGCGCTCTGGCTGGTGACCGGGCCCAACATGGGCGGCAAATCGACCTATCTGCGCCAGAACGCGCTGATCGCGATCCTCGCCCAGATGGGCAGTTTCGTGCCGGCCGACCGCGCCACGATCGGCATCATCGACCGCGTGTTCTCCCGCGTCGGCGCCAGCGACGATATCGCGCACGGCCGCTCGACCTTCATGGTCGAGATGGTCGAAACCGCCGCCATCCTCAACCGCGCCACCGCGAAGTCATTGGTCATCCTCGACGAAATCGGCCGCGGCACGGCCACCTTCGATGGCCTTTCGATCGCCTGGGCTGCCGTCGAGGCGCTCCACAACGACACCCTCTGCCGCGCCCTCTTCGCCACCCATTTCCACGAAATGACAGGCCTTTCCAAGACCTTAGCCCGCGTCCGCAACGTCACAATGGCGGTCCGCGAGTGGCAGGGCGAGGTGGTGTTCCTGCACGAAGTCATCCCCGGCGCGGCCGACCGCTCCTACGGCATCCAGGTGGCTCGCCTCGCCGGATTGCCGGAGACGGTCCTCGCCCGCGCCAGACAGGTGCTGGGTGTGCTAGAAAGCCGCTCTTCCGGCAATTCCGCGCCCATGCTAGACGATCTTCCACTTTTTGCGGCCGCTCCCGCGCCAAAAAAGCCGGAAATTAATCCCCTAACTGACATGCTCGATCAGGTGCGCCCCGACGAACTTTCACCGCGACAGGCGCTCGACTTGATTTATGAGCTCAAGAAGGCACGCGATGCCGGTCGCCGAAGCTGAACTCCGCCCCAAAAAGGCGAATTTCCACCTGAAATCGGCCGAGACCATCCTCGAGGAGGTAACGGCCGCGATCGGGCAGGATTCGCCCAAATCGGCGCAGGCCCGTTCCGCCGTGCTGGCGGTGATGCGCAATGCGCTCGCCGCGGCGCGCAAATCGGCGGAAGCCGAACTGATGGACCACGGCCGCGGCACCCGCTGCGCGCAGAACCTCAGCGCCGCGGAAGACGAGATCATCCGCGCCATCCACCGCTTCGCCGTCACTCATGTCTATCCGGTCGACAATCCGTCGGGCGCCGAAGCCATCGCGCTCGCCGCAGTCGGCGGCTATGGCCGCGGCACGCTGGCGCCGGGGTCGGACATCGATCTGCTGTTCATCCTCCCCTACAAGCAGACGCCCTGGGGCGAGCAGGTCACCGAATACGTCCTCTACATGCTGTGGGACCTCGGCCAGAAAGTCGGCCACGCGGTCCGCTCGGTCGACGACTGCATCCGCATGGCGCGCGCCGATATGACCGTCCGCACTGCAACGCTCGAGTCGCGGTTCCTCACTGGCGACAAGACGCTGTTCGGCCAGCTCGAGCAGCGCTTTGAAGCCGAGATCATGCCCAGGACCGGCCCTGAGTTCATTGCGGCAAAAATGGCCGAGCGCGAAGAGCGACATCGCCAGATGGGCAACACCCGCTATGTGGTCGAGCCCAACATCAAGGACGGCAAGGGCGGGCTGCGCGACCTCCACACGCTGTTCTGGATTGGAAAGTACTTCTACCGCGTCAAGAACAGCGTCGAACTCGGCGTCAAGCATGTCTTCTCGGCCGAGGAATATCGCCTGTTCCAGCGCGCCGAGGACTTTCTGTGGGCGGTGCGCTGCCATCTCCACTACGTCACCGGCCGCGCCGACGAGAAGCTGACCTTCGACGTGCAGCCCGAACTCGCGGCGCGTCTCAAATATGCCGACCGGCCCGGCATGCTGGGCGTCGAGCGGATGATGAAGCGCTACTTCCTCGTCGCCAAGGATGTCGGCGATCTGACCCGTATTTTCTGCACCAGCCTCGAATTCGACCATGCCAAGCCGCTCGACATGATGGGCAAGGTCACCGGCATGTTCAAGCGCGGCAAGGTGCCGATCAAGGGTGAGCCCGACTTCGTCATCGATTCCGGCCGCCTCAATACGGCAAAACCCGAGACCTTCGAGAGCGATCCGCTCTCGATCATCAAGAGCTTCCTCGTTGCCTCGCGCAACGACCTCCTGTTCCATCCCGATGCCATCAAGCAGCTCCGCCGCTCGCTACGCCTCGTCGGCCACGACGTGCGCAACGACAAGAAGTCGAACGAATGGTTCCTCGAGATCCTGACGTCGCCGAGGACCGTCGAGCGCATCCTGCGCCAGATGAACGAGAGCGGCGTTCTAGGCCGCTTCGTGCCCGAGTTCGGCAAGATCGTCGCGCTGATGCAATTCAACATGTACCACCACTATACGGTGGACGAGCATCTGATCCGCGCCGTCGGCGTCATGGCCGAGATCGCCAATGGCGGGCTCCGCGAGCAATTGCCGCTGACCCACGAGCTGCTGCCCTCGCTCAACGACACGCGCCTGCTCTACGTGGCACTGTTTCTCCACGACATCGCCAAGGGCCGGCCCGAGGATCACTCGATCGCCGGGGCGCGGATTGCCCGCAAATTCTGTCCGCGTCTGGGGCTCGATGCGGCCGAGACCGACACCGTCGCCTGGCTGATCCAGTACCACCTCACCATGAGCGAGATCGCCCAGGCGCGCGATCTGCAGGACCCCGAGACGGCACGGCACTTTGCCGACATCGTGCAGTCGCCGCAGCGGCTGGCGCTGCTGATGATTCTTACCGCCTGCGACATCCGCGCGGTGGGGCCGGGCGTCTGGACCGGCTGGAAAGGGAGCCTTCTGCGTTCGCTCTATTACGCCACCGAGCCGCTGCTCTCGGGCGGCCATTCGCGTGTCACCCAGTCCGACCGCATCGCGACCGCCAAGGCAGAGCTCGAGACGGCGCTTGCCGCCTGGCCGCGGCCCGAGCTCGATGCCTATATGGGCCGGCACTACAACCACTATTGGCTGCGGGCCGAGCTTGAGCTGCAGATCGAGCATGCGCGGATGATCCGCGCCGCCGACAACGCGCACAATCCGTTCGCCGGTTCGATCCGCGTGCAGGCCTTCGAGGGTATTACTGAAGTCTCGTTCTACACGCCGGACCATCCACGGCTGTTGTCGCTGATCGCTGGCGCCTGCACCATGTGCGAGGCCTCGATCATCGGCGCGCAGATCTTTTCGACGCGCGACGGCCGCGCCCTCGACACCTTCCGGCTGCGCCGCGCCTTCACCTCGGACGAGGACGAGAAGGTTCGCGCCAACCGTATCATCGAGACGGTCAAGCAGCTGCTGCAAGGCAAGCGCCAGGTGCTGATCGACCTCGGCAAGGAAAGCCGGCATAACCGGCGGCTGAAGCCGTTCACCTTGCCGGCCTCGGTCGAAGTGTCCAATACGCTGTCGGAGAAATTCACCGTGATCGAGGTCATGGGTCTCGACCGCACGGGCCTGCTGCATCAGCTCACCCGATCCATCTCCGATCTCAACCTCACCATCGGCTCGGCCCATATCGGCACCTATGGCGAGAAGGCGGTGGACGTTTTCTACGTCACCGATCTGACCGGCCACAAGATCGACGCCGCCCGGCGGCAAAAGACAATTCGCGATACGTTGCTCAAGGTGTTCCAGCCCTCGGCCGCCGACAGCCACAGCGAGCGGACGCCGAAAGTGGTCAATGGCTAGCGGGGCCTCGTCCCTCTACCGTAACTTCCTCAATGTCGGCGTCCTGACGCTCGGCTCGCGCATCCTCGGCTTCATCCGCGATGCGCTCGTCGCCGCGGTGCTCGGCACCGGGCCGGCGGCCGACGCCTATCTCGCCGCCTTCCGCTTCCCCAATCTGTTCCGCCGGCTGTTCGCCGAGGGTGCGTTCAACACCGCGTTCATTCCGCTGTTCTCCAAATCGCTGGAGCAGGAGGGGCGCGAGCCGGCGCGGGAATGGGCCGGGCGCATCATGAGCTGGCTGGTGGTGGCGGTGACCATCGTCACCATCCTCGCCGAAATCTTCATGCCCTGGGTGCTGGCGCCGTTCGTGCCGGGCTTCCTCGACGACCCGGCCAAGTACGACCTCACGGTGCTGCTTACCCGCATCTGCTTCCCCTATCTGATGTGCATGTCGCTGATGGCGGCCTATGCGGGGGTGCTCAATGGGCTCGGCTACTTCAAGGCCGCCGCCTTCGCGCCGATCCTCCTCAACATCGTGATGATCGCCTTCATGCTGCCGCTGGTGCTCAATGCGAACACCGATGTCCAAACCGCCATCTGGATCGCGGTGGGCACCATCGCCGGCGGCATCGCGCAATTGATCCTCGTCTATGCAGCGGTGGTGCGGTCGGGCTTTGTGCCAAAACTGCAATGGCCGCGCTGGGACGGCGAGGTGAAGCGCTTCTGGCTGCTGGCGGTGCCGGCGGTGATCGCGGGCGGCATCACGCAGGTCAACATTTTCGTCGGCACCATCATCGCCTCGGCGGCCGACAGCGCCATCGCCTATCTCTACTACGCCGACCGGCTCTACCAATTGCCGCTCGGCATCATCGGTATCGCCGTCGGCACCGTGCTGCTGCCGGAACTCAGCCGTCACCTCAAGGGCGGACGCGACGCCGAGGCCGATGCCAGCCAGAACCAGGCGCTGCTGATCTCGATGCTGCTGTCGCTGCCGGCCGCCACAGCGCTGATCGCATTGGCGACGCCGATCGTGAGCGTGCTGTTCGAGCGCGGCGCCTTCACCTTCACCGACACGGTCGAGACCGGCAAGACGCTGATCTGGTTCGCCGCGGGCCTCCCCGCCTATGTGCTGATCCGCGTGCTGCAGCCGGGCTTTTTTGCCCGCGAGGACACGAGGACGCCCACCGTGTTCGCCGGCATTTCGGTCGTCGTCAACATCGCGCTGTCGCTGCTGCTGTTCCCGACGCTGGCGCATGTCGGCATCGCCATCGCGACCAGCGTTTCCGCCTGGGCCAATGCGGTGCTGCTCGCCATCTGGCTCGGACGGCGCGGCCACTTCCACCTGCCCGCCGCCTACTGGCGGCGGCACGGGCTCATTGTTGGCGCGGCCATCGTCATGGCGGCGATC
The DNA here is from genome assembly GCA_046594305.1 of Devosia sp. Taxonomy (GTDB): domain Bacteria; phylum Pseudomonadota; class Alphaproteobacteria; order Rhizobiales; family Devosiaceae; genus Devosia_A. The sequence goes on along the minus strand of JBKJTB010000181.1, from coordinate 6,115 downwards.
CTCTGGGGTCTGTCGCTGCCGCTGGCGCCCTATCTCGCCACCACCGCGCCGCTGGCGATCCAGATCCTCGCGCTCGGCGGCCTCGTTGCCGTCGGTATGGTGGTCTATTTCGCACTGGTGCACGTCACCGGCGCACAGCCGATGGGCCAGCTGCTGCGGCGGTTGCGCCGGAACGGTTAGAGGCGTCTATTCGGCCCAACCGGAGGACCGCATGCAAGCCGGATTTCTCGACCACCTGACTTCGACGCTGACCGACATCGAGGCCGCGGGCCTGTTGAAGCGCGAGCGGCTGATCGCGACCCCGCAATCGGGCCGCATCGCGCTCGCCGACGGCCGCAAGATGATCAACCTCTGCGCCAACAATTATCTCGGCCTCGCCGACCATCCAGCGATCGTCGCCGCGGCGCGGGACGGGCTCGACCGCTACGGCTTCGGCATGGCCTCGGTCCGCTTCATCTGCGGCACGCTCGATCTCCACCGCGAGCTCGAACTGGCGGTGGCAAAATATCTCGGCAAGGACGACGCCATCCTCTTTGCCGCCTGCTTCGATGCCAATGGCGGGCTGTTCGAGACACTGCTCACCGACGAGGACGCGATCATCTCCGACGCGCTCAACCACGCCTCGATCATCGACGGCGTGCGGCTCAGCAAAGCCAAGCGCTATCGCTATGCGACATCGGACATGAACGATCTCGAAACGCAGCTCAAGCAAGCTGTCGCCGACGGCGCGCGCTTCCGGCTGATTGCGACGGACGGCGTGTTCTCAATGGACGGGTTCGTGGCAAAACTGCCCGAGATCTGCGCGCTGGCGGAAAAGTACGGCGCCATGGTGATGGTCGACGATTGCCACGCGACGGGACATCTCGGACCCGAGGGCAGGGGCACGCCGGCGCTGACTGGAGCGGGCGAAAAAGTCGACATCGTCACCGGCACGTTCGGCAAGACGCTGGGCGGCGCCATGGGCGGCTTCATCGCCGCTGCGCAGCCGGTGATCGATCTGCTGCGCCAGCGGGCGCGGCCCTATCTCTTCTCCAACGCGCTGGCGCCCGCCGTCACGGCGGGTTCGCTCAAGGCCATCGAGATCGCGCAGGGTGCCGACGATCTGCGCAAGAAGCTGATGGGCCACACGCAGCGCTTCCGCGAGGCGATGACGCAGGCGGGTTTCGAGCTCGCGGCAGGCGAGACGCCGATCATTCCGGTTATGCTCGGCGATGCGAAACTGGCACAGGATTTTGCTGCGGCGCTCGACAAGCGCGGCGTCTATGTCGCCGGCTTCTTCTTTCCCGTGGTGCCCAAGGGACGCGCGCGAATCCGCACACAATTGTCGGCGGCGCTGAGTTTTTCCGACGTCACCACCGCGATCGAGGCGTTCACCGATGCCGGCCGCGAACTGGGAGTGATCTGATGCGCGCCCTCGTCAAGGCAAAATCCGAACCCGGCATCTGGATGGAGGATCGTCCGATCCCCGAAATCGGCCCCGAGGATGTGCTCGTGAAGGTCCACAAGACCGGCATCTGCGGCACCGACATCCACATCTACAACTGGGACGACTGGGCCAAGAAGACCGTTCCAGTCCCGATGATCACCGGCCATGAATATGCCGGCGAGATCGCGGCAATCGGCAGCGACGTCAAGAATCTCAAGATCGGCCAGCGCGTTTCGGGCGAGGGCCACGTCGTCGGCATGAAGTCGCGCGCTTCGCGGGCCGGAAAATTCCATCTCGACCCCGACACCAAGGGGATTGGCGTCAACCTCCCCGGCGCTTTCGCTGAGTACGTGAAAATCCCCGCCTTCAACATCGTGCCGCTGCCCGATGCGATCGACGACGAGATGGGGGCCATCCTTGATCCGCTCGGCAACGCCGTGCACACCGCGCTCGCCTTCGACATCGTCGGCGAGGACGTGCTGGTCACCGGCGCCGGCCCCATCGGCATCATGGGGGCCGCCGTCCCCCGGCATGGCGGCGCGCGCCACGTCGTGATCACCGACATGAACCCCGAGCGCCTGGCGCTCGCCGCCGAGATCGCCGACGTCGTGCCGGTCAACATCAAGACGCAGAATTTGCGCGAGGTGATGGACAAGCTCGGCATGAAGGAGGGGTTCGACGTCGGCCTCGAAATGTCTGGCGCGCCCTCGGCGCTCGACCAGATGACCGATCACCTCGTGATGGGCGGCCGCGTCGCGCTGCTCGGCGTGCCGGCGCAGCCCTTCATCTTCGACCTGAGCAAGATCGTGTTCCGCATGATCACCCTCCGCGGCATCTACGGCCGCGAAATGTTCGAGACCTGGCACAAGATGATGGCCATGCTGGAATCCGGCCTCGACGTCCGCAAAGTCATCACGCGCCGCATGAAGGCCGACGACTACGAGGAAGCCTTCCGCCTCGCCGCGGCGGGCGAGAAGGGCAAGATCGTGCTGGAGTGGACTTGACCGGGACTGCGCGCTAAAGCCGCTCCGCACCTTTCGAGTACGACACCATGCCCTTCACCCCGCGCGTCTTTTCCGGCACTCAGCCCTCGGGCGATTTGCACCTCGGCAATTACCTTGGCGCCATCAAGCGCTATGTCGAAATGCAGAAGACGCATGAATGCATCTATTGCGTCGTCGACATGCACGCGATCACCGTCTGGCAGGAGCCCGACGAGCTGCGCCGCGCCACCCGTGAAGTGGCCGCCGCCTACGTGGCCGCGGGCGTCGATCCGAAGAAGAACATCGTCTTCAACCAGTCGCGCGTCGCCGGCCATGCCGAGCTCGCCTGGGTGTTCAACTGCGTCGCCCGCATGGGGTGGATGAACCGCATGACGCAGTTCAAGGACAAGACGGCGGGCAAGAATGCCGAGAACGTCTCGCTCGGCCTGTTCGCCTACCCCTCGCTGATGGCCGCCGACATCCTGCTCTACAAGGCGACCCACGTACCGGTGGGCGACGACCAGAAGCAGCATCTCGAGCTGACCCGCGACATCGCCACAAAATTCAACAACGACTTCGCCAAATCGATCGCGGAACAGGGGCTCGACGCCGACTATTTCCCCATCACCGAGCCCGTGATCGCGGGCCCGGCGACGCGGGTGATGTCGCTGAAGGACGCGAGCAAGAAGATGAGCAAGTCCGATACCGCCGAGGGCTCGCGCATCCTGCTGATGGACGACGCCGATGCGATCACCAAAAAGATCAAGCGCGCCACCACCGATCCCGAACCGCTGCCAAGCGACGAGAAGGGCCTCGAGGAGCGCCCCGAGGCCGACAATCTGGTGGGCATCTATGCGGCGCTTTCCGACACCACCAAAGCCGCGGTGTTGCGGGATTTCGGCGGTAAGGGCTGGGGCGCCTTCAAGCCGGCGCTGGCCGACCTCGCGGTCGAAAAGCTGGCGCCGATCGCCGCCGAAGTCCGCCGCATGGTGGCCGATCCGGCGTATATCGACGGCTTCATGGCCGACGGGGCGGAGCGGGCCAATCTCATCGCCGAGCAGACGATGGCGGAAGTCCGCAAGATCGTCGGCTTCGTGCGCTAGAACTGCGCCGCTTGTTCAAATCTCAACAGGGTGGGACAATGCCCACCTTGAAGCAGCACGGGGCGGCGCGTGCCTGAGTTCGACTATTCGCGAAAATTCCTCGTCCTCGTCGACGACTCGCCGGTCTGCGACCGCGCCGTGACGTTCGCCGCGCATCGCGTAAAACGCACCGGCGGCACGCTGGTGCTGCTGTCGGTGATCGACAGTGAGGATTTTGGCCAGTTCATCGGCGTCGGCGACGTGATGCGGGCGGAAGCCCGCAACGAGGCCGAGCGCCTGCTCGACGCCCGCATTGCCCACATCCGCGAGATCGGCCAGGTCCGCACCGAAACCGTCATCCGCGAGGGCCGGCCGGCCGAGGCCATCGAGCAATTGGTGGCCGAGGACGGCGCCATCGGCATTCTCGTCATCGCCGCCGGGCAGGGCGACAAGGGCCCCGGCCCGCTGGTGACGCATTTTGCCGGCCACAACCGCCTCCACATCCTGGTGACGATCGTGCCGGGCGCCATGACGAACGAGGAAATCGTCGCCGTGGCGTGACGCCTTAACCGAGGGAGAACGACGATGGCTGAACATCAAATCCGCTTCACCGATGGCGCCGGCTACGAGCGCATGATGGGACTGTGGAGCCGCCCCGTCGGCAACGTCTTCCTCGACTGGCTGGCCCCCGCGTCCGGCCTCGCCTGGGCCGATATCGGGTGTGGCAATGGGGCGTTCACCGAGCTCCTGGTCGACCGCTGCGCCCCGGCCAGCATCGTCGGCGTCGATCCGTCGCCGGATCAGCTCAGCTATGCCCGGCAGCGCCACACCGCCGGCATCGCGCAATTCTTCCAGGGCGACGCCATGGAGCTGCCGCTTGCCGATGCCAGCGTCGATGCGGCGGCCATGGCGCTCGTCATTTTCTTCGTGCCTGAGCCCGCCAAGGGCGTCGCCGAGATGATGCGGATCGTCCGGCGCGGCGGCTCGGTTTCGGCCTACGCCTGGGATTTCCTCGATGGCGGCTTCCCGTGGGAGCCGGTGCACGCGGAACTGCGGGAACTCGGTCTGCCGCCTGCCAAACCACCAAGCGCCGAGATCGCCCGGCTCGAGAACCTCACGAAACTCTGGAACGATTCGGGCCTCGAATCCGTCGAAAGCCGGGTCATCACCATCGAGCGGGTGTTCCCGGATTTTGAGGATTTCTGGGCCACGGCGCTGCTGGCGCCGACCATCGCTTACGCCCTCGAGTCACTGGCGCCCGATGTCATGGACGGGGTCAAGGAGCGTGTCCGCGCCAAAATCCGCATGGATGGCGGCAAGGTCGTGCACTGGGGCCGCGCCAATGCGGCCAAGGGCGTGGTGCCGATGTAGGACTTGCTATCCGGCCGCCAAATCCCTAATTTAGAACCATTCCAAAACGACCTCGCGTTGGTCGGACGAGCGTTCATACGATCGTTTGATCCGGAGCAGCAAACACCAGCGGTTGGTCGAACGAGCGTTCTTACGATCGGTCGATCCAGAGCAGCAAAGAAGAGCCCGATGTTCATCCAGACCGAAGCCACGCCCAACCCGGCGACCCTGAAATTCCTGCCCGGCCGCGACGTGCTCGTGGGCGAGCCGCGGGACTTCCGCTCGGCCGATGACGCAACGGTGTCCCCGCTGGCGTCCGGCCTGTTTTCGATCCCGGGTGTCACCGGGGTGTTCCTCGGCTCCGATTTCGTCTCGGTGAGCAAGGACGTCACCGAGTGGAATCATCTGAAGCCCGCGATCCTCGGCGTCATCATGGAGCACTTCCTCTCCGGCAAGCCCACCATCGACGAGGGCAATGTGGCGGCCGAAGTCGGCGAATTCTTCGACGAGACCGACAGCGAGACCGTCGAAGTGATCAAGGAACTGATCTCGACCCGCGTCCGCCCGGCCGTCGCCATGGATGGCGGCGACATCACCTTCAAGGGTTTCAGGGACGGCACGGTGTACCTCCACATGCAGGGCGCCTGCTCCGGCTGCCCGTCCTCGACCGCCACGCTGAAGTCGGGCATCGAGAATCTGCTGCGGCACTTCGTGCCGGGCGTGGAAGCTGTGCAGCAGGTCTGAGCCCACACCTCAGTCACCCACCACGTCGTTCCCGCGAAGGCGGGAACCCAGAGCCACTAGCGCGGACGGTGCGCGTGACTCCTGGGTCCCCGCCTCCGCGGGGATGACGACTGAGGGGTTGTGGCTTGTGGCGCGTGAACACCCGGCCTATCTCTCCCCCATGAGCGTCCTCCTCGCCATCGACACCGCCGCGCCGCGGCTTGCACTCGCCGTGCTGCGTGAGGAGGGCCGCATCGAGACGCTGGTCGAGGACATGGCGACCGGCCAGGCCGAGCGCCTCTTTCCCGCACTCGACGACCTCCTTGCCCGCGCCGGCGTCACGTACCAGGATCTCACTCGCATCGCCGTCACCACCGGCCCCGGCTCCTTCACCGGCCTCCGCATCGGCCTCAGCGCCGCGCGTGGCCTAGCACTGGCGCTGAACATTCCGGCGCTCGGCATCCCCTCGCTTTTCGCGCTGTCGCTCACAGTGAACTGCGACCCCGTCGCCGTGTTGCTCGATGCCAAGCGCGGCGAGGCCTATTTCCAGA
>JBKJTB010000154.1:0-3507 GCA_046594305.1 Devosia sp. | reverse complement strand
ACCCCTGCGGCGTCCCGCAAGTAAGATCGGAAGTTCGTAGTACCTAGTGCCGCTATCGTCTAGGGGTCAGGACGCCAGATTCTCAGTCTGGACACCGGGGTTCGAATCCCCGTAGCGGTACCACTCGACTCGCCTTCCAGCCTTCCAGCCTTCCAGCCTTCCAGCGGCAGGCGCAAGCCTCCGAAATTACAAGCCGGCTTCGCGCCCGACTGCGGCCAAAAACGCGCGCATCGCCGGTATGCCGATGAGCGCTTCGGAGCGAACCCGCTGGTAGTCGAGGAGCGCGTAACCGTGCGCGATGCGGTTGCGCAACCCAACGCCTTCGCGCAGCCGGTCGGCGATGGCGCGGTCGATCACACCGCGATCGGCCAGCACGTCAAAGGTCGATCCCGCGTCATCGGGAACGCCCCAGCCCGCGTCAGCGACCCAGTGGGCCGCCAGATCGATGCACTCCTGCAGCGAGAGGAAAAGATAGAAGATCGCCAGATCGCGGTCCTTGATCGCGGCGAGAAACGACTCGGCGTCGCGACTGAAGATGCCTTCGGCGTCTTGCAGTCGTGCGGTGGCCCGGCCAATCCGGGCGCGGGCGACGTCAGGCCGGACCATGACCGCCCTTGAGGCGTGCCATCGCGGCGGCGGTGAACCGGCGGGCCAGCGGCGCCCATTCCCACCATTCCACCATCGCGCGGGCCTGGAAGTCTGGCCACAGGTGAGGCGCGCGGGCCAGCAGCACGGAACCCTCGCGCGCAATTTCGAAACGGAGCAGGGCCGGTGCGGTGTCGAGCGCAATCAAGTCAACCTCGCGCCGGGCAATGCGGGCCAGCGTGACGGCCAGCGCCGCCAATCGGTGGGGCGCCACACCGCTCACGCCGATGTCGAGATCGCTGTGGCGATGGCCGGCGTGACGAGCCGCAGAGCCAAACATGACGGCCAGCTGCACGTCGGCGTCAGCGGCCAGCGCCGCCACGAGATCTTGACGCGAATCCACAGGGCGATTCTAGCATCCGCGTCACGCCAGTAACTTGAGACAGGCGCAGCGGCCCCATGGCGTGGACGATATGCGAACCTCGGCCGTTCCCGCCTATACTCGGCCATCGCTATTCCCCCCGGCACTCGACTCGGCGCCTATGAGGTCATCGCCAAACTTGGCGAAGGCGGTATGGGCGAGGTGTATCGCGCCCGCGATGCGAAATTGAATCGCGACGTTGCGATCAAGGTCTTGCTGGCCGCAGTTGCGAGCGACCCCGAACGGCTCGCGCGCTTTGCTCGCGAAGCGCAGGTGCTCGCGTCGCTCAACCACCCGAACATCGCCGCGATCTACGGGATCGAGGATCGCGCGTTGGTGATGGAACTGGTCGAAGGCGAGGACCTGTCGCAGCGGATTGCGCGCGGCGCCCTGCCGATCGATGAAGCATTGCCGTTCGCGAAACAGATCGTCGACGCGCTCGAAGCCGCGCACGAGCAAGGGATCATTCACCGCGATCTCAAGCCTGCGAATATCAAAGTGCGCGCGGATGGCACGGTGAAAGTGCTCGACTTCGGTCTCGCGAAAGCGCTCGATCAGGAGTCAGGGAACGGAACTCAGGGATCGGGGCGTCTCGCCAATTCGCCGACCATTACCTCTCCAGCGATGACGCAGGCTGGCATCATCCTCGGCACGGCCGCCTACATGTCGCCCGAGCAGGCGAAGGGGAAAGCCGTCGACAAGCGCGCGGACATCTGGGCGTTCGGGTGCGTGCTTTACGAAATGCTGACGGGCCGCAGAACCTTTGACGGGGAAGACGTGACCGACACGATTGTGTCGGTGATGAGCAAGGCGCCGGACTGGTCTCTGTTACCAGCCAGTACGCCGTCACCGATCCGGACGTTGTTGCAGCGATGCCTTGAAAAAGATCCGCGGCGCCGCCTGCGCGACATGGGCGACGTGCGGTTCGAGCTCGAGGCGACTGCCGGCAGCGAAGCCGCTCCGCCGTCTCCGCGCGCCCGAGTACCGCTATTGGTACTCGCCGTCACCGCTCTCATCGTCGCGCTGGCCGGCTTTACCGGCGGCTACTTCGCCCGCCGCGAGCCGCCTCCACCCGGCCGCGCCGTGGCGCAGTTCGCGATCGATCTCCCGGACGGCCATGCCCTCGACCGGGGTAATCGCGCCGCGCTCGCGTTGTCACCCGACGACCGGTCGCTGGTCTTTGTCGCCAGTGCCGGGGACCCGGCCCAGCGTTTGTTCATGAAATGGCTCAACGAGCCGGAGCCCAAAGAGATCCCCGGAACCGAGGGCGCCGCCGATCCCTTCTATTCTCCCGATGGTCGCTGGCTCGGGTTCTTCGCCGGTCGCCAACTGAAAAAACTGTCCCTGGTCGACGGCACGCAGGTCACGCTGGCGGCGATCCCGGACAGCACCGGAGCGACGTGGACGCCGGACGGAACCATCGTCTTCGCGCCGGGGTTCTCGAGCGGGTTGTCACGGGTCTCCGCCAACGGCGGCGCGATTCAGACGTTGACGACGCGCAATGCGGCGACGCATGAGGCCAGTCACACCTGGCCGGACGTGCTGCCGGATGGCGACCACATCCTCTTCACCATCGAATACGTCGGCAAGCCCTTCGATGAGGCCGACATTGGCGTGGTCTCGCTCGCCAGCGGGGCCACCAAGGTCGTCATGAAAGGCGGGGCATTTGCGCGCTACTCCCCGAGCGGGCACATCCTCTACTCGCAAGGCGGCCGCATCCTCGCGGTGCCCTTTGATCCTGCTCGGCTTGAAGTGACCGGCGACGCCACCACCGTCGTGACCGGTGTGTCCTCGGAAGTGGGCCGCGGACGGGTGCACCTGGCGGTGTCCCGCGCCGGGTCGTTGGCGTACGCGCCGGGCGAGGGGAACGAATCCCAGCGCGACCTGCTCTGGGTCACACGCGATGGCACCGCCACGCCGGCCACAAAAGTCCGCATGGAATTCGCCGACGTCAGCCTCAGCCGCGACGGCGGGCGTGCACTGTTCGCGATCACGGGATCAGACGACGACATCTGGATGCTCGACCTGGTGCGCGACGTGCCGACCCGGTTGACCTTTGGCACCGAGAACACGAGTCCGGCGCTCGCCCCCGATGGGCGGCGGTTTGCCTGGTCCTCCGATCGTGAGGGGCAGTTCAACCTGTATCTCAGCTCGATCGACAATCCGCAAAGCGTTGAGCGGCTGTTCCCGTCCGACTCGGAGCAAGTGGTTGCCGGCTTTTCACCCGACGGCCAGTTCCTCCTCTATGGGCAAGAGGGTGCCGCGACGGGCAACGATATCTGGATGCTGCCGCTGGCGGGCCAGCGGCGGCCGCAACCCCTCCTCCAGACGCGGTTCACCGAGAGCTTGCCGAGGGTGTCGCCAGATGGCCGCTGGCTGGCGTTTGGCTCGAACGAGACCGGCCGGGATGAGGTCTACGTGCAGCCGTTTCCAGGTCCCGGACCAAAGTGGCAGGTCTCGGAAGGGCGCGGCACCCAGCTTGATTCGGCGCTGCGCGGTTC
>JBKJTB010000076.1:0-30194 GCA_046594305.1 Devosia sp. | reverse complement strand
GTTTTCGATCGGCTATCTGAAGCTGAGCTTTTGGATGGGGTTGCTGGGCATGATTGCCTGGCCCTATTTCCTGGGTAGCCATTTTGCCGTGTCAATCGGCTAGCCGGCCTCTCGAAGGCGACCCGCATACCTCCTTGCCTCTGGGTCTCGCGGCCAATAGAACGTTGGGCGAGCAGAGCTTTTCGTTAGCAGTGCGGGCGATGAAAATGCTGCGCTTACTCTCCAAATCGCCGTGGACGCCATACATCGCAGCCATCGCGTTGATCACGCTCGCCTTCGTCTTTCGCTACCTGATCCGCGATATCTTGAGCGAATCGGCCGTCGGCCTGTTGTTCATCCCGGCCATCCTCGCCGCGGCCATGATGGGAGGGCTGCTGCCGGGCCTCTTTGCTACTGTTGTTTCTTCCGCGGCGATATTGTACCTCGCAGCGGACCGGGGCGATCCGTTCTACGCCTCGGCTTTGAACATCCTTCTTTTCGCCATCGTCGGCATCGTCACCGCCTGGATGGGTGGTGTGTTGTACCGCTCTCGCATCAGTTGGGCTGCGACGCGCGACACCCTGCAGCGGCGTGAGGCGCATCTACGATCGGTACTCGACACCATCCCCGATGCGACCATTGTCATCGAGATCGACGGCACGATGACGTCGTTCAACAGCGCCGCAGTCCGCCAGTTCGGCTATGAGCCCGCCGAGGTGATCGGCCGCAATGTCAACATGCTGATGCCCGCCCCCTATCACGGACAGCACGACGGCTATCTGCGGCGTTATCTCGCCACCGGCGAACGGCGCATCATCGGCGTCGATCGCGTCGTCGTCGGTCGCCGCAAGGATGGTTCGACGTTCCCGATGAGTCTGGCCGTGGGTGAAACCCGCTCCGGTGGCGAGGTGCACTTTACGGGGTTCATTCGCGATCTGACCGAGCGCCAGGAAAGCGCCGCCCGGCTCGAAGCGGTCCAGGGCGAACTCGCGCGCCTCGCGCGGTTCAATGAACTCGGCGAAATGGCCTCGACCCTCGCGCACGAACTCAACCAGCCCCTCTCGGCCATCGCGAACTATGTGCAGGGCTGCATCAAGCTGGTCGACCGACTGCCGGAGGGGCAAGCGGCATCGCTGCGCGGCGCACTGCAGGAGACAGCCAAGCAGGCCCTGCGCGCCGGCGACATCATCCGCCATCTGCGGGAATTCGTCACCCGCGGTGAAACTGAGCGGCGAAGCGAGGACATCAAAAACCTTGTCGAGGAGGCCGGCGCGCTGGCGCTTGTCGGCTCGCGCGAGCGCGGCATCCGTACCGAATTCGTGTTCGCAGCCCATAGCGATCCGGTACTAGCGGATCGAGTTCAGATTCAACAGGTGCTGACCAATCTGATGCGCAATGCGATGGAGGCCATGCGCGACAGTGATCGGCGCGAGCTTTGCATTCGCACCCTCCCACAGGAGGCTCGACGACTGACAATTGAAGTCTCCGATACCGGGCCCGGTATCTCCGAGGAGATCGCGGCTCAACTGTTCCAACCATTCGTCACCACTAAGCCCGGCGGCATGGGCATTGGACTGTCAATCTCGCGTCGCATCATTCAGTCGCACGGCGGCGATCTAACCGTTCGGAGCAACGAAACTGGCGGCGCCACTTTCACGTTCACACTGCCCACGATTCAAGAGGTTAGCGATGGGTAACATCGACGTTGTGGTGCATGTGGTGGACGATGAGGAAGCGGTACGGAATTCGCTCGCCTTCCTACTCGGGGCCGCCGGTTTTGCGGTGCGCACCCATCCGTCCGCAACAGCGTTTCTCGAGGTCGCGTCGGGCATCCGTAATGGCTGCCTGGTCACCGATCTGCGCATGCCCGACATCGACGGGGTCGAGCTGCTCCGCCGCCTCGGCGCGCAGGGAGCAATGCTACCCGCCATTGTCGTGACAGGCCACGGCGACGTGCAGATGGCTGTCGAGGCCATGAAGAATGGCGCGCTCGATTTCATCGAAAAGCCGTTTAGCGACGAGGTGTTGATCGAGTCGATCCAGCGGGCCGTCGACAGGGCCAGTTCCAGCCTCGATGCCGAGGCCGCCGAGGCCCGCGTCCGCGATAAGTTGGCAACGCTAAGCGAGCGCGAGATGCAAGTGCTGCGGGGCGTTGTGCAGGGCCAGCCCAACAAGGCGATCGCTTTCGAACTTGGAATCAGCCCGCGCACGGTGGAAGTCTATCGTGCCGGTCTGATGAACAAGATGCAGGCCAAGAGCCTTGCAGAGTTGGTCCGCATGGTCCTGGGCATCGACCTGGCCGGCACCTGAGCCGCTTGATCTGAAGCAAGAGCGGCCTCTCTGAACATGCGAAGCTATGCCCTGCCGCGCCAACTACCGGCCCAGGGACCGCACCTCGCCATGTATCGCATTCTCGTTGTCGCGCCTGACCTCGACCTACGTCGCTCTTTGCAGTTCGCGCTCGAGGCCGAAGGCTACGCTGTTACCTGGCGGGTGAGCATCGGCGCGATCGAAATGCCGTATGATTTCGACTGCACCGTGGTCGATCATCACGCCCTTGGTAAGGACAAGGCTTCCGCACGAACATTCCTTCAGGCCTTCCAGCCGGTGGTTCTTTTGGCCAACGCTGAGCACGAGCTGTCGACGTCTGCGTTCCGCACAGTGCTGAAGCCGCATCTGGGCCCTTCACTGACCAACGCCATTCGCGACGCTTTGGAAACAAGGGCAATTCCTAAGTAGACCCCCTAGTCCTCCGACCGGAATATCCTGAGCTTGCGAACTCGGCGAGATTCATCCCACCAGAACAGGGATGCCCCAGGATGCTCAGCCAGACCAATCTGCCGATCACTATCACGCCGAGCTGCATTCAGGATCAGGATGTTCGCGCGCTGCTCACACAGAGCCAGCCCGGGGCGGTCACCTTCTATCCCACCGAAGCGATGATCTATGCCCACGGCGACGCCGTCGGGCCACTCTACCTGGTGGAATTCGGCGCCGTGCGCATCTGCAGTCTCACCGCGGACGGGCGCCGCCAGATCATCAGCTTCTGTTATGCTGGCGACGTGTTCGGCCTCGAGGATGGCGGCGAGCACCAATCATACGCTGAAAGCGTCGATGGTGCCGGACTTCGCGTACTGCGCCCCGCCGACTTTGCGGGCTTCGCACAATGCCTCCTCGGCCCGGCGCTTCGCCGCTTCGCCCGCGTCCAAAAGCATTTGCTACTGCTTGGACGATTGAGCGCCAATGAGAAGATGGCGCAGTTCCTGCTCGACCTACTCGATCGTCAAAGTTCCGACGACATCGTAAATCTGCCAATGCAGCGCAACGACATCGCCGACTATCTCGGCATGACCTTCGAGACCGTGTCGCGCGTCTTGCGAGTTCTCAAAGATCGCGGGATCATCCGCCTCAACTCGGTAGAGCAGATCGAAGTCCTCGACCTCGATGGGCTCGGGGCTCTCGCCGAATAGTGCTGTCGCCACGGTGGCATGGCGAGTGGATTAGCTTTCGCTTACGCTGCCGGCCCTTACAGCCAGAATTCGAGAGAATGCGCGCACAGCTCAGTTGAGTGTTGACGATCATTGTGCAGCCTTCCGAAGACCAGGAAGTTCCGCAAGTGACGCTGGCGCCAATCCGTCTGCGATCGCTTGATTTAAGACGCGTCCAAGGAGCCATGCCTGCACCGGGTGCAACGCACCACCGACCAGCGGCAAGCCGAGCGGCGAGCCCGACTCCTCGTGTAGCCGGGTCATGCGTGGCACCGTCACCCCGGCCAGTATTGGTCGGAATCCTAACGCATGCCGAGAGGCGGGACATGGGGTCCTCTTCCTGGATCCTCGGCGGCGGGCTCGCTTGCACCTTCGGCATCCACAACGCCCATCTGGTACGAATTTACAGTGTCAGCACTTGCTGGCAGTGCTCCCGTACCCGAACACTCGAACGATCAACCTCAAGAGCTTCACACGGCCGCCGCTGCCGTCAACCGCGCGGGGAAAGCGCCTGATCGCACCCCGCGCGGTCACTACAAGTCCTTCACTGCATTCAGCGTCCTCTCTGCTGGACGGTGGTCTCAGGGCCAACCAACCCTTGGGGCGCAATGCCTGCGGCGGATGGGCTCGATTCTGCTGGCCCAAGGAGGTTAGGAAGTCGGAGGCTGAGGACGACGCCAAGAAGCGCCAACGCGCTCGCAAGCAAGAACGCTGCCCCAGGGAGCATAGCGACATCGAACAGCACACCCCCGACCACTGAGCCCCCGGCTGCGCCTAGGCTAGCCGCGGCGGTTTGCTTGCCCAGCTGTGCCCCCTGCTCCTTCCCTGCTTTGATGGAGATCCAATAGGTCACTATGGGCGAGAGAATGCCGGCGCTTGCCGAGACCGCACCGATCAACACAAGCATATCCGCGAAGTCCCCAGCGCGGGAAACAAGCACTAGACCGACAGCGAGCACAAGGAGAGCTGGCCAAATAAACCAGCGCGTCGTCTCCGGCTTAACCCAAGGTGAGAACACGAACGCCTGAACGAGAAACATCACGAGGCTGCACTCAGTGAACATCAGGGCGATTTGGTATGGCGTCAGTCCAAGTTCCTGCTTTCCGCGAAGCGCCAGCCCCACCTCGAATACACCTATCCCGGCCGCGACGATGAAGGACAGAACAAGCAGTCTGGGGATCAGCCACGGAGTGGCCTTGGGATCGGACTCGTCCGGGAGTGTAGCAGTCCGGTCCCGCTTGGCTCCAGGGATTGCTGTGACGGCGGCCATGGCGACGAAAAGAGCGAGCACGGCAGTCCCCGCCAGCGGCACCGCCAGCGAGCCGGCCGCCCCGAACAAAGGAAATGCGTTGGCAGCAGCGTCGGCGGCAAAAACGCCGAGAGTAGGCCCAAGCAAGAAGCCGCTGATCCCTGCAAGGCTGACGAAAGTGAGGCGGCGTGCCCGAAGTGCAGGTTCGACCACGAGATCGCCGATTACTGCTAGGGCAACCGGGGTCACCGCGGCGGCGAACATCCCGCTCAGAAACCGCTCGACGTAGATCGCCATTAGATTCTCGATGAAAGCAAAGACCAGCATGGTCGCGCTGAATCCGACCAAACCGATCAACAGGATGGATCGGCGACCATAGCTGTCGGAGAGGCGCCCCCAAAGCGGCGCGAAAACAAAGAGCGCGAGCAGGTAGAGGGCGGTGGACAAACCGGTGGAGCGTGAGACGTCAACAACCTCTCCACCCGAACCGAGCAGCCGCTCGATCAGATAGGGAAGCAACGGCAGCAATACCCCGTAACCCATGGACACCGTGAAAACCGACAGCATCAGCACAACCATGGTGTTCAGGGGCACCACTGCGGCAGGGACACGGTTGATCATGGCTTGAGCTTCCTGATGCCCGCCGTTCGGCGAATTTCGATTTCTGAACCGCCCTCGATTCGCGTCCCGGCGTCGCCGCGGAGGATTGCCGCTGCGTCCTCGAGCCGGCCGATGGCGGCGAAGGACCCGGTGGCAATGGCAAACATCGTTGCTGCTTCCACCTTGGGGCCCATGGAGCCCGAGGCGAACTGGTCGCTTGTGAGCGCGGCTGCTCCGGCGCGCGCGATGGAGCGCGCTTCGGGTCTGCCGAAATCGAGATAGACGGCATCGACGTCCGTGAGCAGCAGAAGCATGTCCGCGGAGAGCTGCCGGGCGAGGAGGGCACTCGCTAGGTCCTTGTCGATCACAGCTTCGATTCCCATCAGGCTTCCGTCTTCAAGGGCGACGACCGGGATCCCGCCACCACCCGCACAGATGACGACGACGCCACGTTCGACCAACATGGAGATCACTCGCAGCTCGAGGATTTCAAGTGGCTTCGGCGAGGCGACGACGCGACGCCATTTGTCGCCGTCGCGCGCAAAGCGCCAGCCCCGATCCGCTTCGATCCGCTGCGCCGCGGCCTCGTCATAGACTGGTCCTATCGGCTTGGTCGGAGCGAGAAATGCAGGGTCCAAGGGATCGACGCGTATCTGGGTCAAAATTGTCGCCAGCAAGGAGCTGCTGGACAGAAGATTGTCGAGTTCCTGCTCGATAAGGTATCCAATCATGCCTTCGCTTTGGGCGCCGAGGATGTCGAGCGGATGGGCGCCGTCCTTCGGTCCAGCGGCTGCCTGGAGGGCCAAAAGGCCGACCTGAGGGCCATTGCCATGCGTCACTACGATTTGATGGCCGGCGCCGATCAGTTCGGCCAGCGACTTCGCAGCGCGGCGAACGTTGGCGCGTTGGGTTTCTGCCGTCATCGGCTCCCCGCGTTTGAGGAGCGCATTACCGCCGAGCGCAACGACGATTCGCATTGCGATCACCCGGCGATCGTGGCGACGAGGATTGCCTTGATCGTGTGCATGCGGTTCTCGGCTTGATCGAACACGATCGAGGCGGGTGACTCGAAGACCTCGTCGGTGACTTCCATGCAGTCGATGCCGAAGCGCCTGGCGATGTCCGCTCCGACTTCAGTTTCGGCGTTGTGAAACGCCGGCAGGCAGTGCATGAACTTGGTGTGTGGATTGCCGGTCGCCTTCATCACCTCGCCGGTAACCCGATAGGGTGTGAGTTTGCGGATGCGCTCCGGCCAGGCAGCCTCGTCCTCGCCCATCGAAAGCCAGACATCAGTGTAGAGGAAGTCGGCGCCCTCGACCGCTTCCTCGACGCTTTCGGTGACCGTCAGGCGCCCACCTGTCTCTCTGCCGAGCGCTCTCAAATGCTCGACGAACGGCTCTTCGGGCCAAAGGGAGCGTGGCGCTGCGATACGCATGTCTATGCCGACCTTGGCAGCGCCGACGGCGAGCGAGTGGGCGACGTTGTTCCTCCCGTCGCCGAGAAAAGTTACTGCAAGTCCGGAAAGATGCTTGTGGGTGAATTCGCGCATGGTCATGAAGTCGCCCAGCGTCTGGGTCGGATGCGTCTCGTTGGTCAAGCCATTGTAGACGGGAACGCCGGCGTAGGCTGCCAGCTCCTCAGCGATCTTCTGACCAAAGCCGCGATACTCGATGGCGTCATAGATCCGGCCAAGCACGCGCGCCGTATCCCCCATGGATTCCTTGTGACCGATCTGACTGCCGCTTGGCCCCAGATAGGTGACATGGGCTCCCTGATCGTAGGCGGCGACCTCGAAGCCGGTTCGAGTACGGGTCGAATCTTTCTCGAAGATCAGGGCGATGTTCCGCCCGGCCAGCCGCTGCCGTTCGGTGCCCGCCAGTTTGGCAGCCTTGAGTTCGCTTGCGAGCTTTAGAAGAAAGCGAATGTCGCTGGGAGAGTAGTCGTCCAGCGTCAGCAGGCTGCGTCCGCGAAGGTTGATCGGCATAGCTAAGGTCTTCCTTGTCTCAGAGGGGATCGCGCGCAATCGGACAGGTCATGCAATGGCCACCGCCGCGTCCCCGTCCGAGCTCGGAGCCCGCGACAGTAATCACTTCGATGCCCCCCTGACGGAGCAGCGTATTGGTGTAGACGTTGCGGTCGTATCCAATGACGACGCCAGGCTCGATGGCGACCACATTGTTGCCATCGTCCCACTGCTCGCGCTCGGCCTCATAGCTGTCGCCACCGGTGGCGACGACCCGCAGTCGATCGAGGCCGAGCGCCCTTTGGACGACCTCGACAAACGATCCACTCTCCGCCGTGATGTCGATGCCCGTTGGTCCCGTGCCGGGACGTAGAGAGAACGCCCGGATGCGCTCGACAACAGGCGGGTAGATCGTCACGAGGTCGCGGTCACAAAAGGTGAAAACTGTATCGAGATGCATGAAAGAACGGTCGCGCGGCATCAGCGCTGCGATGACCCTCGTCGTGACGCCTTTGGCGAAGAGGCGCTTGGCTAGCGTCGCCACAGCCTGCGGCGTTGTGCGCTCCCCCATTCCGATAAGGACGACACCGTTCTCGATCGGCATGACGTCGCCTCCCTCGAGCGTGGCGATACCGGTCCCATCCGAACCGTCCCACCAGGTTTCGAATTCCGCATCCCGGAAGTGGGGGTGGAAGCGGTACATCGCTTCGACATTAGTCGCTTCCGGTCGGCGCGCGGGCCAAAACATCGGATTGATGGTGACACCGCCGTGGATCCAGCACGAGCTGTCGCGGGTAAACATTTGGTTGGGTAGCGGCGGCAGGACAAAATCCTGCGGTTCCATGGTCCGCCCGGCGAGACCCGCCGGGGTGAAGGGAAGCTCGGCGCGAGCGATGCCGCCAATCAGAAACCGGCCAAGCTCGACTGCAGGCATGTCGTCAAGCCAGCCGCGCATCTCGCCGACCATATCCTCGCCGACGGCGGCGGCGCTGATCCGCCGGTCGAGTAGCCATCGCCTTGCCTCGGCCAGGGTAAGCGTCTCTCCGAGCAGGTTGCCGAAATCAAGGACGCTGACGCCGCGCTCGCGCAGCGCGTCAACGAATATGTCGTGCTCCTGGCGCGCCTTCTTCACCCAGAGCACGTCGTCAAAAAGTAGAGCGGCGCGATTGTCTGGTGTCAGCCTTTGCAGGCTAAGGTCAGGGCGGTGGACCAGCACCTCCCGGAGCCGACCTACCTCCGAAAAGGCGCCAAGTCGAGTGGCAGTGGCGATTGCGTTCATAGCGGACTAATGCTCCCGTTCCAGATGAGGTAGGCGGCCGCCAGGCCGGCAACGACAAGCGCAATGGCGATCAGCGCCTCTATGATAGTGAAGCTCTTTTCGCCGCGTTCGCGGCGCGCCATGACATAGATAACGATCCCGGGGGCGTAGAGCATTGCGGCCATGAAGAGATAGGTGGGACCGGCCGCATAAACGAGCCACGCGCCGTAGACCGTGGCAACCAGACCGGCGATCAGGTCGCGTGTCCGGCTCTCGCCTTGGCGATAGGCCTCGCCTGTGATGGCAAGCTTGGCCGCATAGGCGCCCGAGAATACGTAGGGGATAAGGATCGCCGTTGAGGCGATGTAGAATAGCGCCGTATAGGTGCTGTTTGCGAAGAGCGCGACGATCAGAAAGATCTGCACCAGGCCGTTGGTGATCCAGAGCGACGTCGCCGGAGCGCCGCGCTTATTCTCGCCGCTGAAGAAGCGCGGCATCGTGCCATCGCGGGCTGCGACATAAGGGATTTCAGCGGCGAGCAGGTTCCAGCTCAGGAACGCGCCAAGCACTGAGACGACGAGGGTGATGTTAACAAGCATCGCTCCCCATGGCCCGACGACGTATTCGAGCACTCCTGCCATCGACGGGTTCTTCAAGGCAGCCAGTTCCGGCTGGGTCAAAATGCCCAACGATAGCAGCGAGACGAGGGAATAGATGGCGAGGGCCACGACGAAGCCGATGATAGTCGCGACGCCGATGTCGGAGCGGCGCCCGGCGCGGGCCGAGATCACGCTTGCGCCCTCAATGCCGATAAAGACCCAGAGCGTGACGAGCATGGTGCTCTTGACCTGATCGAGTATCGAGCCGGATTCGACGTTCCCGGCGCCGGCGAAATCGAGCGTAAAGACGTCGACTTTGAAGGCGACGACGACGATGACAATGAAGAGAACAAGCGGCGCGATCTTTGCGATTGTCGTCACCAGGTTGACCAACGCCGCCTGACGTATGCCCGACAGTATCAGCGCGTGGACAAGCCACAGCACGACCGAAGCGCCAACGATTGCCTGCCAGGTATTTCCCTCTCCGAACGGCGGAAAGAAGTACGAGAGCGCGCTGAACATGACGACGGCATAGGAGACATTGCCGATCCAGGCGGAGAGCCAGTAGCCCCAGGCGCTGTTGAAGCCGATGAACGGACCGAAGCCAGCCTTGGCATAGGCATAGGGTCCAGCATCGAGCGCCGGCTTTCTCATCGAGAGGCCCTGATAGACGAAGGCCAGCGCGAGAATGCCTACGCCGCTTATCGCCCAGCCGATAATGATAGCAAGGGGCCCCGCTCCAGCCGCCATGTTCTGCGGCAGGCTGAATACGCCGGAGCCGAGCATAGAACCGACGACGACGGCGGTGAGCAGTCCGAGTCCGAGTTTTCGCGTTGCCGCTGGGGCTTGAGTTGTACCGGCCGTGTCGATGGTCGTGGTCATAGCGCGCAGCCGAACTTCGGCCCCCTGATTTGACCGCTCCTAGCGAGCCCCTTTACCTTCCTACCGGTGACAGTGGGCGTCTTTGATCCATGTCAAGGCTTCCGGCGTTTGAGAGTCCAGCAGTGGGGCGCCAGTCGCGGTGGGGCACTCATCGCGCCGTAGGGACGGCGCAGCTCCTCATGATGCCGCCGTTCGCGGGCATCCTTTCGGTCGGGATCGTGAGCCAGCATGAATAGTTCCACGGACCGCCAATAGAATTCCGATCTAACGATATAACATTGGTGAGACGCGCACTCGGCAAGCGCACAAACTACCGCTTCCGATCGGCGTAGTCTGCGGTGTCCAGACAATGGGGCACGCCGATCGCTCCTTCCTGTACTGCTTGAGAACACGGTGACGGCTTCTGCCTGCTCGTCGGTAGGGCGACTCTCTGGCGGCCTGGATGCGCTCGGGTTGGATCGCGAGTTCGCACCTCCCTAGACTTAGCGGATGTAGGCCTCGGTCGCATAGCGACGCATCATTCGCTGGCTATTGAAATAGTAGGCGATTTTGCTGATCGACTGTTTCATCATCCAAATCCAGCGGGGAGGGTCGTCGTAATAGAGCGGCAGCGCCACGTTGGCCAGAACGCGATAGAGAAGCTCAGCATGACTGGCCCCCTCCCTTTCGACGCCATCGCCGACTGCCCAGCCGTTCGTGCCGTCGATGCAGGCCTCGGCCCACCAGCCATCCAGGACGCTCATGTTGAGCACGCCGTTGAGCGCTGCCTTCATGCCGCTTGTTCCTGACGCCTCGAGCGGCGGCAACGGCGTGTTTAGCCATATATCAGCGCCGGCCACGAGGCTCGCGGCAATGGTCATGTCGTAGTTGGGCAGGAAGGCCATGGGAATGACGTTGGCTAGGTGGCCAATGTGATCGTGGATTCTCTCGATCAGCAGGCGACCCTGATCGTCATTGGGGTGCGCCAGTCCCGCCAGCACGATCTGAAACGGCCGCTCCCGCGCTATCGCCGCCAGCCGCTCGATGTCGGTGAACAGCAGATCGGGCCGCTTATACCCGGTCATGCGCCGAGCAAAGCCAATGAGCGGCACATTGAGGCGCATCTCCACTCCGTTGGCCGCCTTTACTCGTGCCATCAAGCTGCTCTTGGCATCCTGGTGGGCAGTCCAGATCGCATCGTCGGGAAGCTGGTCGGCCCAAGCCAGAACTTCCGGCTCATGAGCCCAATTGGGAAAGCTCGCTTGGAAAAGTTGGGCCACACTCGGATGGGCCCACGTCGCGACGTGCACACCATTCGTGACGGCGCGTACGTCATAGCCGGGAAACATCCGCCGGGTGGTTTCGGCATGGCGTTGCGCAACGCCATTGACGTAGCCGCTCAGATTTAGGGCCAGCCTAGTCATGTTGAGGCTATCCTCGCCAGCGAGGCGCTTCAGTTCATCGATTTCGACGTAATTACCGAGCACACGCTCGACTAGCGGGTAGGAGAACTTATCGTGGCCCGCTTCGATAGGGGTGTGGGTGGTGAAGACACAGCGCTCGCGGACGAGCGCATGATCGTATGCCTGTTCACCCCGCTCTGTGGACTTGGGGGAGCGGCGATGTTGCCGGAGCAGAAATAGCGTGAGAAGCGCCGCATGGCCTTCGTTGAGATGATATGTGTCGATGCTGAAGCCGAGCGCCTGCAACAAGAGGGCTCCACCTAGTCCCAGAACAATCTCCTGCTTGAGCCGATATGTCTCGTCGCCCCCGTACAGGTAGTGTGTCAGTTCGCGATCCTCGGGGCTGTTCTGTTCGAGATCGGTGTCGAGCAACACAACCGGAACGCTGTGGCCAAGCGGACAGTCCAGCACATGGAGCCAGGGACGGACCCAAACCTCTCGCCCTTCGATGGGGACGGAAACCATAGCGCCAAGCGGAGATGCCCACCTTTCCGGCTCCCACGGGTTGGGTCCGATGACTTGGCGCCCTTCACGGTCGATCTCCTGCCGGACATACCCGGCGCGGCTGACCAGACTGACGAAAACCATCGGCAGATTGAGATCGGATGCCGAGCGTGCAGTATCGCCTGCGAGTATGCCAAGCCCACCGCTATAGGTGTGAATCTCCGGACGCAACGCGATCTCCATCGAAAAATAGGCGATGCGCGTGCGATGAAGGAAAGGCTCAAGTCCGTTGACTATTGAAGGCATGGCGTCGGCGCTCCTAATTGCCGTTGGCACCGGTCGCGGCTCGCCCGATCAACGGGCTTGCCAGTATGCGCGATATCCAGCAGGCGCATTACTTCATCAACTCGGCGATTGAGCGAGCCTGATCGCGTTGATGCTGATCGAAATGATGCGACGAGCGACATCTTCGCTTATACCGTGCTTGCCGCTGAACAGTTTGGGCTCGAGGCCCGGCTTCGGCGCGCGAGTGAGTACGTCGGATATTGGGTGTCTAGTTTCGATTTTCATGATTCGCTTTCCTCTAAGCGACTTCGCAGGCATGGTTTTTCGCTCCCTCAACTTGGCGAACTCCCTACGGTTGGTGGTCGTAGGGGAAATCGAACGGGATGGGATCGGCGCCTGGGCGAGCGACTTCGATGTGGATCACGTATTCTGACTTCAAGGGGAAAGAAGCGAACGCGCCATAGGTGATGGTGTCAGCGATTTCCATTGGGTCGAGGAGTACTTTGTTTCCCGCCAAGATACCGAACTGGAAGATGCGCGCGGTGACCTTGGCATCTGAGATACGTTCACCGCCCGGCGAGGCAAAGACCGCTACGACAAGATGGTATTGGTGCTGGCCGGAAGGTGCCCCCCCATGCATGGTCGCTTCAGGCTGAGAGGTTGGAATGCCCTGTACGATTTCCGCCGGCAGCAGGCCGATGTAGACGGCCATTCCACCAGCCGTCTGGTACAAATCCTTGCCGGCCGCCCTGGCCGCGTGCAAGCTGTCTATAGTGGCGAAAAGCCCTATTATCGCCAGAAGAATACTGATCCAGGATCGCCGCGTCGAACACATTCGAAGGCGATGCTCCGAGACCAGATCGGCCTCAGAATGAAAGACTGTTGGAATGGTCATCATCTGGTCCCTTCTCCCTTGGGTGGATCGGCAAAGGCGTCGGTTCGTAAAGGTAGGCACGGAGGTGGCGCCGAGAAGTTTGCGACACACGCCTATGCGGCACACCCAGCTGCCCGGGTGCGGTTAACGCCGGTGCCCTGGACTATTAGGAATGCGTCGATGAACCCGGCCGTCACACGCAATGCGAACTCCGCTAGTGCGATCCAGCTTCATTCGCTCCGCCCTACGCAACAACTCAGGCGACACCGGATGGAACGGGGGACGCTACGAGAGCCGAGAAGTGTCGTTGGGCATCGATCACCATCTTCTTGGTGCACCACCGAGCATAGGCGCGATGGAATAGAAGAGAAAGAAAGCGTGGAAAGCCACGCGGCGGTAGGTCGTACCTGATGCTTACCGTCGAGCGTGTTCCTCCTGACATGGGCTTGAGGTCGAAGTTCATCTCATAGGCCCCGATGACCCAGAGCACGGGATCACCGACGGTCTCCCAGGTCTTGGAGCCCGGCGGGCGCCGGAACGTCACCACCTCGCGAACGAACAGGGGCACGCCGACGATACTCCCCTTGAAGCCGAACTGAGATCCGACCTCGCGCGTTCGCCAATCATCCATGAATATGTCCATAGTGGAGCCCAGCATCATCCACGATTTCTTGCCCATGTGGGCCGATAGGTTGGATTGGTCGTCGAGGAAGTCGAACGCCTCGCGATCCAAGACCCGGAGTTGTCCAGAGTAGTCCGCTGAGTACCGATAGGTCGCCATCGCATGTACCTCCGAGAAATTATCATTAGCCTATGTCCGTCCTTGGCAACTCGCCTTGATCTGGCGCAAGCGCTCAGGATCGCCACTGCCAGTTTCGGATTTCAGGCATGTCCTCACCGTTCTCGCGGATAAAGCTATCATGAGCCGCAAGTCTTGCTCCGACCCAGCCGGAGAATCCGTCACGTCGGGACGCCAAGCGCGGCACGCGATCGACAACCGCCATAGCTATATGGAAGCGGTCGAGTTGGTTCAGCACGGCCATATCGAAAGGCGTCGTGGTGGTCCCCTCCTCCTGGAAACCATGGACATGGAAGTTGTGGTGGTTGGTGCGGCGGTATGTCAGGCGGTGAATCAGCGCCGGGTAACCGTGATAGGCGAACACCACCGGTGCAGTCGTCGAGAACATGGCGTCGAACGAAGCATCCTCGATCCCGTGCGGGTGTTGGCTAGGTGCCTGCAGAGTCATGAGATCGACCACGTTGACGAACCGCAGCTTCAGGTCGGGAAAGTGCTCACGCAGCAGCATAGTAGCGGCCAGCGCTTCCATAGTAGCTACGTCGCCTGCGGAGGCGATCACCGCATCTGGCGCCTCCTCGCCGGAGGTTGAGGCCCAGTCCCACACGCCGATACCTACGCGGCAATGTTTCCTTGCGGCGTCGCGGTCTAACCATTGGGGCGCCGGCTGCTTCCCCGCGACGATTACGTTGACGTAGTCGCGACTCCTCAGGCAGTGGTCCACCACCGAGAGCAGGGTATTCGCGTCCGGTGGCAGGTACACCCGGATGATGTCGGCCTTCTTGTTCATTACATGATCGATGAAGCCGGGATCCTGGTGGCTGAAGCCATTGTGATCCTGGCGCCAGACATGGGAGGTCAAAAGGTAGGTGAGAGAGGCGATCGGCCTGCGCCAGGGGGTCTCGCGAGCAACGTTCAGCCATTTGGCGTGCTGGTTGAACATCGAGTCAACGATGTGGATGAAGGCCTCGTAGCAGGAGAAGAAGCCGTGGCGGCCGGTGAGTAGGTAGCCCTCGAGCCATCCCTGGCAGAGGTGCTCGCTGAGAACCTCCATGACCCGTCCGTCCGGCGAAATCTGAGCGTCGGTAGGAAGCAGGGCACCTGTGAAGGCCCGATCGGTGACCTCGAATATCGCACCGAGCCGGTTCGACTCCGTTTCGTCCGGTCCGAAAACGCGAAAGTTCCGCGTCTCGTCATTGAGCCTCAAGACGTCACGCAGGAACTGTCCCGCCTGACGCGTCGCTTCAGCGGCGACCGCTCCGGGTGCGGGCACGTCAACTGCGTAGTCGCGAAAGTCCGGGAGCGTAAGGTCGGTCAAAAGCAGGCCACCATTGGCATGAGGGTTGGCGCCCATGCGACGCGTTCCGCGGGGCGGGAGATCGGCAAGTTCGGCGACGAGTTGGCCGCGTTCGTTGAACAGCTCTTCAGGGCGGTAACTCCGCAGCCAGGATTCCAGCAACTCGAGGTGGCCGGGCTCCTCGGCTAGCCTTGCGAGCGGAACCTGATGTGATCGCCAGGAACCCTCGCTCGGCTTACCATCGACTTCGGCCGGCCCAGTCCAACCTTTGGGCGAGCGTAGCACAATCATCGGCCATGCCGGTCGACGCGAGAAGCCATTGGCGCGGGCGTCGGCCTGGATCGCGCGGATGCTCGCCATAACAACATCAAGCGCTACGGCCATCTTCTGGTGCATGTCGTTGGGGTCGTCCCCCTCTATGAAGTAAGGGGTATAGCCGTAGCCCTTGAAAAGGGACTCAAGTTCCTCGTGGCTTATTCGGGAGAGGATCGTCGGGCTAGCGATCTTGTAGCCGTTGAGGTGAAGTATGGGCAGCACCGCACCGTCTCGAACCGGGTTTAGGAACTTGTTGGAATGCCAACTCGTCGCCAGTGCGCCCGTCTCGGCCTCACCGTCGCCCACCACGCAGGCGACGATTAGATCGGGGTTGTCGAACGCGGCACCATAGGCATGCATCAGCGAGTAGCCCAACTCGCCCCCCTCGTTGATCGAGCCAGGTACTCCGGCGGCCACGTGGCTCGGAATGCCACCCGGCCAGGAGAACTGGGTGAAGAGCTGCTTCAGGCCTTCCAGGTCCTGTCCGACGTCAGGGTAAAGCTCGCTGTAGGTTCCCTCGAGATAGGTGTTAGCCACTAGACCTGGGCCCCCGTGTCCAGGGCCTGTGACATAGATCACATTCAGGTCCAGCGCCTTGATGATGCGGTTGAGGTGCACGTAGATGAAGTTGAGCCCGGGGGTGGTCCCCCAGTGGCCGAGCAGGCGCGGTTTGACGTGCTTCAGTGTCAGTTTCTCGCGCAGTAATGGATTGTCACGCAGGTAAATCTGCCCGACGGACAGGTAGTTGGCAGCACGCCAGTAAGCATCGATCCTGGTCAGCAAATCGGGAGACAGGGACGTCATGGCGAAAGGTCCTTCTGGTGCAGATGTGCTGTGATCGCTTCAGCGATGACCGCTTCCTCATCGGTTGCGATGACATGGATGGTGACGGTACTCGATGCTGTGGAAATGACAGCCTCGCCGCGAGAGTTCGAACCATGATCTAGGACAATGCCGAGGAACTCGAGACCAGCACAGATGCGATCACGGATCGATGGAGCGTTCGCTCCGATGCCGCCCGTGAAGACGAGCCGGTCGATGCCTCCAAGCACAGCGGCAAACCCGCCAACGGTCTGCTTGATACGATAGCAGAAGAGGGCAACCGCTTCGGCGGCCCGATGATCAGCACCCTCCGCGGCGAGCAGATCACGTAGGTCCGCACTCGTCCCGGAGACCCCGAGAAGGCCGGCCTCATGGTTGACCATGTGGTCGAATGCTTCTGCATCCATCCCCTCCGTTTTGGCAAGGAAGTGCACGAGGCCGGGGTCGATGTCTCCCGAGCGGGTGCCCATGGGGATACCAGCGGCGGGCGTGAACGACATGGACGTATCAATGCTGCGCCCGCCGTGCACTGCCGCGAGGCTTGCACCGTTGCCCAGGTGAGCGAGAACCAGCCGGCCGCGGGCCGCCTCCGGTCCGAATGACCGACTGAGTTCCTTGAGGAGGAAGCTGTAGGAGAGGCCATGAAAACCGTAGCGCTCTACACCAGCGAAGCGACGGGGGAGAGGGAGGATACATGCAACGGTAGGCATGTCGCGATGGAAAGCGGTGTCGAAGCAAGCCAGCTGGAGGACGCTCGGATGGCGCTCTCGACAGAACTCCATCATTTCGATCTCGGCGGGAAGGTGTTCGGGCGCGTAGTCAACTATGCGGCGAAGTTCGCCGATCAGCTCATCATCTACTTTCGTGTGGGCGCGATAGCGGGCGCCGCCATGGACGATCCGATGACCAATGGCGACGAGTGCAGCATCCTTCATTGTCTTATCAAGCCAGTCGAACAGGTGGGAGAGCGCGTCAGCATGATCCGCGGCATCGACTGGCTGTGGGTCCTCATGTTGCCCCAACATCCGCACGCTAAACGTGGTGCCCGAGCGCCCAAGTCGCTCGAACTGGCCGCGCAGGTGCGGGATCAATGTCCCGGTGACGTATAGGGCGAATTTCAGGCTGGACGAACCGCCGTTCAGCGTGAGGACGAAACGGGCATTGCTATCGGCCACGAGTTGCACCTCGAGGCGAGAGCTGCGCCTCAACCATTAGGACCGGGGCAAATCCGCCGCCCGGCGTCCTAAGGTTAGTGGCCTGCCCTTGATAGACTCTGGCGGCAACAAGCAGCGGCCGAGTCTCGTAGGTGTAGAGTCGGACGTCGACTTTGCGGGAAACACGCTGACCATCCAGTTCGATAACCCTCTCCCCTGGCGGCACGAAGGCTTGGGCCACAAATCCTCCCTTGATGATATCGGCCCAAACACCCTTGGTTAGCTTATCGCCGCGGTACACCGCCTTACTCCCGTGGCCCGCCACAGGCTTGAAGAACTGCGACTTCCTGGACTGCCACAGCTCATCGGCATTCTCGGAAGTCACAAGGCGGGTTCGAGGTATCGCCACGAGGCGCCCAAGCACTTCATCAGACACACCCAGCGACCGAAGCGCATCTTGGTCGGAAAGCAGGCTCAGATTGCGCTTGTTGGCAAGCACCGCATGATGATGCGGATTGGGCGTGACGACGACGAACCCCTCTGCATATGCTTCCCGCAACGCGGAATGCCGAGGTGCTTCCAGCGCGAAATCGACCAGCCGATTATAGACGAGATCAGCCCGGGTCTCTCCCAACCAAAGGGCACCCTCACGGACCTCAAGTTCGCTGGGATCGGCGATGTGGGCCACGAGGCCCTGCCTGACGAGCAGTTCCTTCGCAAGTACGAACTCGGGGTAGAGGTACTGCTCCTTCGGCGCATCATCGACGATGACGATCGTGGTGAGTGCAGCTTCGCCACGCTGGCGTCGCCACTCCTTCCTGAACATGGCCGCGATGTTCGCGTCGAACTCGTCGATCAGCCCGCGATCAATCCTGACACCCGAGCAGCAAGCTGCTTGGGCCCGCGCCAGATGCGCGTTCAGGAAGGCTCCACCGGCATTGGTGTTGATCTCGATTAGCTTGGGTCCGTCCGCTGCGAGATGAAAGTCGTAGCCCATCAGAGCACCGAGTGGACCGTGGTCGATCCGTGAGCCGACAGGGGCCCATTTCAGCACCAATTCCTGGTACCTGGAATTCCTCGAGACCTCTTCGATCGCCTCAATGGTTGCGATCATCTCATCGAACTCCGCCTGGCCCAGAAAAACCGGGAGGTTCGAAAACAGGTGCGGCCGCTCTGCAACGAGCCTCTGGAAAAAGCCCGGCTCGTCCACTTCGGCATCGAGCGACCGGGCGAGTTCTTCGCGGTCAATGGTGACACAGAAGCAGCGTTGGTTGAGCCGAGTCGCCAACGACGATGCAGAGCTCGGCGTTTGAGCGGCTTCCGTCGCCTCACTGGATGCCATGATCAACTCCCCTCGATGCCATGCATGTCCAGCCAAGTGGCGGGCGCACCAGTCCGGCTTGATCGATCCGTTCGGCCATCGCTTCTTTTGCAGCGACGGCGACCAGCGAGCGGCTCATGGTATTGCCGCGGCCACGGCGCCCGCCGCGTCCACCGCTGGTGCCGATGAGCTTATGCCTTCGAGCTTCGTGGTTTTGAGCAGGAGCGCGTTGATGGCGACCAGCGCCGAGCTGCCCGACATCGCAAGAGCCGCGATCTGCGGGCTGAGCAGGAAGGGGTAGAACACGCCCGCGGCAATCGGGAAGGCGACTAGATTGTATCCAACCGCCCACCACAGGTTCTGGTGCATCTTCCGCAGCGTGGCGCGCGATAGCGTCATCGCCCCCACGACGTCGTAGGGATCGCTCTTCATCAGCACGATGTCGGCGCTCTCGATAGCGACATCGGTCCCTGCGCCGATGGCGAATCCAACGTCGGCTTGGGTCAAGGCCGGGGCATCGTTGACGCCGTCACCGACCATTCCGACTTTCAGTCCCTGAGCCTGAAGCTCCTTGATTTTTTCAGCTTTCTGCCCGGGCAAGACGTCCGCTAGCACTATGTCGATGCCGAGAAGGTCGGCGATGCGCTTCGCCGTGCCGGCATTGTCGCCAGTGAGCATAGCGACACGCACGCCCTGTTCGTGCAGTTTCTTGATCGTGGCGATTGCAGTCGGGCGCGGTGCGTCGGCGATGGCGATCAGCCCGAGAAGCTTGCCGGAGCGAGCCACGTGAATAACTGTACGACCTTCACCCTTCAGTGCTTCAGCCCTCTCGCTAAGCGCCAGGAGATCGATCTTTTGTTCGTCCATGAGGCGACGATTGCCGAGGAAGACCGGATCGCCATCCACACTAGCGCTGGCGCCCTTGCCTTCAATGTTTAGAAAGCCAACGACCTTCGGGATCTGCAGGTCCTTGGCTCGTTCGACGATGGCAACGGCAAGTGGATGGTCTGACCCGTGATCGACCGCGGCCGCCACCCGCAGGAGTTCATCGGGCGCAACACCGGGGGCCGGGACGATGTCGACAACCTTTGGCTGCCCCATGGTGAGGGTGCCAGTCTTGTCGAAGACGATCACCTTGAGCTTGGTGGCGTCTTCGAGAGCGGCTGCATTCTTAAAAAGGATGCCGTTGGCCGCGCCGAGGCCGGTTCCGACCATGACCGCCATCGGCGTTGCGAGGCCGAGAGCGTCGGGACAGGCGATAACGAAGACCGTGATGGTCAAGGTCATGGCGAACAACAGTGGCTGGCCGAGCCACCAAAACCAAACGGCAAAAGTTGCGAGACCGACTACGATCGCCGCTAGCACCAACCATTGCGAGGCGCGGTCCGCCAGCAGCTGCGCCGGTGCCTTTGAATTTTGGGCCTCCTGGACCAGTTTGACGATCTGCGCTAGCGCCGTGTCGGCGCCCACCTTGGTGGAGCGGTAGCGTAGAGTGCCGCTCTTGTTGATCGTCGCTCCGATCACCATGTCCCCGACCTTCTTGGTCACCGGCATGGATTCGCCGGTCAGCATCGATTGATCGATGGTCGACTCGCCTTCAGTCACCTCACCATCCACGGGAAGCTTGTTGCCTGGCCGCAAAACGATGATATCGCCGAGTACGACTTCCGCGGTCGCGACTTCAACTTCCTTGCCGTCTCGGAGGACGGTGGCTTTGGGCGGGGCCAGATCGAGCAGCGTACGGATCGCCGCCGAGGCTCCGGCGCGGGCCCGCATCTCCAGCCAGTGGCCGAGCAGGATGAACACGAGGAGCACACTCGCCGCCTCGAAGAATTGCTGGCCCTCAAAGAAGAAAGTGGCGCCGACGCTGAAAAGATACCCGGTGCCAACGCTCAGAACAACCAGTACCGCCATATTGAGAACGCCGTTGCGAATTGCCCGCAATGCGGCCACCAGGAACGGCCAGACCGGGTAGAGGATCGCTGCGCTGGCAAGCAGGAACATGGTGAGATTCATGCTTAACCCGAACGGCGGGCTTATGAGGGGTTCGCCCAGGCCCATGGGCTCCAGCAGAAAGATCGGGATCGAGAACACGAGACTGACCAGGAAGCGGTTCCGCATGTCTTTGACCATGGCTTGCATGTCCACATCGGAGCCGTGACCCATCTCCTCTGCCATGGCATCGCGCGCAGCCGTCCCTTTGCCACCCGCCGCAGGCATGGCCATGCCCGCGTGCCCGGCATGCTCGTCCCGTGAGGGTGCGGCGGGCGCGTGGGGGAGCCCCGGCGTCACCGTTGTGCTGCCGGGGATGCACAGGTGGCGTGGAACAACCTCGCCCCGGCAATGGAAGCCGCAGGCCTCGATCTCCCGGGTGATGGCCTCGGCGTTGGTTTTTGCGTCATCGAAGATGACGCTTGCCGTTGTCGAGGCGGCGTTCATGTTCGCTGCGATTACGCCAGGAAAAACCGAGAGGCGCTTCTCGACCGCGACAAAGTCGAGAATACTGGTGAGATTGCCGACGTCGAAGGTTGCTTTTTTCATGGTCCAATTCCTGGAGGCCAGCTCCGGCCAAGGCGTGTCCGATACCGTCGCAACAAGAGGATACTCGTTCCGCAGTGACCGGGTTTATTCCGGGGTAGGCAGGCTGTCGTTCAAGCTTCCGATTCCGAGCGCGGCATTGGTTGCCGATATCGAGGCGGCGGCGTCGGTTTCGGTGCCGGCAAGGGCGCGGATCGCGTCGATGGTCTCGGGGATCACGATGGCCTGGTTGTCGACCATGTAGGCGTAGAACAGCTCGTCGCCCTGCACGGTCAGCATGTCTTCCCAAAGCGCCACTTCGTAAAGGTCGCCATGCGGCCGGCCGATATCGAGCATCCACTCCTTGACGCTGTTGAGCGCCTTTAGTCCATCGTCGCCGCGGATGAGAGCAATTCGCGATGAGGCACTGAACGCATCCAGAACCTCGTTCTTGCTAGCGGCTCTGGTCATCCGGACGTTCCAATAGTGCAGATGGCCCAGCGTTTCTGGAACCTTCACCGCCATCGTCACGACATCGAGGTCGGGATCTACGCTCTGCGCGTCAGGCCCCTGGTGGCTCGGTATGCTCGGTTCGGGGACCAGCGTGTTCATGATGCCAGTCTCGTGACTCTCCCATGGGTCGGTCGCCCGCCGCAGCAGGGTTCCCCGCGCGTTGCGCAGGAGGCCAGCCCGCTTCAAGGCGGTCAGCGTCCGCACGATCGAAGTCGTGTTGCAGGAAACGATGCGGGTGCTTTGTCGGCCGATAGCGCTTTCATAGGAAGACTCAGCCACGAAGGAATGGCCGGTCACGGCATGTTTTTCGCCGCCCTGGACAATGAATTTGAGACCCCGCTTCCGGTACGCCTCGATGTTGCCTGCGGCGATGCTCTTCGGCGTACAATCCACCACGATGTCGGTAACGGCAAAGAGATTGGAAACCTCACCTCTCACTGGCAACTCTGCGGCTCGCATAGCCGCAGTGGCCGGCGGGGTAGCGCCGAAGATCGGAAAGCCTTTTCTGACGGCGACTGCTAGACGCCAGTCCGAGGCAACATCGGCGACGCCGGCAAGCACCATGTCGGACTGCAGGCTGACCGCCTCGGCGACGCGCTTGCCGATGACGCCATAGCCGTTGACCGCCACCCGTACCTTGCCTCCTGTCGATCCCATCGCCTCTCCTCCCATCGTTGAACCCTAGACCCGGTAGCCGAAGGTCGACATCATGCCGGTTGCCATGTGGTAGAGGTGGTGGCAGTGGAAAGCCCATTGACCCACATTGTCGGCGTCCACCGCGATCGTCACGGCGCGCATCGGCGGCACTAGAACAGTATCGCGAACCGCGCCCAAAATGCGCCGGCCGTCGATCGCTACGACTTGAAAATGATGGCCGTGCAGGTGCATCGGGTGCGCCATCATGCTCATGTTGGTCATTGTCACCTCGACACGGTCGCCCAAGTCCACGAGGATCGGCGCGCCGGTCGGAAGGCTCCAGCGGTAGGCAGCCATGTCGCCAGTCAGCGTCATTTCGAACGCCTTGTCGGCGGCGCGGGTCGCCAGCGGCGCGATGGCGCGTATCCCTGCTTCCAAAGCGAGGTCGAGGACGGGCGCCGCGACGTCCCCTGCCGTGACGATCCTAGTCACCTCCGCCCCGGTGGGACGCAGGATGATGCCGGTGCGCTCCAGGCTGCCTTCGCGAAGCGCCAGGATCGGGAACGAGCGGGCTTCGCTTGGCAGTTCAACCCTGACGTCGACGCGCTGTCCCATGCTGACCGGGAAACGCCGGCCCTTGACCGGGTCGATGTCCTGGCCGTCGACCGCGATAAGCTCGCCCTCGAGTTCGCCGAAGTCGATGGTAAACGCTGTTGCAGTTGCGCCGTTGATGATCCGGACACGGACGCGTCCATTGCGTTCGACCGGCACCACTTCGGGGTCGTCCAAAGTGCGGTCGTTGGCGAGATAGGCGTCGTATTCGATGTCATTGAGGTCCCTCGCCATGGTCATGGCGTCGCCGGAGCCGCCGGACATCGCCATCCCGCCGTGATCCATCGGTCCAGCCGCCGACCCGGTCAGCCCGGCCAGCAGTTCCTCCGGCGAAGTGAACGAAAAGTCGTGCAGCAACACAACAACCTCCTGCTCATCCCGGCCGTCGTCCTCCGGATTCGCGACGATCAGCGGGGCGGCGAGGAGCGCCTGTTCCTGCAGGGTATGGGCGTGCAGCCAGTAGGTGCCAGGCCTGCCCACGGGAAAGTCAAAAGCGCGGTCGGTTTTGGCCGCGATGAGTGGCAGCGGTGCGTCGGGGACGCCATCGCTCGGCCACGGTGGCGTCAGTCCGTGCCAATGCAGAATCGTCGGTTCCGCTGTATCGTTACGAAGCAGAAGATTGAAGGTGTCGCTCGCCTGGAACCGGAGGCCCGCCGAGCCATCCGGCCGCTGCACTCCGAAAACACTCGCCGCTTTGCCATTCACCTCGATGATTCGGCGAACGATGCTGAGGAGTTGTTGATCGGTGACCTGACCCGCAGCGGCTCGCTGCCCCATTCCAAAAGGTAGCGACAAAGCGGCAGTGCCGGCGAGTGTACCCTGGAGAAGTTCACGACGTTTCATGTTAAGTTTCCCTGAGATTGGAAAGGCTCTCGCTGCCTCGCGTCGCGGATGCATGCGCGATCGCGGCGCGCGCCGCCAATTCCTCGATGCAGAAAGCGACAAGGCTCAGCGCCCAAAGCACTGCGCAAGAAAGCAAGAGCCACTTGAAATCGGAGTCGATGGTGAAATTGACGAGGGCCATGAGACCAATCGATGCCGCGTCTCCCAAAACTGCGCCTGCGACCGCGATCGGTCTGCGTGCCCGAAAAGATGTGGCGGCGAGTGCGACGGCGAGTAGGCCCGTACCGAGTGCATAGCCGCCGAGTACGCGAAACACCTGGGCATGCCATGCTTGAAGTCGCGTACCAATCACGACGACCTCTCCCGCGGAGAGCTGCATGAAGCGGATGTCTTCAGGAAGGAGCGATGGCCTCAGGAAAATGAAGTAGACGCCGATGCCGCCGACGGCCACTCCTGCAAGAGCCAACAGGAGCGACGAAACGGCCCCGGACCTGGCCGTGCCTCTCATGGCGCTAGCTCCTGCAGGGTGACGCTTGGTCATTGCGCTTGCCGGTTCAGCCAGTCGCGCATTCTTGCGATCTCGGCATCCTGGGCGGCGATGATCTCATTCGCCCAAGTTTTGACTTCTGCATCGGCGCCGTGCTGAAGGACGGCTCTGGCCATGCCGATCGCCCCCTCGTGGTGCGCAATCATCGCAAGCACGAAGGCCTTATCGGGGTTGGCGTTCTGCGCTCCCTCCATCATCGGTGCGTTCATCATGCTCATCGCGCCCATATAGGCCTTCGATGCCTCGGACATTCCGTCCATGGCCGGCTTCCCCGCTTCGGCAGCGCCGCCCGTCATGGTTTCTTGCGTCATGCCCTGCTGCATCATCTCCATCATTTTCTGCATCATCGGCAGCATCGCCGCGCACTGCGCTTGCATGTCACTCATGGCTCCTTCCGGAGCCGGGGTCGCTGTGGCAGGTGCCTCATTCGCATCGCGGTGGTGGGGGTCGGTCTGCCCGAGCGCCGTTCCCGACAGGATCAGGAAGGCGGCAGTCGTGAGCAATCTCAATTGAGCTTTCATGGACGAAACTCCTGGTGATTTCTTGCGCGAAGCAGCGATGGCTTTGGAAGAGAGGCGCGGAGGCGGCAATTGGGCGACGAGCCGAATGAGCAGCAGTCGTGGAGGAACGAGACGTTCCAGGCCGGGGGCCACCGTAGGCCAAAACCGCGCCGGCGTGCGGTCAGGCTAGGCGCTTAGGCGGCCGCCGATTGGCTTGAGGGTCGATGCTGTTCAACGCAAGGATGGCAGGCAGGCCGGGGTGGTTGCGGGCCAAGTCTATCAGGGGAAGCATTGGTCTCGCACCGAATACGCCGCACGTTGCGTAGCAGCCCGATCCGGCGTTTGAGCAGCACACGCCGTGGTCTGCGGTGCAGCCATTATCATGGGCCAGCGCCACCGCTACGCACTCTTCTATCAAGCGTTCTGAAATGAAGGCGTCATACTCCGCTGCCGTCGAGGTATACTCTCGGGTGCCGGCAGGCTCGTCTGCTCGGACCGATCCGGCGCTGGCGAGCAGGCTGCCTGCTGCCAAGATGAGCGCAGTCAGCAGGACGCGGAGATGGAGGAATGTGAACTTCATACGCTCACTTTAACCGAGGCGGAGTTGCCTTGATTGATCGAGATCAAACTCTGAACCGTCCCAACGGCCGATTCTTGCGCTCTTCGCCAGCTTATTATCCGCGGGGCTGTGAAGCCGTAGAAGACCGCAATCGGGAGCCGTCGGCCGAAGGAGGTACAAAGTGGCAGGGGCGTGAGACCAAAGGTGAGGACCGAGGAACAGTGACCCACGCAATTGACGCTCTCCTTGCACAGCCGCTGGCACGCTCTGAGCGAGTCACGATCCCAGGTACCCAAACCACAATGTGCTTTCCGCCATAGCCAGTTTCACCAGCGGTGCCGCACTTCTGATCGTCGGCACGGCAACTGCGCGACGCAGCCGGCGGCGTCGAGCTGCCCTTTGCACTGATCCCGCGCGCAAAACGTTTACCGCTTATCCGCCTTAATTTGTCGCAATCGAGCGCTACATTTCACATTTACGCAGCCAACAACGGAGTCGTCGTGACCGCAAAGATACCACCTAAAGCCTTTGTTGTTGTGGCCGACGGGACCGGGGCAAGGTTCTTCCGAAATGCCGGCCATGGGACCGAAATTGAGTTGGTCCCGGACGGCGACTTGTCACCTAGGAATCTCACTGGTGGAGGGCCAAGCGGACACCGCCCCCCGGAGTCGTCCAGCCAGGAGACCGATGAAGCGACCTTTGCCAAGCAGCTGGCCAACGAACTGTACCGGCGTGCCCACGAGGGCGATTTCAGCGCGATCATATTAGTTAGCGGACCCTCAGACCCTCGGACAGATCCGCCCGTTGTTGCACAAGGAGGTTCATGACCGTCTAGTTGCCGAGTACGCCAAATCACTCACGAAGGCATCCGTCGCGGATATCCTGCGAACGATAAGCTAAGACTCGCGCTCGGCGCGCGAGCAATTGACGTTCGGGCTTAATCCGACCAGGGTTTCTCCATCGGATCGGCGTCATCACCTCCGTGGCCACCTACGGGCGGGTCGAACCGAACCCCGAGTTCATTCCCAGTTTTTCGGACAAGGTGACACGAACGGTGAACGCCGTCGTCCAATATTAGGGTGAAGTCCGGTGGTATGCCGACTACCGATGGAACGCGCAACAGGGCGCTTCGATCGACACGTTCCGCACAGTGCACGAGATGACAGAGCTCGCGCCATTTATGACAATCTTTGCTCGCCGTAGAACCCGGCGACGACGGCTGGTCCGCTTATCTTCCACTCACAGCCAACCACGTCGCTTGAAAAAGAAGTAGGGCAGGATAGCCGAAAGAACCATAAGTCCGAGCGCGAACGGATAGCCCACATACCATTGCAGCTCGGGCATAAAGACGAAGTTCATGCCATAGATCGAAGCCACGAGGGTTGGGGGCAGAAACACAACCGCCGCGACCGAAACAATCT
The DNA here is from genome assembly GCA_046594305.1 of Devosia sp. Taxonomy (GTDB): domain Bacteria; phylum Pseudomonadota; class Alphaproteobacteria; order Rhizobiales; family Devosiaceae; genus Devosia_A. Next base: position 3,278 of record JBKJTB010000076.1, on the reverse strand, counting down.
TGATGATCTGGTTCTGCTCGAGGTTGATGAGCCCCAGCGTTGCGTCGAGCAGGAAGGTAATCTTGTTTGACAGTGTTCCCGCATGTTCCCCAAGCGACACAGCATCGCGCTGAATGAGTTTCACCATATGCCGGCTCTCCTTGGCACCCTTGGCCAGACTTTCATCCGGCGCCGTATGGTATGCAACCGCACGCGCGATGCTCACAAGACTTTCCTGAACCATCGTCAGGAGCTCTGCCTTGCGTCCGATCTGCTCGATGATCGATCGCAGGTCATGCTGGAGCTTTTTGGCGCTCGGTGCTTTCTTTCGAAAGACATCGCGCGAGATCAGGTCGATTTCGCTCCCGACCCGTTCCAGAGCGTCCGCAATACGATCAACCAGCGCCTCCAAAAGACCGAGCATGACCTGCTCGCCCGAGCTGCATGCAATCGCGTTCGGCTTCAGAGCGCGGCCAAGATAGGCGAGGAAAGGTTTGGGCTCTTCGTAACGTATCGTCACTAAGACTTGGTCCTTGAGTATGAATGTGATTGGAGCCTTGTTGGGCTCATCAGCGTCAAGCTGGGTCAGCGCTGTCATGGTCAAGAACTCGGCGCCCGCCTCGTGATAGAGGCGCGCCGATAGCTCGATTTCGGCCATTTCCGCCTGGGATGGAATGGAGATCCCCAGCAGGGTCTCAACCCACCGATCTTCTTCCGGTGTCGGCCGCAGCAAATCCAGCCAGACGAGGTTCGGCGTAGTTGCACCTTGGGACCATTCAACTTCGACCATCTGGTCGGCCTGGCGGCTATAGACTCGCAGCATTCTTAGGGCTCCTGTTCAACAGTCGCTTAATAGCAAGTTCGGCACCGGAGTAGGACAATCGATTGCCGGAGCACGGGCCAGGAGCGCTCGACGCTGTTGTTCTCGAACTCACCGAAGGCGACGAGGCGCGACGGCTGACAATCAGTGACCAGCAATTGTCACTGATTGTCACTAACCCGGTAACCGACGGATAAGTCGCTATTCAATCGGTCGTTTTGGCCACTGATGGTCGCGGCCACTACCAGCGCACGTCGATCACCCCGACCGTTGCGGGCTGCAACGCGATTGGCGGCGGGGCGACTACAATCAGTAGCAGTCCTCAACGGTAGCTGCTTGCTACTCGCCGTTGCGCCTCATTATCTGCCACCGGCGGAGGACCCAACGCATTGAAGTGTCTGGCTGAATGGCCCCGGCAGTTGGCTACGTGTCACGCAGAAACGCGGAGTAGAACGACATTGTAATGACGCTACATATTTCGTCAATTCGACCGCGTAGGCCGTAGCCGCTTAGCCGCCGCGATCTGCTGGACCGCCTAGTCGTTCCTGGACCTTGCCTTACCTGTCTAGAGGTGTTGCCATTGCACCCTGTGGGCTCCAGGCCTAGGCTCTTGTATCCCTACTCTCGGGCGGCTTGGCAATGTACTACCGGTTGTTGATCGCGCTATTGTTTGCAGGGCCGCTGCACACTATCGCCGATGCGAGGGGAGCGCCGACGATTCCGTTTGTCGATGGCCGATGGCATGGGGACATCGAAACCGGTCCAAACGCGTCGGAGTTCGAAGAATGTTGGGCCAGCACGACGTTTGACGAGGGCACTACGTTTGCGCTCATAAAACGAAAGGACGGAAACTGGCATCTGCAATTGTCTAATCCCAGTTGGCAGCTGCCGCATTCGCGTCGATACACCATGGTGGCACAGGTCGATTTCTATCCCCCGCTTCGCATCACAGCCGAAACCCTGAACCAGACACATCTGGAGATCGCCGACCTTGACCATATCTCCTTGTTAGGACTTATCGAGAATGGTCACACAATCGATCTTACGTCTGATGGCTTCAATGAGAAGTATGAGCTTGAAGGCAGCGCGAAGGTTATCGAGAGGATTAGAACGTGCTTCTCCGATCAGTTAACACCACTGAAAGATCGGGGTGACTTTTGGTGTTTGCGCAAGTGGGCCGCGCCCCGCTCCACCAGCTGATAGTCGCAACGTCGCCACCGACGATCCTCGACTTTCCGCCGCGCCCCGTCAGATCGGCAAGGTGCAGCTATGTCGCGTCGGCTTAGCGCAGGCAGGCGCCGCGGCACGTTAGGCCCTCGCGTACTAACCTGGCGTCGTAGGTCCGTTCCGTTCTGGAGAAGCGGTACCTGGACACACTCCAGCGGCCCCCAATAGATGAAAGTCCTCGAAGCTTTGACCTTCGACGATCATCACCCTCAAGGCCACGGAGACGGGGGGTTCTGCAAGCGGCAATCACCCAACCTTCGACGAATTTCGAGGCGAGGCGACGTCGCGCACGAAGCACCAAACGTTTGCCCCGATTTTCCGGCCGTCTCCGACCGTCAGTGGTGGACTGATGGTCCACTATGTCCGGTCAGGCCCGACGCTCTAAGCGTTGAGCGAATTGGCCATAACGGCCTGTGATGGTGCAGAGCGCCTCTGCCGGTCGCCGATAGCACCGCGCTTTCAATGCCTTGTCGCAACTGCCGCCGGGTACCATCGTCATCAGTGGTATTGTTCCCTGTAGCTGCGGAGTAACTGCGGCTGGGGCCGACCCTCATTATCTGACACCGGCGGAGGACCCAACGCATTGAAAGTGCGTGTCAAGCAGCGACCGGCAGTCCGGCTAGGTGACTTTGATCGTTTTGGATTAGAACGCTATCGTAACCAGCACGTGCAGCAGATTCACGCGCGGATCACCCGCGATCCTTCCAGTGCTTGTTCAACTGATCCAAGGCGTCGCCGAATTCCTTCTCGAGCATTCGCTCGACGACTACCGGGTCGGTCTCGATTGCAACGAGTTGGGCCATGCGCCCAGGGATCGCCATCAGTCGCGATTTGACGATGGCATCGCCACCTTCGACATGACTTCTGATCTCGTCGATCTCAATGAGATGTCCAAGCGCCTTGCCATACTCGAGCCATTTCAGTCCGGCTTTCGCCTCTGCCAAGCGTGTCCTTGCATCCTTGGCTTGAGCGGCCCAGGTGTCGCCTGTCATCCAGGTCAACACTGCAACCGTGTCGAAGAGCCACTTGGTCTCGCCCCGCGTCTTGTCCGGTCGGCTCAAGAAGGGCATGCCCTTTTCGACCATGCGATCGATGGTCTTGACGTCGCGCCCGAGAAGCTGGGCCAGCTTATTCCGGTTGCACCGCACAACAGGACGCTCCCCCGCGATGGGTCTGGGTGGTGGCGCCCGCCAGCCCCATGATGGGGGAGCGTCCTGTTGTGCGGTGCAACCGGAATAAGCTGGCCCAGCTT